>JAKAFA010000015.1 GCA_021818185.1 Pseudomonadota bacterium | reverse complement strand
CGTCATCGGTTTCGGCGACCATATGCCCGATTTCATGATGCGCGCCGTGCCGCTGCCGGTCCGCCCCGCCCGCGGGGCGGCGGAAGAGGAATAGGGCCACCGGCCCGGGGGCGCCGGGCCGGTACTCGTTGGGCCGGAGATCGTTTGGCCAGGGGAGCCGCACCATGCAAACCATTTTCGTCATGGTCAAATGCGAGCTCGGCCGCGCCTATCAGGTGGTGGATGAAGCGGTCGAGCTGGAACAGGTCTCGGAAGTCCATTCCATCTCGGGGCAATACGACCTGATGGTCAAATGCTTCCTCGAATCCGGCTGCGATATCGGCCAGTTCGTGGTCGACACCATCCAGAAGCTGCCCGGCGTCAAAGACACCTTCACCTTGATCGCGTTCAAAGCGTTCGGCTGATCGCCTTTCCGGCGATACCGCAGGTGCGCGCCCTGCCCGAAGGGGGTATAGTCTCCCCCTGGGGTAGAAAAGAGGGCGCCTTGATTGCGTAAACTCCTTTATCGGCCATTCGCCCTGGCGGTGGTGGCGGCGGTCTGTTTCGCGACCGGCTGGCTGGGATTGGCGCTGGCCGTTCCGCCGGGCTACGCCACCGCCATCTGGCCGCCGTCGGGAATCGCGCTGGCCGCGGTGCTGCTGGGCGGCTACCGGATGTGGCCGGGGGTGTTGGCCGGGTCGTTTCTGGTCAATTGCACCATCGGGGCGGGCGGCGCGGCGGCTGGGGGGCTGCCCCATTCGCTGGCGTTGGCGGCCGGCATCGGTGCCGGATTTGCACTTCAGGCGGTGGCTGGCGCCTGGCTGGTCCGGCGGTTCGGCGGCTTTCCCAACCCGTTGCGCACGGTGCGCCAGGTGCTGGGACTGCTGGTTCTGGGCGGGCCGGCGGCCTGTGTGATCGGGGCGGCCACCGGCGTCGGGCTGCTGACCCTCGACGGCCGGGTGCCCGCCGTCGCGGCCGCCTTTACGGGGATAACGTGGTGGGGCGGCGATACCATCGGTGTCTTCGTTTTCACCCCCGCGGTGCTCGCCCTGCTGTTGCCGCCCCGTGCCGAGTGGCGCCGCCGCGCCCTGGTGGTGGTCGGGACAACCCTGACGACCTTCGGGCTGGTGGTGGGGCTGGTGTCCTATACCCGTGTCCTGGAAGGTCGCGACCTGCGGGTGCAGGTGGCCGACCAGGGCGCTCGGCTGAGCGAGACGCTGACCACCGCCATCGGCGCCCGCCTACAGGCCGCCAGCGCCCTCAAAGCCTTCCTGTCGCAGTCCAATGCCATTACCCCGGCGGAATTCGCCCGCTTCGCGTCCCTGCTGCGGGCCGACGTTTCCGGCCTGGCCGCCCTGGAATGGATTCCGAGGGTTGAAGCCGGGCAGCGGGCGGCGTTCGAGGCCGCCGCCGGCTTCCCCATCGTCGAGGTCGGGCCGGGCGGACGGCGGCGGGCGGTGACGCATGCCGAGTATTTTCCCGTCGCCGCTATCGATCCGCCGGCCGGCAACGAGCCGGCGCGCGGCCTCAACCTGACCTCGGCTCCCGACCGCGGGGCCATCTTACGGGCGGCGGAGGCGACGGGGCTGGCCGTGACCGGCCGCCTCGCCCTGGTGCAGGGGGGCGACGGCGTGCTGGCCGTTACGCCGGTGCGCCGCGGAACGGCCAGCGTTCCGGCCGGCTTCGGCTTGGCTGTGATCCGCCTGGCGAGCCTGGCGGCGGCGATGTCCGATGCCGACCGGGCGCAGGTTCGTTATTGGCTGACCGACGAAACCGATCCGGCGGCCCCCGCCTTGCTGTTTGCCAATGCCGCGATGCCGCCGGCGCCGTTCCGCCTGTCCGAACGCGGGTTGTTCGGTCACAGCGGCAATCTGGAATTCCGCCGGACGATCCCGGTGGGAGGGCGGCGCTGGGTGTTCCACATGGCGCCGACCCAGGCGTTCGTCGCCCGACACCGGCTGTATGACTCCTGGTTCGTCCTGCTGGGCGGGCTGGCGGCGACCGGCATGATGGGGGCCTTCGCCCTGATCGTCAGTGGTCGCGAGGGCATGCTGCGGGCGCAGGTCGACGAGCGTACCACCACCCTGCGCGAGGCGCTGGCCCGCCTGGGTACGGTGAACCGGCAGTTGGAAGCCATACTGGCCTCGGCGTCGGAGGTGGCAATCATCGCCACCGGCCGCGACGGCGTGATTTCGCTGTTCAACAGCGGTGCCGAGCGGATGTTGGGCTATCCGGCTGCCGAGATGGCCGGCCGCCACACCCCGGCCCAGTTCCACCTGGACGATGAAATCGAGGCGCGGGCCCGCGAATTGTCGGCGGAACTAGGCCGGCCGGTGGCGGGATTGCGGGTCTTTGCCGAGATCCCCGAGCGCGACGGGAGGGAGGTGCGCGAATGGACCCTGCGCCGCGGTGACGGCCGGCTGCTGACGGTATCGCTGGCGGTGACGCCGGTCCGCGACGAGGCGGGGCAGGCCAGCGGCTATCTGGGAATCGCCCAGGACATTACCGACCGCAAGGCGGCAGAAACGGCGCTCGCCGCCAGCGAGGAGCATCTGCGCGCGACTTTCCAGCAGGCGGGAATCGGCCTCATCAGCACGGCCTTCGACGGCCGATTGATGGACGTCAACCGCCAGTTCTGCATCATCATCGGGTACGAGCCGCACGAACTGGCCGCCCTCGACTGGCAGTCCATCACCCATCCCGATGATGTGTCGGCCAGCCAGGCCGCGGTCGCGCGCATGCTGGCCGACAAGGCGGATTCGGCCTCCTGGGAGAAACGCTACATCCGCAAGGACGGCGGCCAGGTGTGGGTGCGGCTGACCGCGTCGCTGCTCGCCGACAGCCAGGGCAATCCGCTCCATTTCATCACCGCGGTCGAGGATATCGACCAGCAGAAGGCGGCCGAGGCCGAGTTGCAGGCGGTCACCGCCCGCCTACATCTGGTGCTGGACACCGTAGCCGAGGGAATCCTCGGCTTCGACGCCGGGATGACGGTTAGCTGCGCCAATCGCGCCGCTGCCGCCGCCCTCGGCCGGCAAACGGCGGCCGACCTGCTGGGCCAGCCCTGCGCTGCCGCCCTGAGTCGCCGGCGGGCGGATGGCAGCCCGGTCGCCGAGGCCGACTGCGCCATCCGCGCCACCTTGGCCGACGGCCGCATCCGGCGGGTGGCCGACGAATATTTCATCAACGGCGACGGCGGCGCCGCCCTTCCGGTCGAATACGTCGTCTCGCCACTGGAGATGGAGGGGGTACGGACCGGCGCGGTCGTCGCCTTCCATGACATCGGCGAGCGCCAGCAGCGAGAGGTGGCCGCGACGCGCAGCCTGGCCGAGGCGCTGGTGTTGCGCAACATCCTGCGCCTGTCGCAGGAGGATATCTCCCTGGAGCGGATGCTGGACGGTGCGCTGGCGGAGATTCTGTCGGTGCCGTGGCTGACCCTGTTGCGGCGCGGATGCGTCTTCCTGATGGAGGACCAAACCCTGGTCATGGTCGCCCAGCGCAACCTGGCGCCGGCCGTCGAAACGGCCGGCGGGCGGCTGGCGCCGGGGCAATGCCTGTGCGGCAAGGCCGCCGCCGGGCGTAAGGTGGTGTTCGCCGCCCATGTGGAAGCCGACCATCGGCCGGTCGGCGAGGACGACCACGGCCATTACTGCATCCCCATCGGCGACGAGGCGGGCGCGCTCGGTGTGCTCAACACCTATGTTCCGGCCGGCCATCGCCCGGATGAGGCGGACGAGCGCTTCCTGGTGACGGTGGCCGACACCCTGGCCGGCATCATCCGGCGCAAGCGTGTCGAAGCGGCCCTGCGCTATAGCGAAGACGTCTCGCGGACCCTGCTCAACGCCACCGCCGACGCCGCCTTTCTCATCGACCGCGACGGAATGCTGCTGGCGGTCAACGATGCCCTGGCCGCCCGCTTCGGCTGCCGGTCCACCGACCTGGTGGGCACCTGCCTCTTCGACCGGCTGCCGCCCGAACTGGCCGGCAAGCGGCGCGGTGACATCGCCTGGGTCGTGGCGTCCGACCAGCCGCTGCATACCCAGGATGAACGCGATGGCATGGTGCTTGATAACCGGTTGAGCCCGATCCACGGCCCCGGTGGCGACGTCATTCAGGTGGCCTTCTTCTCGCGCGACATTACCCAGATCCGGCGCTCCGACCAGAGAATCCGCGAATTGGTGGCTTACCAGCAGGCCCTGCTCACCAGCACGCCCATCGGGATCGCCGTGTTCAGCCTGGAGCGCCGCTGCATCGACGCCAACGCCAACTTCGCGGCCATCTTCGGTCTGCGCATCGAGGACATCAAAGGCGAAAGCGCCCGTGTCCTTTATTACGACGACCAGGGATACGCCGATGTCGATCGGCGTGCCTATCCGGCGGTTCTGGAGGGCGGGACCTTCAGCGGCGACGTGCGCATGCGCCGCAGCGACGGCGCGATCATCTGGGTGCGGCTGACCGGTCACATGGTCGATGAGAAAATTCCGGCCCGCGGAATCATCTGGGCGGCCGAGGACATCTCGGCCCGCAAAGCCATGGAAGATGAACTGAAGCGCTCCAACGCCGAACTGGAGCAATTCGCCTACGTCACCTCCCACGACCTGCGCCAGCCGCTGCGCATGGTGACCGGCTTCCTCGGCCTGGTGGAACGCCGGCTCCAGGACAAGCTGGACGATGACACCCGCGAATTCATCGGCTTCGCCACCGACGGCGCCAAGCGGATGGACCGCCTCATTCTGGACCTGCTGGAATATTCGCGGGTCGGGCGGCGGGGCGCCGCTCCCGAATTGGTCGACCTGGGCGACGCGATGGAAGAGGTGACGCACTATCTGGGCGAGGCCATTCGCGAGGCGGGGGCGGTGATCGAGGTAAGGCCGGGCCTGCCGGTGGTGACCGGCCGCCGCTCGGAGTTGGTGCGGCTGTTGCAGAATCTGGTGGGCAACGCCGTCAAGTACCGCGATCCCGGCCGGACTCCACGAGTGACGGTGTCCTGCCGCCGCGAGGCCGGCTTTTGGCGGGTGGCGGTCGAGGACAACGGCATCGGCATTCCCGCCGACCAGGCCGAGCGGGTGTTCGGCGTGTTCCAGCGGCTACATACCGCCGAAGAGTACGAGGGAACCGGCATCGGCTTGGCGGTGTGCAAGAAGATCGTCGAACACCATGGCGGACACATCGGGGTGATTTCCCAGCCGGGGCAGGGCAGCCAATTCCATTTCACCCTGCCGGCGCCGAGCGGTGGCTGAGTCTTCCCAAACGGGGACTGCGGCGCGGCCCGGCGCGGGCGTACTCTCGCCGCCATGTGGCAATTGAGGTGGGCTGATGACACCGGAAGTAAAGACTGTCGCCGAGGCGATCTTCGCCTGGCTGGAAATCCGCAGCCGGTCGGGCCAACTCGGCGAATTGCCGCTGACCGCCGACCGCCTGATGGAGGATGCCACCCGGAGTGCGCTGCTGGTCCGGCTGCTGTCGGGCCACGACCCCCTGCCCGAGCCGCCGCCCACCTCGCTGGGCCAGCCCTGGTACCAGATCGTCGAGGAAGGCCGCGCCCGCGTCATGGTCGAAGAGATTCCCCCGTCGCTGGCGCGCGCCTACCCGAACCATATCCTGATCAACCGCTTCCCCTGGCTGATCCTGGACCACGCCGAACCCGACAGCTACCTGGTAGCCTGGAAGCCGGACGGCCCGGTGCACTGGCTGGCCCGCATCAAGGGCGACAATTCGCCGATGCCCTGGGCCCTGATGCGGGTGTTCCGCGAGGAAAGCTGAGCCGCCGGCCGGCGGCGGCCCGGCCCGATTACTCCAGCCGCAGGACGCAGTCCATCACGTCCGGCTCCTCGCCGGCCCGCACGGTGAACCCGCATTTGCGGGCCAGGCGCAGCATGGCTTCGTTCTCCACCAGGACCTGGGCCAGCACTGCGCCGGTCCGCCGGGCCCGGTGGTAGCGGACGATCTTCTCCACCAGCATCGTGCCCAGGCCGGTGCCCTTCTGGTCAGACCGCACCAGCACCGCCAGTTCGGCCTGGCGGTTGTCGGGATCGGTGACGGTGCGCACCACCCCCACGGTTTCGGTTCCACCTTCGGGGCGGGGGCGGGTGGCGATGAAGGCCATTTCCCGGTCATAATCGATCTGGGTCAGCCGGGCCAACTGGTGGCGCTCCAGCTTGCGCACCGCGCCGAAGAAGCGGTAGCGCAGATCCTGGGGCGTCATGCGGCCCATCAACTCGGTATGGGCGGGGAAATCCTCGGGCCGGATGGGCCGCAGCACCGCCTGGCTGCCGTCGTGCAGGGTCAGCGTCTCCTCCAGCCCGGCGGGATAGGGCTGGACGGCGAACCGGCGGCGGTCGGAGCCGTCCGTTGGGGCGACGCGGATGCGGGCGTCCAGCACCAGCACGCCGTGCTCGTCGGCGAACAGCGGATTGATGTCGCAGGCGACGATCTCGGGGTGGTCGACCAGCAGGCTGGACAGCCGGACCATGGACTCGGCGATGGCGTCGAGATCGGCTGCCGGCCGCATGCCGTGTGCCTCCAGCCGGCGCGAGACCCGGGTGCGGTCGATGGCCTGGCGGGCCAGCGGCAGGTTGAGGGGCGGCAGGGCGATGGCGTGGTCGCGTTCCACCTCGACGGCGCGGCCGCCTTCGCCGAATACCAGCACCGGCCCGAACAGCGGGTCGCAGGCTACCCCCAGCATCAACTGGCGGGCATGGGGACGCAGCGCCATGGGCTGGACGGTAAAGCCCTCGATGCGGGCGTCGGGGCGGGTCCGCGCTACCCGGCGCAGGATGCCGGCGGCGGCGGTACGCACCGCATCGGCGTTTTCCAGGTTGAGGGCGACGCCGCCCACGTCCCATTTGCGCACCAGTTCGGGCGAGGCGACGGTCAGCGCCACCGGATAGCCCATGCGGTCGGCCGCCGCCGCCGCGTCGGCGGCGGTGGGCACCTGCACGCATTCGACCACCGGAATGCCGTAGGCGGCCAGCAGGGCGCGCGCCTCGGTATCGTTCAGCACGCCGCCCGGCGCGGCCAGGGCACGGTCGATGATCAGCCGGGCGGTGCCGCGGGCCGGATGGGAGCCGGCGGGATCGGCCGGCGGCGTTTCCAGCAGCATGGCCTGGTTGCGGCGGTAGTGGATCTGGTGACGGAAGGCCCGCACCGCATCGCCGATCAAGCCGTAGGACGGCAGCCCGGCTTCGGCGAACAGCCGGCGCGCCGGCTCGGCGGTCTCGCCGCCGATCCAGCAGGTCAAGGCCGGCACGCTGCGGCCGCCGCGCTGGGTGGCGATCACCGCCCGCGCCACCTCAAGCCCGTCCACCAGGGCGTTGGGGGCGTGGACGACCAGTACGCCGTCCACCTCGGGGGCCTCGGTCAGCACCTTCAGGGCCTCGGCGTAGCGTTCGGGCGGGGCGGCGATTCCCAAATCCACCGGATTGCCGGCCACGGCGCCGGCTGGCAGCAGAGCGGCCAGCCGGGCGCGGCTTTCCTCGGACAGCAGGGTCATCTCGCCGCCGTCGCCGCCGCTCAGTTCGTCGCTGGCAATCATGGCCATGCCGCCGCCGTTGGACAGCACCGCCAGCCGGTCGCCGCGAACCTGCTTGGCGCGGGCCAGGCTTTCCACCGCGCCGAACATCTCGTCGATGGTCCGCACCCGCAGCGCGCCGGCCCGGCGGGCGGCCGCGTCGAACACGTCGTCGGGCGACGCCAGGCTTTCCGCCAGGAAGGCCCCGGCCGGGGCTGGGCGGCCGGTTTCGCCGCCCTTGATCAGCACCAGCGGCTTGTTGCGCGCCGCCGCCCGCGCCGCCGGCATGAAGTCGCGCCGCTCGCCGATTCGTTCGATGTAAAGGAGGATGGCCTTGGTGTCGTCGTCGTTGGCGAGGAAATCCATCATGTCGGCGAAATCGATTTCGGCGCCGTCGCCCAGCGACACGAAATAGGAAAAGCCGATGCCGCGCGGCCGCGCCCAGTCGAGGACCGCGGTGCACAGCGCGCCGGATTGCGACACGAAGGCCACCCGGCCCGGCAAGGCCGACAGATGGGCGAAGCTGGCGTTGAGGCGGGCCTTGGGCACCAGGACTCCCAGGCTGCCGCCGCCCAGCAGGCGGATGCCGTGGCGCCGGGCCGCCGCCAGCATCGCCGTCCGGTCGCCGTCGTCGGCCGCCACGATGGCTGCCCGGGTGCCGCGCCGCCCCAACTCGTCCAGCAGCCCCGGCACGGTGGCGCCCCGGGTGCACAGCACCGCCAGGTCGGGCACCAGCGGCAAGTCGGCCACGCCGGGATAGGCGAGCACCCCGGCCACCGCGCGGCGGCGCGGATTGACCGGCATGATCGGCCCGGAAAAGCCGCCGTCCAGCAGGTTGCGCATGACGGTGGCGCCCACCGAATGGGGCCGCTCGGTGGCTCCGATCACCGCAACCGAGCCGGGTGAGAACAGGTGCGGAAGGTTGAGGATCGACATGGGCGCCGCCTATGGTCTAAATACGCTAAATGGTACCAAAATGCTGTTGACCCTCCCCGCGGCGCCTCGTACCCTCGTCAGCACGCCTGGTACAGCCACACGCCGGTGGCATCGGCCGTGCGCCGGACCGTACCGAGGGAGAGGAGATGGTTGAGGTGGGCCAGGGTCTCGCCGGTGGCGAACTGCATCTGGTGGGCGTCCAGCGGCCGGCGGAACAGGATGCGCAGCACCTCCATGGCGGTGACCGGTTCACGGCATGCCTCGCGCGTCTTGTTCAGCCGTTCGGCGTGATGGGCCGCCAGTTCGGCGCAGCGCTCGCGCAGGCTGCGGAAGGGCAGGTGATGGGCCGGCAGCACCAAGGTGTCGGCCGGCAATCCGGCCAGCCGGTCGAGGGCGGCGAGGAAGCGGGCCAGCGGCCGGGCCTCGGGCTCCTGTGCCCAGACGCCGACGATCGGACTGATGCGCGGCAGGATCTGGTCGCCGGCGATCAGGATGCCGGCTTCGGCGCAGTACAGGCAGGCATGTTCCGGCGAATGGCCGCTGCAGGCCAGCACTTCCCAGGCGCGGCCGCCGATGGTCAGGCGCTCGCCGTCGTGCAGGCGCACGAAGGCGGCGGGCGGCTGGCCGATGCGCGGGCGATAGGTGTTGCCCGTCTCGGCCAATTGCGCCAGAAACTCGGGCGCATGGCCGGCGCGGCGGTAATGGGCGACATCGCATTGCCGGTAGTCGGGACCGTCGTCCAGCCAGTTTTTGCGGCCGGTGATCCATTCGCCGAAGGTCATGGACAGCGGGATGTCGAAGCGGTCGCACAGCCAGCCGGCCAGGCCCATGTGGTCGGGGTGGAAATGGGTGCAGATCAGGCGGGTGACCGGGCGTCCGGCCAGCGGGCCGGCAAACAGCCGATCCCACAGCTCGCGGGTGACGGCGTCGCCCAGTCCGGTATCCACCAGCGTCCAGCCCTCGCCGTCCCGCAGCACATACAGGTTGACGTGGTCGAGGGCGAAGGGCAGGGGCATGCGCAGCCACAGCACGCCGTCGGCGATTTCCTGGACGCAGGCCGGCGCCGGCGGCTGGGTTGGCAAAGCTTCAGTCATGTGAGACTCCGCGGAGAATAGAGATGGCGGTCTACGCGTTCGAAGGGGTGGTGCCGGTGGTCCACCCGACCACGTTCATCCATCCGACAGCGGTGCTGATCGGTGATGTCCGCATCGGTCCCGGCTGTTATATCGGCCCCGGCGTCAGCCTCCGAGGCGATTTTTCCGCAGTGGTGGTCGGCGTCGGCTGCAACATCCAGGACAACGCCGTGTTGCACGGCACCCCCGGCCTGGATACGGTGCTGGACGACGACGCCCATATCGGCCACGGCGCCGTGGTCCACGGCTGCCATGTCGGGCGCAACGCCCTGGTGGGGATCAACGCCGCGGTGTTCGATGACGCCACGGTGGGCGAATGTGCCATCGTCGCCGCCATGTCCTTCGTGCCGGCCGGCTTCGTGGTGCCGGCCCGCCATCTGGCGGCCGGCGTTCCGGCCAAGGTGGTGCGCGAACTGAAAGAGGCCGAGATCGCCCGCAAGCATGTCGGCACCGTCGCCTATCAACGCCTGGCCGCCCGCTGCCACCTGACCCATCAGCCGTGCACTCCCCTCGCCGAACCGGAACCCGGCCGGCGGCCGGTGGACCTGACGCGCTTCTGGCCGGAGGAGGGCTAGCCCCCCTCCGGCCTCGGCCTTACCCCGTAAAGGCGTTGAGCCCGGTGATGGCCCGCCCCAGGATCAGGGCGTGCACGTCGTGGGTGCCTTCGTAGGTGTTCACCGCCTCGAGGTTCATGGCGTGGCGGATGACGTGGAACTCGTCCGAGACACCGTTGCCGCCGTGCATGTCGCGGGCGACGCGGGCGATGTCCAGCGCCTTGCCGCAATTGTTGCGCTTGAGCAGCGAGATCATCTCGGGCGCCATCGCCCCCTGGTCGAACAGGCGGCCGAGGCGCAGGCAGGCATGCAGGCCGAGCGTGATCTCGGTCTGCATGTTGGCCAGCTTCAGCTGGATGATCTGGTTGGCGGCCAGCGGGCGATCGAACTGCTTGCGGTCCAGCGTGTATTGCCGTGCCGCGTGGAAGCAGAATTCCGCCGCGCCCAGCACACCCCAGGCGATGCCGTAGCGCGCCCGGTTCAGGCAGCCGAACGGCCCCTTCAGCCCTTCGACGTTGGGCAGCCGGTTTTCCTCGGGCACGAACACCTCGTCCATGACGATTTCGCCGGTGGCCGAGGCCCGCAGCGAGAACTTGCCCTCGATCTTGGGCGCCGACAGGCCCTTCATGCCCTTTTCCAGGATGAAGCCGCGGATCACGCCGTCCTCGGTCTTGGCCCACACCACGAACACGTCGGCCACCGGCGAGTTGGTGATCCACATCTTGTTGCCGGTCAGCAGCCAGCCGCCGTCCACCTTGCGGGCGCGGCTGCGCATGCTGGCGGGGTCGGACCCCGCGTCGGGCTCGGTCAGGCCGAAGCAGCCGACCCATTCCCCGGTGGCCAGCTTGGGCAGGTACTTCTTGCGTTGCGCCTCGCTGCCGTAGGCGTGGATGGGATACATGACCAGCGAGGATTGCACGCTCATGGCCGAGCGGTAGCCGGAATCGACCCGTTCCACCTCGCGGGCGATCAGGCCATAGCACACGTAATTGACTCCGGCGCAGCCGTATTCCTCGGGCAGCGTCGGGCCCAGGAAGCCCAACTCGCCCATTTCGGTCATCACCTCGCGGTGGAAAACCTCGTGCCGGTTGGCTTCCAGGATGCGGGGCATCAGCCGCTCCTGGCAGTAGGAGCGGGCCGAGTCGCGGACCAGCCGCTCGTCTTCGGTCAGGCTGTCGTCGAGGAGCAGGGGGTCGTCCCAGAGGAAGGAGCGCTTGGCGGCGGACATATCGGGTCTCCAGACAGAGGGTGAAACAGGCTTGACGGCTAATTTGGTATTGTGGTACGCCAATGCCATAATCCTAACGACGCCGATCCCCCCCGTCAAGAGGCGGCAAGGGCGGCGGCAAGACAGGGAGGAACATGGGATGTCGCAGGCGTCGCGCCGCTGGGTGATGAACGCGGTCAACCAACCGATGGTCCGCGAGGCCGCCGGCCCCACGCCGCCCCAGGCGGGGGAAGTGGTGGTGCAGGTGGCCGGCTGCGGCGTCTGCCACACCGACCTGGGCTATTTCTACGACGGCGTGCGCACCAATCACCCGCTGCCTCTGGTGCTGGGGCACGAGATCAGCGGCCGGGTGGTGGCGGCCGGGGCGGGCGCCGAAGCCTGGATGGGCCGCGCCGTGATCATCCCCGCCGTCATCCCCTGCGGCCAGTGCGATGCCTGCAAGCGCGGCAAGGGCACCATCTGCGCCCGCCAGGCCATGCCCGGCAATGATATCCAGGGCGGCTTCGCCAGCCACATCACCGTTCCCGCCGTCGGGCTGTGCCCGGTGGACGAGGCCCGCCTGGCCGCCGCCGGTCTGGAACTGGCCGACGTGTCGGTGGTGGCGGATGCGGTGACCACCCCCTACCAGGCGGTGTTGCAGGCGGGCGTCGAGCCCGGCACGCTGTGCGTGGTGATTGGGGTCGGCGGGGTCGGCGGCTACTGCGCCCAGATCGCCGCGGCCTTCGGCGGCACCGTGGTGGCCATCGACGTCGACCCGGTCAAGCTGGAGACCATCGGCCGCTACGGTGCAGCGCTGACCGTCAATGCCCGCGAGGCCGATCCCAAGACCCTGAAGAAGACCATCGCCGCTTTTGCCAAGGAACGCGGCCTGTCCACCCGCGAATGGGCGATCTTCGAATGCTCGGGCTCCGCCGCCGGGCAGCAGACCGCCTGGAACCTGCTGGTGCATGGCGCCACCCTGGCGGTGGTCGGCTTCACCATGGACAAGGTCGAGGTCCGGCTGTCCAACCTGATGGCCTTCCACGCCCGCGCGCTGGGCAACTGGGGCTGCCCGCCCGAGTTGTATCCCGGTGCCCTGGACCTGGTGCTCGACCGCAAGATCGAACTGGCCAGTTTCATCGAACGCCGCCCCCTCGACGACATCAACCAGGTGTTCGCCGAGGCGCATGCTCACAAGCTGACGCGGCGCGCCATCCTGGTCCCGTAAGCACGAAACAAAAGACATCGAGAGGGAACACATGACCGCGGACACCGCCAGCATCACCAAGGCCACCGCTCCGGCCGAACTCAACGACCACAACCTCGTGCGCGAGATCGTGGCGCCCGGCGTGATCTACGAAAAGCGCCCGGCCCGCACCCCGGACGGCAAGGCCGTGCCCGGCCTGTACAATGCCTGGATCATTCTCGACAACCCCAAGCAGTACAATTCCTATACCACCGAGATGGTCAAGGGGGTGATCCTGGCCTTCCGCGCCGCCTCGAACGCGCGCGACGTGGTGGCCTGCGTGTTCACCGGCAGCGGCGACAAGGCCTTCTGCACCGGCGGCAACACCAAGGAATATGCCGAGTACTACGCCGGCAATCCCCAGGAATACCGCCAGTACATGCGCCTGTTCAACGACATGGTGTCGTCGATCCTGGCCTGCGACAAGCCGGTGATCTGCCGCGTCAACGGCATGCGCATCGGCGGCGGCCAGGAAATCGGCATGGCCTGCGACTTCACCGTCGCCCAGGACATGGCCCGCTTCGGCCAGGCCGGCCCCAAGCACGGCTCGGCCCCCATCGGCGGCGCCACAGACTTCCTGCCGGTGATGATCGGCTGCGAGATGGCCATGGTCTCGGGCTCGCTGTGCGAGCCGTGGTCGGCCCACAAGGCCTATCGCCTGGGGATGATCACCGATGTCGTCCCGGCGCTGAAGGTGGACGGCAAGTTCGTCGCCAACCCGATGGTGATCACCGACCGCTATCTCGACGAATACGGCCGCATCGTCCATGGCGAGCCCAGGACCGGCGCCGAGCTGGCCGCCGCCAAGGAACTGGTGAAGAAGGGCACCACCGACCTGTCGCTGCTGGACGCCAAGGTCGAGGAACTGTGCGCCAAGATCCTGCTGACCTTCCCCGATTGCTTCACCAAGACCATCGAGGAACTGCGCAAGCCCAAGCTGGACGCCTGGAACGCCAACAAGGAGAACAGCCGCGCCTGGCTGGCGCTCAACATGATGACCGAGGCCCGCGCCGGCTTCCGCGCCTTCAACGAAGGCACCAAGGACGACCGCGAGGTCGACTTCATCGGCCTGCGCCAGGCCCTGGCGGCCGGCACGCCCTGGACGCCGGAGCTGACCGAAAGCCTGCTGCCGGCGGCGCGGGCCAAGTGACGGGGGACGCGTGATGACCGACCAACCCCTCAAAGTCTGGCGCGACCGCGACGGCACGCTGTTGCGCCTGCGCCTGGCGCGGCCAAAGGCCAACATCGTCGATGCGGCGATGATCGCCGCCCTCAGCCAGGCGTTGGACGAGAACCTGTCCGACCCGCGGCTGCTGGCGGTGATGCTGGATCACGAAGGCCCGCATTTCAGCTTCGGCGCCAGCGTGCAGGAGCATCTGCCCGACCAGTGCGCCGCCATGCTGAAGGGCTTCGACGCCCTGCTGCTGCGCCTGGTGGGCGCGCCGATCCCCGTGCTGGTGGCGGTGCGCGGCCAGTGCCTGGGCGGCGGCATGGAAGTGGCCATCGGCGGCACCCAGATCTTCGCCGCCCCCGACGCCAAGTTCGGCCAGCCGGAAATCCAGCTGGCGGTGTTCGCGCCGCCCGCTTCGTGCCTGCTGCCCGAGAAGATGCCCCGCGCCGCCGCCGAGCACCTGCTGCTGACCGGCCAGAGCATCGATGCCGCCGAGGCCCATCGCCTGGGCCTGGTGCACGCCGTCTCGTCCGACCCGGAGGCGGCGGCGCTGGACTATTTCGACAAGACGTTGGCCGCCTTGAGCCCCTCGTCGCTCCGCTTCGCCGTCCGCGCCGCCCGCGGCGACCTGGTGGAACGGCTCCGGGCCAAGCTTGCCTCCGTCGAAGACCTTTACCTCACCGGCCTGATGTCGTCCCACGATGCCGTCGAAGGACTGACGGCATTCCTCGACAAGCGGCCGGCCAAATGGGAGGGCCGTTGAGCCATGACCTCCACCGCCGAAATCATTGATCGTTGCCAGGCCCTGTTCGAGGACCTGAACTTCTCCGCCGCCCGCGCCTGGAAGGCTGCCGCCCCCGGCCGCAAGGTGATCGGCTTCCTGCCGGTCTACGCCCCGCTTGAGATGATCCACGCCGCCGGCTGCCTGCCGCTGGGGATCTTCGGCGGCGGTGACCAGATGGAGGTCATCCACGGCGACGCCTATTACCAGAGCTACATCTGCCGCATTCCGCGCTCGACCATCGAACTGGGGGTGACCGGCCGGCTCGACTTCGTCGACGGAATGATCTTCCCCTTCGTGTGCGACGTGATCCGCAACCTGTCGGGCATCTGGAAGATGATGTTCCCGAACGTGTGGTCGAAGTTCTTCGACACCCCGCAGAATTTCGATCCGGAAATCGGCGGCAATTATTACATCCATGAATTGCAGGAGCTGCGGGCCGGCCTGGAGACCTTGACCGGCCGGAAGATCACCGACGACGACCTGCGTCGCTCCATCGCCCTCTACAACGAGAACCGCCGGCTGGTGCGCGAAGTTTACGCCTTCCGGGCGCGCGAACCGTGGAAGGCGCCGACCTCCGAGGTCTACCTGCTGATGCGGGCCGGGCTGATGATGGATGTCGCGGAGCACAACCGGATGCTGGCCGACTATCTGGTCGCCGCTGCCGCCTCGGACCGGCCGCAACGCGACAACGTGCGCGTCGCCGTCTACGGCTCGTTCTGCGAGCAGCCGCCCCTGAACCTGATCAAGTCCATCGAGATGGCCGGCTGCTACGTCGTCGAAGACGATTACGCCCTGGTCAACCGCTTCCTGACCGCCGACGTCCCCACCGACGGCGATCCGGTCCAGGCCCTGGCCCTGGCCTATCTCGGCCAGTCGGTCGAGACCTCGTGCAAATACGTCCCCAAGGAGGAGGACAAGGGCCGCTTCCATGTCGAGCAGGTGCGCAAGGCCGGGGCCGAGGGCGTGATCTACGCCACCCCCAGCTTCTGCGATCCGGCGCTCTTGGACCGGCCGATGATCTGCGGCCGGCTGAAGGAAGCCAACATCCCGCACATTGCCTTCAAGTACGCCGAGAATTCCGGCCAGATGCAGCCGATCCGCGAACAGGCCGGCACCTTCGCCGATTCCATCAAGCTGTGGAGCTGACGCCATGAGCGAAGCCGTCAAAGAGAACTCGATGCTGCTGCAAAAGCAGATGATCGCCCGCAATTACGAGGCGATCACCAGCAAGCACGAAACCGGCCGCAAGGTGTCGTCCACCTTCGTGCCCGGCAACCTGAACGAATTGTTGATGTGTTTCGGCATCGTCAACAACCTGCCCGAAATCAACGCCATCCAGAACGGCATGCGCAAGGTGTCGGGCAGCTACATCATGGAGGCGGAGAAGGGCGGCCATTCCGAGGACGTCTGCACCTACGTCAAGGCCGATATCGGCATGATGGGCAAGGGCTCCATCGCCCCCAACGGCAAGCCGTTCCCCGATCCCGACGTGCTGCTGCTGTCTTATACCGGCTGCTACACCTTCATGAAGTGGTTCGAGCTGCTGCGGGCGGAATACAAGTGCCCGACCCTGATGCTGCACGTTCCCTACGAGGGCGACGGCCATTCGACCAAGAACATGCGCGACTATATCGTCAAGCAGTTGAAGGAGGTGGTCATCCCCGGCCTGGAACAGGTGTCGGGCGTCAAGTTCGACATCGACCGCCTGCGCGAATACCTGCGCAATTCGGCGAAAGCCGAAGACGATCTGGTGTGGTGCCTGGAACAGGGCAAGCACAAGCCGTCGCCCATCGACGCCTATTTCGGCGGCGTCTACTACATCGGTCCGATCTTCACCGCCTTCCGCGGCACCACCGATGCGGTGGAATACTACACGGAGCTGCGCAAGGAGGTTCAGGCCCGCATCGACAACAAGCTGGGCCCCCTGACCCCCGACGGCACCAGCTTCAACGAACAGAAGTACCGCCTGGTGGTGGAAGGTCCGCCAAACTGGACCAACTTCCGCGAATTCTGGAAGATGTTCTATGACGAGGGCGCGGTGGTGGTGGCGTCCAGCTATACCAAGGTCGGCGGCATGTATGACCAGGGCTTCCGCCACGATCCCGACAACCCGCTGGAATCGTTGGCTGATTACTGCCTGGGCTGCTACACCAACCGCAACCTGCCCACCCGCGTCGACATCCTGGCCAAGTATGTCGAGGAATACGAAGCCGACGGCCTGCTGATCAACTCGATCAAGAGCTGCAACAGCTTCTCGGCCGGTCAGCTGATGATCATGAAGGAGGTGGAACGCCGTACCGGCAAGCCCGGCGCCTTCATCGAAACCGATCTGGTCGATCCGCGCTATTTCTCGGCCGCCAACATCAAGAATCGTCTGGAAAGCTATTTCCAGATGATCGAGCAGAAGCGCCGCGGCGCGTCCAAGGCCGCCTAGGGAGGACCGGCACATGCAGTGTTTCATCGGCATCGATCTGGGTTCGACCACCACCAAGGCGGTGGTCATGGACGAGAATTGCCACGTCCTGGGGCGGGGCATCACCAATTCACGCTCGAATTACGATACGGCGGCGGCGGTTTCCAAGCAGGAGGCGCTGGTCGACACCCGCCTGACCCTGTTCCGCCGGGGCTTGGGCGCCGTGCCTGAACTGGCCGGCTCGGTGGATGGCATCCTCGGCGACCTGGAGCGCAACTTCCGCCATGTCCAGTTCCTCGAACAGCTGGACGACCTGGAACGCACCTGCGTCGCCAACATCAAGGGCCCGCGCTTCGTCGGCCGGGAGAAGGCGGTGGCCGAGGTGCTGGCCGAGGTGTTCACGCGGCTGCGTGAGCATTCGGCCGCCCTATTCGCCCCCGGCGCCAAGCGCAAGTCCGACTTCTTCCGCGACCTGGCCGGCGCCGATTTCATGCAGATCGGCGAGGTGGTCTGCCGCGAGGCCGGCATGCCCTTCGAGATGATCCTCAACGTCTACGACAAGTCGATCATCGAGGTGGAGAATCGCCCGCCGGCCGGCGACATGGAGGGCAAGTTCCTGCGCGCCCTGGAAAAGGGTGGCAGCCTGTCGGACGCCATCGTCCGGCCGGTACGCGACGCCCTGGCGATCCCGCTGGAGGAAACCTACGTGGTGGGCACCGGCTACGGCCGCGTGCGCCTGCCCTTCCCCAAGGAGCACATCCGCTCGGAAATCCTGTGCCACGGCCTGGGCGCCCATATGATGTATCCCGACACCCGCACGGTGCTGGACATCGGCGGCCAGGACACCAAGGGCATCCAGGTCGACCCGGCGGGCATCGTCGAGAACTTCCAGATGAACGACCGCTGCGCCGCCGGCTGCGGCCGCTACCTCGGCTACATTGCCGACGAGATGAACATGGGCCTGCACGAGTTGGGGCCGCTGGCCATGAACTCGACCAAGCAGGTGCGGATCAATTCCACCTGCACCGTGTTCGCCGGCGCCGAGCTGCGCGACCGGCTGGCGCTGGGCGAGAAGCGCGAGGACATCCTGGCCGGCCTGCACCGCGCCATCATCCTGCGCGCCATGTCCATCCTGTCCCGCGCCGGCGGCGTCAAGGACCAGTTCACCTTCACCGGCGGGGTCGCCAAGAACGAGGCGGCGGTGCGCGAGCTGCGCAAGCTGATCAAGGAGAATTACGGCGACGTGCAGATCAACATCAACCCCGACTCCATCTATACCGGCGCGCTGGGCGGGGCGACCTTCGCCGTGCGCGCGGTGGTGAACTGAGGAGCATGTCCATGAGCGAGATCGTCACCGCCGGCATCGATATCGGCTCCGGCTGCGTCAAGAGCGTGCTGTTCAAGGTGGACGGCGAGCGGGTCGAGTGGCTGGCCCGCGAAACCGCCCGCATCCGTAACCGCGACCCCTTCCAACTGGCCGACGAGGCCTTTGGCCACATGCTGAAAAACAGCGGGGTGGACCGCGACCAAGTGGCCTATGTCGCCTCGACCGGCGACGCCGAGAACCTGAAGTTCGCCACCGGCCACTTCTATTCGATGACCACCCACGGCCGCGGCGCCGTCTACCTCAACCCCGAAGCCCGCGCGGTGCTGGACATCGGCGCGCTGAACGGGCGGGCCATCAAGGTGGACGCCTCGGGCAAGGTGCTGGCCTACAAGATGACCAGCCAATGCGCCTCGGGCTCGGGCCAGTTCCTGGAGAACATCGCCCGCTACCTCGGTATCGCCCAGGACGAGATCGGCAGCCTCAGCCAGAAGGCCGACAACCCCGAAAAGGTCTCGTCCATCTGCGCCGTGCTGGCCGAAACCGATGTGATCAACATGGTCAGCCGCGGCATCACCGCCTCCAACATCCTGAAGGGCATCCACGTGTCCATGGCGGTGCGCCTGGCCAAGCTGCTCAAATCCATCGGCGCCACCGAGGGGGTGGTCCAGGTCACCGGCGGGCTGGCCCTCGATACCGGCCTGATCGCCGCCCTCAATGAGGCCGCCGAGCAGGAAAAGGTCAATCTGGTGGCTACCGCCCACCCCGAATCCATCCACGCCGGAGCCATCGGCGCCGCCCTGTGGGGGGCGTTCCGGCATCAGAAACTCCAACGCCTGGCCCAGGCGGCCTGAGTTCTCCTCCACCTTGTCTCGACCCCGACCGCCTGGCGTGACAGGCGGTCCACCTGCCCCGGGATGGCGACATCCCGGGGTGTTTTTTATGGAAGTTCCGCCGGGTCAAAACGGTCCAGCCGCCGGGCGCGGTGGCCACGGCGGCTGGGAGGTCCGCTTTCGCGGGCGTGGTGATGATTGGCGGGAAGGGCGGGGCGGCGCCCCTAATCCAGAGTCCGGCTCAAGGACAGGCGCTGGGTGGGGCGGAAGCCGACCTTTTCCAGGAAGCCCAGCAGGCGGAAATCGTTCCACGCAACCCGGCTGTGCACCTTCTCGACCCGCAGCGAACGCAAATTGGCCATCAGTTGCGACAGCAGAGCGCGGCCGACGTCGCGGCCGGCGAAGGCGGGGTTGACGCCGATGGTGTCGACCACGGCGGTGCTGGCGGTGCGGCCGTATTCGCCGAAATCCACCCGGGCCATGACGAAGCCGGCAAACTGGCCGTCCACTTCGGCCACCAGCGAGACGCGCACGCCGCTTTCCCGCAGCACTTCGTCCAGCTTGCGGCGGTAGTAGGGGCTGCGGTCGAGGCCGGTGATCTTGCGGTCGGTGGCGACGATGGCGGGCAGGTCGGCCTCGACCATCGAGCGCACCGGGATGCGGTCGCGGGCCAGCGCCTCGAAGTCGTCGCCGGAGGAATCGCTGAAATCCTTGTCGGTCATGGCGCGGTCCTTACAGCTCGGTGGCGGTGGCGCATTCCAGCACCACCTGCGGCGCCAGGCCGAAGCCGGCGTCGGCGAAGAAGCGGACCAGGCCGTGGTCGGTCCAGTCCACCTCGGATTGGATCTGCCGGATGCCGCGCCGGCGGGCCTCGGCTTCGAACGCCGCCATCAGCGCCCGCGCCACGCCGCGCCCGCGCAAGTCCGGCGCGATCCCGATGGCATCCAGCACGGCGGCCGGGTCGGTGCCGCCGAACTCGCCGTCCAGGACATGGGCCGAGACGAAGCCGACCAGCCGGCCGTCCATCTCCGCCACCAGCCCGAGAAAGGCGTTCGGGGCGAGCGAGGCGGCTGCCAGCCGCTTGACGTAGAATCCGTGCCGCGACTGGCCGGCGAGCCGGTGGTCCAACATCGCCACCGCGTCCAGGTCGCCCTCGGCCATCGGCCGGACCGAAATGCTGTTGAGGCTCATGGTGTCCCCTTGACGGAAAGCTATATTCAGGTACGATAATACCAAAATACGGGACGCAGTCAACAGGAGCCGCGATGACCCTTACGCTGGAATGGAGCTTCACCGGTCGGACCGCCGTCGTCACCGGCGGCAGCCGCGGCATCGGCCGCGGCATCGCCCAGGCCCTGCTGGCGGGCGGCGCGGCGGTGCACGTGTTCGACCGCGACCCTGGCGACGATCTGCCCGGCGCCCGCTTCCACGCCGTCAACGTGGCCGAATCCGGGGCGGTTGCCGCCGCGGTGGCGGCGGTGGGCGCCCCGGTGGACCTGCTGGTCAACAATGCCGGCATCACCCGCGACCGCTCCATCGCCAAGATGAGCGACGAGGACTGGCAGGCGGTGCTGAACGTCAACCTGACCGGCGCCTTCAACCTGATGCGGGCGGTGGCGCCGGCCATGATGGCGGCCGGGTTCGGGCGCATCGTCAACGTGGTGTCGATCAACGGCCTGCGCGGCAAGTTCGGCCAGGGCAATTACGTCGCCGCCAAGGCCGGGCTGATCGGCCTGACCAAGACGGCGGCCCGTGAATTCGGCCCCAAGGGTGTGACGGTCAACGCCGTCGCGCCCGGCATGGTGCTGACCGAGATGACCCTGGCCCTGGCCGAGGAATTCCGCCGGAAAGCCCTGGACGAGAGCGTGCTGAAACGCCTGCCGGAGGTCGACGACATCGCCGCCGCGGTGCTGTTCCTGCTGTCCGATCAGGCCCGCATGGTTACCGGCCAGGTGCTGAAGGTGGATTCCGGGCAGTATATCTGACGGCGGGAAGCGCTCGATAACATCACGACGATTCGTGGCTATATCGGGATGCAAAATCCGGCTGCGGCGAGTCGTGTCGCCGTGCCGGTCGTCGCCGCCCGCGACCGGCTCGAATATCCGCCTGCTGGGCCGACGCACGGGCCGTGCCGCAGGTCGTCTTCAAGCCCGACTGGGACCGCCACCGCAATGCCGCGCCGTTCAAGCGCAACGACCGCATGCTGGAGGTTCTACCCATCGGCATCATCACCTTCCCCGGCTCCGGCATCTCCGAAAACCTCGCCGACAAGGCCCGCCGCATGGGCATTCCGGTGTGGAAGCTCGGCGAGGGCGGCGCGTGAGCGCCGCTTTTCGGATGCTACCCTCCGGAGACTTCCAAGATTAACTGCTGGCGCGGGCGCTCTCATGGAGCGCAGCCAGTTTTTCGGCTAAGCCGAAGTGGTGCCCATTCCGGAAAGCCAGGGCGGCTCCTTGGTTGTTAAGCGCCTCCAATAGCCTCATGCATTCGTGCTCAGCTAAACCGAAGTGATCTCGCAGGGTGCGATGCATATGAATCATTTCGTTGCGCATGTTGGTGGCGAAGATGCCCGGATCATCGCTCGCCAAGCACACCAGGGGCTGGGCCTCCTGGGGCGGCACCACCCCCAGCCATCGGAAGAGGTGGTGTTCCTTGTAGTCATGGTAGCGCGAGATGCGCACGTTGCTCGTCAGCGGGCATTCGATGGCGACACCGCGCCGGTTCAGCTGTTTGGCGATGATCAGTTGCTGCAGTTCGTGCAGAGCTTCCGGCGGGATGAAATCGGCCTCGACCGAGATGACCTGACGACATCTCTTGGTTACGGCCGGGCTATGGTAACGGCGGAATAGGGTGAAGGCCTGCGCCCTGCTTTTCGCCTCCTGGACGGGACGCCACTCCTCTTCCCTTTCGACGCGGTCGAGGAGTGACAGTTCGTCGAAAGCCCCATCCAAGGCGATCAAGGGATCCAGTTGGCGCAGTTCCCAGGCCTGCTTTAGGAGAACCGGAGAGCAGATTTCACCGTATATGGCCTGCGAAAGCTCGGCGATGCGGCTTTCCAGGGAGCAGTGGAGCTGGGGGTAGCGGGTGCCGCCGTCGAGCATGGCATGGGCGAACACAAGGTCGTCCAGCCAATCTCCCTGCCGTTTGGCGATCTTGGTGGGCGAGCGGTCACGCCACAGCTGGGGGAAAATTCCTAATGCGGTGCCGTGGCCAATGCGATCGCCGGCACGTAGGTCGAGGAATTCCAAGGCCTCGCACACCGCCCTAATCCCCGAAAGCAGGTGCTCGAAGTCTTCCCCGACGTGGTAGGTGAAATGAACGAAGCCACACCGTCGTGCCGCCCGGTATATGGGTGCGAACACCTCGGGAGGCGTGTGCAACTCGTTCGCTGCAGCGTCGATGCCAGTCAGGTAATGGCTGATTCCGCGGTAATTCTTCCGCACCGCGCATAGTAGCCGCAGTTGCCTCGCCAGTTGCCGGCGCAGATCCGCAAAGCGACAAAGGTCGCCATCCTTGACCTTGGCCAACCCGTCGCTCTTGATAAAATGCGCCACCAGTCGAAGGTCCAGGCCAGCGTCTGGACGCGGCACTTCAGCTTCGCATACCGGGTCGTATTTCCCGTTACCATTATGGTAGGTGGCGAAGCTGCGCAGAATAGTGCATAATAGCCGTATCATGCGGCGCCGATCGCTCTTGGGAGCAAAGCGGCCTTCAACCAGCGCCACGTCGCCCTCTACCGAGTAGCCTATCTGGGAAAAGCGCTGGACGTAGCGCGTCTCTGTGGCTTCGCGAGCCCCGTTTAGCGTGATTTTCTGGAACTGATCGAAGCCGACTTGGTCTTCCTGCTGAACACATAGTGGTTGGAAGGTGGCGTTGAGGATGAGGAGATAGGCGTAAAGCAGCTTGGCCATCTGGTCGTCTGCCTTCTCCACGATATGCTGGTAAATGACCACCAGCATCACTGCTTCGCAGATCAAATCGCCCCGGTCAGGGTGGATGGCATAGTCGCGCCGTATGGGATGACGCGACAGGTCGTGCATGCGGTCGTAGACCTGTTGCAGTTCCTCGTAGGCGAGGTTGTCGGCAACGATTTCTTGGCAGGTAAGGAAATTGTGAACTCCGTCGAGTGCGACTGGAGCGGCAATGGCTCCTCGGCCGGCTAGGCGGTCGACCATCGCCAGACGGATGCGTCTGGCGACCCGCAGCCGGTTGCCCACTTCTTCCGGAGTCAGTCCATCCTCAATCTGGGAGTATTGCTCCAGAACCTCCTCGCGTGACGCATTGCCGCGCAATTGTGCCAACACTGCCCGCCGCTGCAGTAGCCCGTCCAGCCAGACCGCATCCACCTCAGTAGTGCCGTTGAGATGAATGTGGAGGTCATGCATCTTTTGGCGGCGGATCATGCCGTCCACCAGGGGATCGTGGGTGGTGGGCAGGGACGAGCGTTCAAACACCGGGGAGAGCACTCGCCGAGCATAGTCCTCGACGCTGCGTCTGTCCCACGCGGCCGGCGGATGGTGCCGCCACAATGCGCAGGCGAGAATTGGCAGCGGGGTCACCCAGGTCAGCAGACGCTGCCAATCGCCAAAGCGATCCGGCTTGACCCAGGGCCTACCCGCCCGCACTTCCAGATGCTGGTCGGCCAGTTGGCAGCCCTGAGCCAACCTTCTTCAGGTCGTCGATCACTCGCTCGTAAGCCCGGTCCCCATTGGAGTTGCATTCTTCCCGCTGGCTCTTTCGGTAATGATCGTCCACCACCTGCTTGATCTTGGCCAGGATGGTGATGAGGATATGCTCCTTGTGTTCAATCAAGGTTGGATCGATCACGTCCAGGCGGTGCATGCGCTTGAAATCCTGAGACATGACTTCGGCGCTGGGCCCGCCCTGTCGCGGCGGATCTATGTTTGCCGCGAGCATATCCAGAGCATTGAGGATGAAGGTCGTCTTGCCGCTGCCGCGTCCGCCGAGGATCGCCACGGCGTTGTGGCAGCGATCGCGCATCAGCCTCGAACCATCTTCCACTCCGGCCCGTGATGACTTCTTGATGTCGTCCAGTTGTGCGCGAAGGATGGCCCGTAGTCGGTGGAAGGCATCCTGCTGAATGAAATTATTGAAGTTGTCCGCCTTGATTTGGGGGACGTCAGCTCGATCGGTCAGGTCGAGGATAATCTGTGGCTCTAGTACTTCGCTCATAGCCCCCCCCGCGGACGATACCCCATCCGAAATGGTATATCAGAATATTAACGCCTTTTGGATGTGGTTCAATGGGATTGAATTGCGGTGTGAGTTTGTCGCCCTTTGGCCCTACGTCATCGTCTATCGCGTCACGCCCGTCGGCGTTGAAATCCTCGACATCTGGCACGGGGCACAGAGCCGCGCCGAGTAAATCGTGCCGAACGGCTGCCCAGAAGTCGTCATATTGACGCTTGAGGCTCCGCGGATGACGGCAGCCGGGTTTGGGCGCGTCCTCAAAGGTCAGGCCCGCATGGTCACCGGCCAGGTGCTGAAGGTGGATTCCGGGCCGTATATCTGACGGCCGCCCGTCCCTTATCCGCCGGGGCGGGCCGCCCCCTTTCGCGTCCGCCGCACGATCTTCAGCATGGTGTCGACGGTGATCGACGACAGCGTGGCGCGGGTGATGTCCTCGATCTCGTCCGTCACCCGGCGGAGCGCCCGGCCCTCGTCGGTGTCGTCGCCGGGCTCGCTGTTGCCGGCGCCGGGGACGCCGATGGGTTCGAAGATCTGCATGATGTCGAGCAGGGTCAGGCGCTTGGCGTTGCCGGCGAAGCGGTAGCCGCCGCCCACCCCGCGCGATGCCTCGACCATGCCTTCGCGGCCCAGGGTGCGCAGCACCTTGGCCAGGTGGTTGGGCGACAGGCCGTATTTCTCGGCGATCTCGCCGGCCGACATCTGCCCGTCATGGGCCGCCAGTTCCAGAATGGCGAACACGGCGTGCCGCGTGGCGATTTGCAGCTTCATGACTCCAGGTCCATCTCCAGCTGAACGAAGGGGCCGGCCATCAGGCCCTGGCTGCGGAAGAACGACATCACCAGTTGGGCGTCGCGGGCGATCATCGTGCGGATCTTGGTCACGCCCGCCTCGCGGAAGCAGCGGCACATGGCGTCGAACAGGTCCGATCCCACCCGTTCCAGCCGCGCCTCGGGATCGACGCCGATGGCGAAGATCCAGCCGCAGGGTTGCGAGCCGAATTCCCAGGCGCGGATCTCGCCCAGGGTGAAGCCGAGCAGCCGGCCGTCCTGTTCGGCCACCAGGAAGTATTGCTGGCTGCCCGGCTGGCGCGAGGACTCGAAGCGTTGTCGCCAGTATTCGGGTTTGGGCGTGCCGGTGACCCGGGCGTCGAGGCTGACCACCTGATCGAGGTCGGGGAGGTTTGCCCTGCGGATGGTGTAATGATGCGGCATGACTTTGGCGAGGTTGAAGATAGCGGCGGCAGAATAGCATATTCTGGCAATATGGTATTGTTTTACCGACATAGACCCCCTGCTTCCGGGAGGCTTGACAGCGGGCATGGGTTGGCGCGATGCTTAAACACGCTAAACGGTACCGATTTGCCAAAAGAAGCCGGGCCGGGAGAGGGAGTGTGGCAGGAGGAGCGGATGTCGTTTGAACGTGTGGTCGCCGCAGCGGACGGCGAACTGGTCTTTCCGCCGGGCTTCAACGTCGCCACCCAGTTCATCGACCGCCACCTGGCCGAGGGCCGCGGCGCCAAGGTCGCCATCCGCAGCGAGCGCGGCGACGTGACCTATGCCGGCCTGGTGGCCGGGGTCAACCGTTGCGCCAATGTGCTGGCCGGCCTGGGGACCGCCCGTGGCGACCGTTTGCTGATGGTCGTTAAGGACAGCGCCGAATTCTTCTATCTGTTCTGGGGCGCCATCAAGGCCGGCGTGGTGCCGGTGCCGGTCAACACCCTGCTGCGCGCCAAGGACTACGCCTATATGATCGCCAATTCCGGCTGCGCCGTCCTGGCCTATTCGCCGGAATTCGCCCCCGAGGTCGAAGCCGCCCTGGCCGGCCTGGCCGAGCGGCCGGCCCATGTGCTCCGGGTCGAAGACGGGCCGGGGGGGCTGGCCGCCGCCCTGGCCGCCGCTTCGCCCGACTTCACCGCCGTGCCGGCCTCGCCCACCGACGAATGCTTCTGGTTGTATTCCTCGGGGTCGACCGGCCACCCGAAGGGCGCGGTCCACCTGCACCGCGACATGGCGGTGACCAGCCATTTCTACGGGGTGCAAACCCTGGGCGTGCGCGAGGACGACGTCTGCTTCTCCGCGGCCAAGCTGTTCTTCGCCTACGGCATGGGCAACGGCATGACCTTCCCGCTGTGGGTGGGAGCGACGTCGGTGCTGCTGGAAACCCGGCCGACCCCGGAAAGCACCTTCGCCACCATCGAGCGGTTCCGGCCGACCCTGTATTTCGGCGTGCCCACCCTGTACGGGACGCAGTTGCAGGCCCTTGAGCGGCTTCAGCCCGACCTCGGCTCGGTGCGGCTGTGCGTGTCGGCGGGCGAGGCCCTGCCGGCCGACATCTTCCGCCGCTGGCAGGAGCGCACCGGACTGGTCATCCTCGACGGCATCGGCTCGACCGAGGCGCTGCATATCTTCATTTCCAACCGGGTGGGCGAGATCCGGCCGGGGTCGAGCGGCCGGCTGGTTCCCGGCTACGAGGCGGTGGTGGTCGACGAGGACGACCGCGAAGTGCCGGCGGGCGAGCCCGGCCGTCTGGTCATCCGCGGCAAGTCCACCGCCAAGTACTATTGGCGCAACCCCGAGAAGACCGCCGACACCATGCGGGGGGACTGGCTGAACACCGGCGACACCTATTACCGCGATGCCGAGGGTTATTTCTATTATTGCGGCCGCTCCGACGACATGCTCAAGGTGGGTGGCATCTGGTGCTCGCCCTTCGAGATCGAAGGCGTGTTGATCGAGCATCCCGCCGTGATCGAGGCCGCGGTGGTCGGTACCCCGGATGCCGAGGGGCTGATCAAGCCCGAGGCCTGGGTCGTGCTGGCCGAGGGCCGGCGGGGCAGCGATGCCCTGGAGGACGAATTGCGCCAGCACTGCAAGACCCGCATGGCGCCCTACAAATATCCGCGACACTTCCACTTCGTCGAGGAATTGCCCAAGACCGCGACCGGCAAGATTCAGCGCTTCCGGCTGCGCCGGTCCGGACAGGAGTAAGATGTCATGCTTAATGCCTATGTCTACGGCGGGCGGCGGACGCCCTTCGGGCGCCATGCCGGCGCCCTGGCGGCGGTCCGGCCCGACGATCTGGCCGCCCACGCCATCCGGGCGGCGGTCGCCACCTCCGGGATCCCGGCCGAGCGCGTTGAAGACGTGATCCTGGGCTGCGCCTGTCAGGCGGGCGAGGACGGGCGCAACGTCGCCCGCCATGCCGGACTGATGGCGGGCCTGCCCGTCGAGGCTGCCGGGGCGACCGTCAACCGCCTGTGCGGCAGCGGCATGAACGCGGTGATCGACGCCTGCCGGGCGGTCAGCCTGGGTGAGGGAGACTTCATCGTGGCTGGCGGCGTCGAATCCATGACGCGGGCGCCCTTCGTCCTCGGCAAGGCGGCCGCCGCCTTCAGCCGCGACGCCCAGATGTTCGACACCACCATCGGCGCGCGGTTTCCCCATCCCGCTCTGGTGGCCGGCTGGGGCAACGACACCATGCCGGAAACCGCCGACAACATCGCTCGCGAGATGAGCCTCGGCCGCGAGGAATCCGACGCCTTCGCCCTGGCGTCGCAGCAGAAATATGCCCGGGCGCAGGCCGAGGGCTTCTTCGCCGGCGAAATTGCCGCCATCGCGGTGCCGCGTGGCGGCAAATTGCCGCCGGTTTCGGTCGGCGAGGACGAGCATCCGCGGCCCGACGCCACCCTTGACGGGTTGGCCCGCCTGCGGCCGTTGGCGGCGGGCGGCGTGGTGACCGCCGGCAACGCCTCGGGCATCAACGACGGCGCCGCGGCGCTGGTGATCGGCAGCCGGGCGGCCGGCGAGGCGGCAGGGCTGCCGCCGCTGGCCCGCGTGCGCGCCGCCGCGGTGGCCGGGGTGGCGCCCCGGCTGATGGGCCTGGGGCCGGTGCCGGCCGCCGCCAAGGCCCTGGCCCGCGCCGGCCTGACCCTGGCCGACATGGATGTCATCGAGATCAACGAGGCCTTCGCCGTGCAGGTGCTGGGGTGCTGCCGCGCCATGGAACTGGACCCGGCCGATTCCCGGCTCAACCCCAACGGCGGCGCCATCGCGCTGGGCCATCCGCTCGGCGCTTCGGGCGCCCGTCTGGTCCTGACCGCCGCTCGCCAGCTGGACCGGTGCGGGGGCCGCTATGCCCTGGCCGCCCTGTGCATCGGGGTGGGGCAGGGGGTGGCGGTGGTGCTGGAGCGCGCCGCCTGACCGCCGGGCCGTCCCGGCATCGCCGCCCTACCAGAAATCCACCACCCCGGTCTCGCCGGTGAAGCGGAGACCGCCCGGAAACAGGGTGGTGGCCAGATAGCCGTCACCATCCATAAAGTCGCCCAATTTGTTGCGCAGGCTGAAGCCATTCAGGGTGACGCGGGTGATGGCCGTCGGGAGAGCCTCGGCGGCGCCGCCGGCTGGCAGCTCAGCCGCCATGTCCTGATCGTCCCAGAGAATAATGGTGAAGTCTGTACTATTTTTTATATGCGTTACCGCCATTGCCATGATCCTCTGGGTGATATTTCCCCATAGGGTATACGCGTCCATCCGATACGGAAAACAACTTTTTTCCACATAACGCAGATGTAACAATCCGTAAGG
>JAKAFA010000014.1 GCA_021818185.1 Pseudomonadota bacterium | reverse complement strand
TCTCGCTGGCGGATCCCGCGGAAGAGGTTCCCAGCCCGACCTTCACCCTGGTGCAGACCTACGAGGCGCCAGCGGCCACGATCTGGCATTTCGACCTCTACCGCCTGGAGCGGCCCGAAGACGTGTTCGAGCTGGGCCTGGAGGAAGCGCTGGACGAGGGCATCGTCCTGATCGAATGGCCCGAGCGCCTGGGCGGCCTGCTGCCGGCCCGGCGCCTCGACGTGACGCTGGCCGAGGATGGCCCGCCCGGCGGCCGCCGTGCCACCCTGACGTCCCGCCGGCAATGGGACGACCGTATCGGAGATCTTGCCCCATGACCGTCAGCCTTGCCGCCCGCGACGCGCGGATCCGCACCTTCCTCGACCGCGCCGGCTGGGGTGCGGCGCGGCGGACGCGGCTGGCCGGCGACGCCTCGTTTCGCCATTACGACCGGCTGGAGGCGGCGGACGGCGGCCGCGCCGTGCTGATGGACGCGCCCCCCCCCAAGGAGGACGTGCGGCCCTTCGTGCGGATCGCCCTGCACCTGGAACGTTTGGGCTATTCCGCCCCCCGCCTGCTGGCGATCGACCAGGAGGCCGGCCTGCTGCTGCTGGAAGATCTGGGCGACGACACCTATACCCGCCTGCTGGCCGCCGGCGTCGGCGAGGACGCGCTCTATGCCCTGGCAATCGACCTGCTGGCCGATCTGCATTCCCAGTCCGAAGCGATCCCCCTGGGCCTGCCGCCCTATGACGACGAGCGCCTGCTGGCCGAAGCCTGCCTGCTGACCGACTGGTACATGCCGGCGGTGCTGGGGCGCGACACCGACCCCGCGGCGCGCGCCGACTGGGCCGCCCGCTGGCGGGCGGCGTTCCCGGTGGCCCGCCGCATGCCCGACACCCTGGTGTTGCGCGATTTCCACGTGGACAACCTGATGCGCCTGCCGCGCCCCGGCCTTCGGGCCTGCGGCCTGCTGGATTTCCAGGACGCGGTTGCCGGCCCGCTGACCTATGACTTGATGTCGCTGCTGGAGGATGCGCGGCGCGACCTTGATCCCGCCCTGGTGGCGCGGATGACCGACCGCTATCTCGGCCGCCATCCCGGCCTGGACCGCGGCGCCTTCGCCGCCTCGTGGGCGGTGCTGGCCGCCCAGCGCCACGCCAAGGTGATCGGCATCTTCACCCGGCTGTGCCGCCGCGACGGCAAGCCCCTCTATCTGGTGCACATCCCGCGGGTCTGGCGGCTGCTGGAGGCGGCGGTCGCCCATCCGGCCCTGGCCGACATCCGCGACTGGCTGGACCGCCATTTGCCGCCCGCCGCCCGCGGAGTGCCGACGCCATGAGCAGCGCCCCCACGCACGCCCCTACGCACGCCATGGTGCTGGCCGCCGGCCTGGGCCTGCGGATGCGCCCCATCACCCTGACCACCCCCAAGCCGCTGGTGCCGGTGGCGGGGCGGACCATGCTGGATCGCGCCCTGGACCACCTGGCCACCGCGGGAATTACCCATATCGTGGTCAACACCCACTGGCTGGCCGAGCGGATCCGGGAGCATCTGGCGGGACGTCCGGGCATCACCCTGGTGCACGAGGCGGTGCTGCTGGAGACCGGCGGCGGCGTCGCCAACGCCCTCGACCGGTTGGGCGACCGGCCGTTCTACGTGGTCAACAGCGACATCCTGTGGACCAACGGCGCCATCCCGGCCCTGGACCGGCTGGCGGGCGCCTGGAACGGCGCCGAAATGGACGCCCTGCTGCTGATGCAGCGCACCGCCACGGCCGTCGGCTACGAGGGACGGGGGGATTTCTTCCTCGACCCCACCGGGATACCGCGCCGCCGGGGGCCGCGGGAAGTCGCCCCGCTGCTGTTCGCCGGGGTACAGATCCTCCATCCCCGCTTGTTCCGCGATGCCCCATCGGGCAAATTCTCCCTGAACCTGCTTTACGACCGCGCGCTGGAGGAGGGCCGCCTGCGCGGCATCGTCCACGACGGCCGCTGGTACCACGTCGGCACCCCCGACGCCCTGCCCGAAGTGGAAGCGCGGCTGGCGGGAGAGGGGTGACGCCGGTTCCGCGCCCCCCTGCCGCAGCGAGGCGGCCGGAGACCACCCGATGATCACCACCATCCCGGCCGGCATTCCCTTCGTCGACGCCCTGGCGGCCGGATTGCTGGCCGAGGCGGGCGGCGAGCCGCTGGCCCTGGCGGCGACCGAGGTGCTGCTGCCCAATCGGCGGGCCTGCCGGGCGCTGCGCGAAGCCTTCCTGCGCCTGTCGGACGGACGGCCGCTGCTGCTGCCGCGCATGCGTGCCATCGACGCGGTGGATGAGGCGGAACTGGAGTTGGGCGCCGACGATCCCCTGGATATTCCGCCCGCCATCCCGCCGCTGGAGCGTCATCTGCTGCTGACCCGCCTGGTTCTGGCCATGGGCGGCGGGCGCGGCGGGCAGCCGCCCAGCCCGGACCAGGCGGCGCGGCTGGCCGCGGAACTGGCCCAATTGCTGGACGCGGTACAGATCGAGCGCCTGTCCTTCGACCGCCTGGCCGGGCTGGTGCCCGACCATCTGGCCGAACACTGGCAGCGCACCGTCACTTTCCTTGGCCTGTTGACCGAAGCCTGGCCGGCCATCCTGGCGGAACGCGGCCTGCTGGACCCGCAGGAGCGGATCAACCGGGTGCTGGAGGCCCAGGCCGCGGCATGGCGGCGCAATCCGCCCGACCATCTGGTGGTGGCGGCCGGCAGCACCGGCTCGCGCCCGGCCACCGCCGACCTGCTGGCGGTGGTGGCCGGATTGCCGTTCGGCCGCGTGGTGCTGCCCGGCCTCGACCTGGGCCTGGACGATGCCGGCTGGGAGGCGGTGGAAGCCAGCCATCCGCAATTCGGCATGAAACGGCTGCTGGAGCGCCTGGACGTGGCCCGCCAGGCGGTGGGTCGCTTCGGCGGGGCGACGACGGACGGGCGGGCCGAACGCCTCGCCCTGCTGTCCCAGGCGATGCGGCCGGCCGCGACCTGCGAGGCGTGGCGCGCCCTGCCCGCCTTCCCGGCCGGGACCCTGGACGGAGTGGTGCGCCTGGACGCCCCCGGCCCGCGTGAGGAGGCCGGCGCCATCGCCCTGATGCTGCGCCAGGCGCTGGAGATCGACGGCCGCACCGCCGCCCTGGTCACCCCCGACCGCGGCCTGGCCCGCCGGGTCGCCGCCGAACTGCGCCGCTGGGGGGTGGGCGTCGACGATTCCGCCGGCCAGCCGCTGGTCCTGACCGAACCCGGCATCTTCCTGCGGCTGGTGGCTGAGATGGTGGCCGAGGGCTTCGCGCCCCATGCCACCCTGGCCGCCCTGAAACATCCGCTGGCCGCCGCCGGCGACGATGCCGCGCGCTTCCGCGCCGGGGTGCGCCGGCTGGACCGTCTCGGCCTGCGCGGGCCGCGCCCCGCCCCCGGCCTGGCCGGCCTGCGGGCGGCGGCCGAAGGCGAGCCGGGCCTGGATTCCTGGCTGGACCGGCTGGAGCACGCCACCCGCCCCTTTGCCGCGGCGATGGCCCGGCCGCTCGCCCCCCTGGCCGAACTGGTCCGCAGCCACATGGAATGCGCCGAGGCCCTGGCCGCCGAGGCGCGGCTGCCCGGCCCGGCCCGCCTGTGGCGGGGCGAGGCGGGCGAGGCCCTGGCCGGCTTCGCCGCCGACCTGCTGGCCGCTGCACCCACCCTGGGCGAGTTGCCCCCCGCCCGCTACCCCGCGCTGTTCGACGCCCTGCTGACCGCGCGGGCGGTGCGGCCGGCCTGGGGCAGCCATCCCCGCCTGTCGATCCTGGGCCCCATGGAGGCGCGGCTGCAACATGCCGACCTGATGGTACTGGGCGGCCTGAACGAGGGCACTTGGCCGCCCGAGGCCGAGGCCGATCCCTGGATGAGCCGGCCGATGCGCGCCGCCTTCGGCCTGCCGCCGTTCGAGCGGCGCGTCGGGCTGGCCGCCCACGATTTCGCCCAGGCCTTCGGCGCGCCGCAGGTGGTGCTGACCCGCGCGGTGCGGGTCGAAGGCACCCCCACCGTGCCGTCGCGCTGGCTGCTGCGGCTGGAGGCGGTGATGACGGCGGCCGGACTCGCCTGGCGCGAGGACGCCGCCCAATGGCTGGACTGGCACGCCCAACTGGACCGCCCCGCCGCTCGGCTGGCCGTCGAACGGCCGGCGCCGCGCCCGCCGGTGGCGGCGCGGCCCCGCCGGCTGTCGGTCACCGAAATCGAGACCTGGATGCGCGACCCCTACGCCGTCTATGCCCGCCACGTGCTGGGGCTGGAGGCGCTGGACCCCATCGATGCCGATCCCGGCGCCGCCGATTACGGCAGCCTCGTCCACCGGGCGCTGGAACGCTTCACCGAGGCCCATCCGGGGCCGCTGCCCGCCGAGGCCGAGGCCCGCCTGCTGGAGATCGGCGCTGAAATCTTCGCCCCGGCCCTGGCCCGCCCGGGGCTGTGGGCATTCTGGTGGCCGCGCTTCCGCTCAGTGGCCGCCTGGTTCATCGCCCACGAGGGCGAACGCCGGTCCCGCGTGGCACGAAGCTGGTGCGAGGCCAAGGGCGGGCTGGACCTTGCCGCGCCGGCCGGCCCGTTCCGCCTGCACGCCCGCGCCGACCGCCTGGACCTGCTGACCGACGGCACGCTGGCGGTGATCGACTACAAGACCGGCATGCCGCCGCGCAAGAAGGAGGTGGCGGCCGGCTACGCGCCGCAATTGCCGCTGGAAGGCGCCATCGCCCGCGCCGGCGGCTTTGCCGGCGTGCCCGCAGCCGAGGTGTCGGAGCTGCTGTTCTGGCGCCTGAAGGGCGGCGCCGAGGGCGGCGAGGAGATGGCCGCCGGCGACGACCCGGCCCGCCTGGCCGAAGAGGCCGCCGAAGGATTGCGGGCGCTGGTCGCCGCCTTCGACGACGAGCGCACCCCCTACGAGGCCCGCCCCCATCCCGAGATGGCGCCACGCTATTCCAACTACCTCCACCTCGCCCGCGTGCGCGAATGGGCGACGGCCGGCGAGAACGGCGAGGACGGCGAGGACGGCGAGGAGTGACGGCGCCCCCCTAGCGGTTTGCGCTCCGACGCGGTCAGCGCGCAAACCGCGACAGGTCCGCGCGGCGCTTGAGCGGCCCCGCAAGGGGCGCAATACGCAGAATCTAGAGGCGGTTCCGCCTGAGCGGAAACGACTCTAATCGTCGGCCAGGAACTGGCTTTCAGGGATCGGCCGCGGGGCACGGAGAGCCCCAGGCGGCGGCGCCAGGACGATGATGGGCAGATCGCCGGCCAGGGTCGCCACCGTCAGGGCGGGCACGTAATGCAGGTTCAGGGTGAAGGGCAGCTCGTCGGTGGTCATGTCGTCCACGAACAGGCCGCAGGCCCGGGAATAGCGGCTCCCGGTGGCGAATTCGATGTGGTACGAGCCCTCGGGCAGACCATCGACCACGATGTGGTAGGTGGCAGGAACGTAATAGGCCATCACCGTGGTGCCCGACAGGGTCTTCATCTTGACCACCGCATCGGTGCGGCCGTCGTTCTGTAGCATCAGCTGATGCGCGCCCGAGGCGCGGCGGATCAGCACCTCGCCGGCCGCCGGAACGGTCCCCAGATGCTCGCCGCACCATTCCTGGCGCAGCAGCCGGCCCGACCCGCCGTACAGGCTGCGGGTGGGGACGTAGCCGACAATGCCCGACGGGGTTCGCACCTCGACCCAGGTGCCGTTATCGCCGACCGCCAGGGTGGTCACCGCGGTGAAGCGGTCGAGCAGGGTCAGCACCGGGGCGCCCTCGATGGGGGCCTGGCGAACCTTGAGGGCGTCGACGGCCACATGGCGGATCTCGCCGATGCTGGGCGGCGCCACCTCGATATTCGCCGAGGCGCCGTTCTGGCCGTTCCACGGCTTGATCAGCACCACCAGGAACAGCCCGACCGTCAGGGGAAGCGCCGCCAGCGGCAGCAATTGCGGCAGGAAAGCACCGCCGCGCCACGGCCGCCAGCGGTCCTTGAGCCGGCGCGCGGTGCTGGCGGTGGCACGCTGGAGGTCGGCAACCTGCCGCCGGTGGCTGGATTCGCGGGCATAGGCCTTGGCCTGATCGGCCACCGCATAGGCCAAGCCGAGTTCCCCGCGGTTCAGGAAGGCGCGGGCCTGGCGGATCAGGATGCGGGCATTGACGTGGCGCGGCCGGGCGCCGCCCAGCAGGTTGCGCAGCAGCGCCAGCGGCGTCAGCAACAGGCCGGGCAGCGACCACCAGCCCCAGGCCCAGGTCGCGGTCGACGATTCGGCGGCGGCCCGGTCGGCGCACTCCCGGCAGAAAATGCCCTCCACCCGTTCCAGCCGCGCCCACAGCAGGTAACTTTTGACCCGGTAGAACACGATGTAGCGCGGCTGGGCGGAAACCTGGCCGCAGCGGCAGCAGGCGAAGGGCGACACCGGCGCGGCGGCGTCGTCGTCGCTGCCGGGGGTGCCGGTGGCGTCATACTCGGCGCGCCGCACCACGTCGCGCAGCACGGCATAGGCCTCGGACAAACGGTGAAACGCCTCGCGGCTGGCGGTGCCGGCGCTGTCAGGATGGACTGCCTTGACGCGGGCGCGATAGGCGGCCTTGACCTCATCCAGGCTGGCGTCCGGGGTGAGGCCGAGGGCGGCGTAGTAGCCGCTGGGATCGCGGGGTTCGGATGACATGGGGCACAATCTTGGTCGGGCCGCTCCAGCGTCAAGCAAGCGCCATGCCGCCGGGCCGGCCGGTTAGGCCTCCCGTCACACCCCGCCCCTACTTCTGCGCCAGGCGGAACGGGTGCGCGGGATAGACGCCGAGAATACGCACCTCGTGGCTGAAGAAGTCCAGTTCCTCCAGCGCCAGACGCAGCGACCGGCTGGCCGGATGGGCTTCGACGTCCACATAGAACTGCGCCGCGACGAATTCGCCGGCGACCAGATAGCTTTCCAGCTTGGTGATATTGACCCCGTTGGTGGCGAAGCCGCCCAACGCCTTGTACAAGGCCGCTGGCACGTTGCGCACCCGGAAGACGAAGGTGGTGACGCAGGACTGGTTGGGATTGGGTTCGATGGCTTCGCGCGCCATCACCACGAAACGGGTGGTGTTGTGGGGCGCGTCCTCGACCCCGGCCTGCAACGAGGCGAGCCCGTAGATGCGGCCGGCCAGTTCCGAGGCGATGGCCGCCGTGCTGCGGTCGCCGCTCCGGGCCAGTTCGGCCGCCGCCCCGGCGGTATCGCCGCCCACCACCGCCTCCAGCCCCAGCCGGCGGATCAGGTTGCGGCACTGGCCCAGCGCGTGGACATGGCTGACCACCGAGCGGATGCCGTCCAGGGTGGCGCCCGGCACCGCCAGCAGGTGGTGGCTGATGCGTTCGAAATGCTCGCCGATGATGTGCAGGCCCGCATAGGGCATCAGATGGTGGACGTCGGCCACCCGGCCCGCCACCGAATTGTCGATGGGGATCATGGCATAGCGGGCCCGCCCCTCGCGCACCGCGGCGAAGGCATCCTCGAAGGTCTGGCAGGGCAGCGGCTCCATCGCCGGATAGGCGTTGAGGCAGGCCACATGCGAATAGGCGCCAGGGGCACCCTGGAAGGCGATGGCGCGGCTGGGATCGGGCGGGGCGGTCATAGCCGGACTATCGACGGAGGACGGGAGAGTGTCAACAACCGGCTCCCCCATCGGGCCCACCTCCTCGGGGGGTGGCGCGGCGCGGCGAATGGGATCACACTCAGGCCCATGCCCAAGACGCAACTCATCCTCGGCGCGCTGCTGTTCGCCCTCACCCTGACGATGGCGGTGCGGGTGGCCGACGAGGAAATCGACCGCGCCGTCACCCCCCGCCGCGACACCCCGGCCCAGGAGCAGGCCGAGGCCGCCGCCGCCGCCGGGACCAAGGCCGCAGCGCCCGCCACCGCTCCGGCGCAATCCGCCGCCGCGCCGTCCGGCGGCGATATCGCCCAGCGCCTGAAGGAGGCCAGCGCGGCCCGCGGCGAGCAGGCGGCTCACAAATGCGGCGCCTGCCACACCTTTGGCGAGGGCCAACCGGCCCATGTCGGCCCCAACCTGCGCGGTGTGGTCGGCCGCAAGGTGGCGACCTTCCCCGGCTTCGCCTATTCCGACGCCCTGAAGACGCTGGGCGGGATCTGGACGGATGCGCGCATCGATACCTTCATCACCAAGCCCCAGGCCTATGCGCCGGGGACCAAGATGGGCTTTCCCGGCGACCCCGATCCCAAGGACCGCGCCGATATCATCGCCTACCTGAATTCCATTTCGCCCGGCGCGCCGCCGCCCTGACGAGGATTCCTCCATGCCTGTGCCTTCCGAATTCGTCTCGCTGGCCGAGCGCTTGGCCGACGCCGCCCGCCCCATCGTGCGTCGCTATTTCCGCACGCCGGTGGCGGTGGACGACAAGGAAGACGAATCGCCGGTGACCATCGCCGACCGCGAGGCGGAGACGGCCATGCGCGCCTTGATCACCGCCGCCTTCCCCGAGCACGGCATCCTGGGCGAGGAACACGGCCGTCAGAACACCGACGCCGAATGGGTGTGGGTGCTGGACCCCATCGACGGCACCAAGGCCTTCATCACCGGCAAGCCCTGCTTCGGCACCCTGGTCGCCCTGGCCCATCGCGGCCGGCCGGTACTGGGGCTGATCGACCAGGCGATCACCGACGAACGCTGGCTGGGCGCCGAAGGGGCGGCGACCACCCTCAACAACCGGCCGGTCGCCGTCCGCGCCTGCCCCGACCTGTCGCGGGCCTACGCCTACACCACCGGCCCGGAATATTTCGATGCCGCCACCCGCCCGGCCTGGGACCGCATCGCCGCCCGGGTCAAGCTGGCCCGCTACGGCGCCGATTGCTACGCCTATGCCCTGCTGGCCACCGGCTGCATCGATCTGGTGGTGGAGGCCGGCCTCAAGCCCTACGACTACGCTGCCCTGATCCCGGTGATCACCGGGGCCGGCGGCCTGGCCACCGACTGGCGGGGCCAGCCGCTCGACATCCATTCCGACGGCCGGGTCTGCGCCGCCGGCGACCGCCGCGTCCATGCCCAGGCATTGGAGGTATTGGCAGGCTAAGACGGGCGCCGGAGAGTCCCGAACCCGGCCACCGGCCAAGGCGGGCTTGTGCCGGGGCGCGGATGCCGCCACACTCGGCACGCCGTCCGCATTGAACAGGGACCACCGAAAGGCATGCCGCGCCGTCCTGCCGCCCTCTCCGCCGCCTTGCTCGCCGCATTGCTGGCCGCGACCCCCGGGGCGGCCCGCGCCGCGCAGGCCCAGCCCGATTCCGTGGGCGCGGCCCCCGTACACGCGGCCCCCATACACCCGATTGGGGGCATCGCCATGCACGGCGCGCCGAAATACGGCCCCGGCTTCAGCCATTTCGACTACGTCAATCCCGACGCCCCCAAGGGCGGCACGCTGCGGCTGGCGGCGGTGGGCAGCACCTTCGACAACCTGAACCCGTTCATCATCAAGGGCGTGGCCGCCGACGGCGCCAGCCTGCCCTTCGAGACGCTGATGGCCTCCTCGTCCGACGAGGCATTCAGCGAATACGGCCTGATCGCCCAGTCGGTGGAGGTGCCGCCCGACCGCTCGTGGATCATCTTCAACCTGCGGCCCGAGGCGCGCTGGCAGGACGGAAAGCCGATCACCGCCGACGACGTGATCTTCACCTTCAACATCCTGCGCACCAAGGGCCACCCGCAATTCCGCTTTTATTACGAAGCGGTGGCCAAGGTGGAAAAGCTGGGCGAACGGCGGGTGAAATTCACCTTCAGGCCCGGCGACAACCGCGAGATGCCGCTGATCGTCGGCCAGATGCCGGTGCTGCCCGAACATTATTGGCAGGGCCGCGACTTCGCCCAGACCACGCTGCGGCCGCCCCTGGGCTCGGGCCCTTACCGCATCGCCTCGTTCGAGCCGGGGCGCAGCATCGTCTATACCCGGGTCAAGGATTACTGGGGCAAAGACCTGCCGGTGCGGCGCGGCACCGACAATTTCGACACCATCCGCTACGATTATTACCGCGATTCCACGGTGGCGCTGGAGGCCTTCAAGGCCGGCAACTACGACTGGCGGATGGAGAACGAGGCCAAGAAATGGGCCACCGGCTACCAGGACTGGACCGCCCTGTCCACCGGCCGCGGCTACATGGTGGATTTCCCCAACGGCCGCCCCACCGGCATGCAGGCTTTCGTCTACAACCTGCGCCGGCCGCTGTTCCAGGACCCCAAGGTGCGCGAGGCGCTGGCCTACGCCTTCAATTTCGAATGGACCAACCGCCAGCTGTTCTATGGCCAGTACGAGCGCACCGAGAGCTACTTCTCCAACTCCGACCTGGCCTCGCGCGGGCTGCCCGGCCCCGACGAGCTGAAGGTGCTGGAGCCGCTGCGCAGCGAAATCCCGCCCCAGGTGTTCGCCGCCCCCTACCACGCCCCGATGACCGACGGCACCGGCAACATCCGCCCCAATCTGCGCATCGCCATGAAGCTGCTGGAGGAGGCGGGGTGGCGGGTGGTGGACGGCAAGCTGACCAAGAACGGCCGGCCCTTCCGTTTCGAGATTCTGCTGGGCCAGCCGGCCTGGGAACGCATCACCCTGCCCTTCGTCGGCAACCTGAAGCGGCTGGGCATCGACGCCAGCGTGCGCACGGTGGACAGCGCCCAGTACAAGGAACGCACCGACCACTACGATTTCGACATGGTGGTGAATGTCTGGGGTGAATCCCTGTCGCCGGGCAACGAGCAGCGCGGCTATTGGGGCAGCGCCGCCGCCGACGAGGTCGGAGGAGACAACCTGGCCGGCATCAGGAATCCGGCGGTGGACACGCTGATCACCCAGTTGGTGGCCGCCCCCGACCGCGAAGCCCTGGTGGCGCGCACCCGGGCGCTGGACCGCGTGTTGCTGTGGAATTACTACGTCATTCCGCAATGGCATCTGGGGGTGGATCGCATCGCCTTCTGGAACAAGTTTGGCATGCCCAAGACGGTCCCGCTGATGGGAGCCGACCTGATGACGTGGTGGTCGCAGCCCACGGGCATGGCGGTGGCCGCGGTGCCGGGCACCGTGCCGCACAATGTGGCGGCGGCCGAGGTGCCCAGCCGCCAGGCCGGGCCGGAAAAGCCGGCCAGCCACACCCCGATGCCGGCCACCGAATCCGAGCGATCATGGCGCGGCCCGGTGTTGTGGGGCGGGCTGGCGGTGGTGCTGGTCGCCTGGCTGATCCTGCGCAACCGCCGCAAGAGCTGAGGAACCGACGCGCCGATGTTCGCCTATGCCGTTCGCCGCCTCGCCCTGATCCCGCTCACCCTGTTCGGGATCATGCTCACCAACTTCGCCATCGTTCAACTGGCCCCCGGCGGGCCGGTGGAACTGATGATCTCGCGCCTCAAGGGCTCGGCCGTCGAGGCCACCGCCCGCATTTCCGGCGGCACCGGCGAATCCGCCGCCCGACCGCGGCAGGCGACGCAGGAGGGCCCGTCGGCCTATCGCGGCGCCGAGGGCCTGGACCCCGCCTTCATCAAGGAGCTGAAGAAGCAGTTCGGCTTCGACAAGCCGCCGACCGAACGCTTCGCCCTGATGATGGGCAATTACCTGCGTTTTGATTTCGGCAAAAGCTTCTACCGCGACGTGCCGGTGGTGAAGCTGATCATCGAGAAGATGCCGGTATCCATGTCGCTCGGGCTATGGAGCACGCTGATCATCTATCTGGTGTCCATTCCGCTGGGCATCGCCAAGGCGACCCGCGACGGCTCGCGCTTCGACATCGCCACCTCGTGGGCGGTGATCATCGGCTACGCGGTGCCCGGCTTCCTGTTCGCCATCATGCTGGTGGTAATCTTCGCCGGCGGGCGCTACCTCGACTGGTTCCCGCTGCGCGGCCTGACCTCGCCCAACTGGGACCAGCTGGGGTTCTGGGCCAAGATCGACGACTATTTCTGGCACCTCGCCCTGCCGGTGACCGCCCTGGTGATCGGCGGCTTCGCCTCGCTGACCATGCTGACCAAGAACTCGTTCCTGGAAGAGATCAACAAGCAATACGTCATCACCGCGCGGGCCAAAGGCCTGGGCGAGCGCCGGGTGCTGTACGGCCATGTGTTCCGCAACGCCATGCTGCTGGTGATCGCCAGCTTCCCCAGCGCCCTGGTCGGCATCCTGTTCACCGGCGCCCTGCTGATCGAGATCATCTTTTCGCTGGACGGCATCGGGCTATTGGGCTTCGAGGCGGTGGTCAACCGCGACTATCCGGTGATGTTCGGCACGCTTTACATGTTCAGCCTGCTGGGCCTGGTGCTCAACCTGATCAGCGACCTGACCTATCATTTCGTCGATCCGCGCATCGACTTCGGAAAGCGCGAGGTTTGACGTGAAGCGCAGTTTCACCCTCACGCCGCTGACCCGCCGCCGGCTCCAGGCCTTCCGCAACAACCGCCGCGGCTTCTGGTCGCTGTGGATCTTCCTGGCGGTGTTCCTGGTGACGCTGTGCGCCGAGGTGATCGCCAACGACCGGCCCATCGTCGTCGATTACGACGGCAAGCTGTATTTCCCGGTGGTGCGCGATTACCCCGAAACCACCTTCGGCGGCGACTTCCTGACCTATGCCGATTACCGCGATCCCTATATCGCCAAGAAGATCGCCGAACACGGCTGGGCCATCTGGCCACCCTTGCGGTTTTCCTACGACACCATCAGCTACGACCGCGTCCGCCCCCATCCCGCCCCGCCCAACGCCGAGAATCCGCTGGGCACCGACGACCAGGGCCGCGACGTGCTGGCCCGGCTGATCTACGGCCTTCGCCTGTCGATCCTGTTCGGGCTGGCGCTGACCCTGGTGTCCAGCGTGATCGGCGTCGCCGCCGGCGCGGTTCAGGGCTATTTCGGCGGCCGGGTCGACCTGGTCGGCCAGCGGGTGCTGGAGGTGTGGGGCGGCCTGCCGCAACTGCTGATCCTGATCATCGTCGCCTCGGTGATCACCCCCGGCTTCTGGACGCTGCTGGCGGTGCTGGCGCTGTTCTCGTGGACGGGGCTGGTGGGGGTGGTGCGGGCCGAATTCCTGCGCGCCCGCAACTTCGACTATGTCCGCGCCGCCCGCGCCCTGGGCATGGCCGATGCCCGGGTGATGGTCCGTCACATCCTGCCCAACGCCATGGTGGCGACGTTGACCTTCCTGCCCTTCATCCTGTCCTCGTCCATCGTGGCACTGACCGCCCTGGACTTCCTGGGGCTGGGGCTGCCGCCCGGATCTCCCTCGCTGGGCGACCTGCTGCGCCAGGGCAAGGAAAACCTGCAAGCCCCGTGGCTGGGGCTGACCGGCTTCATCGTGCTGGCCGTGCTGCTGTCCCTGCTGGTGTTCATCGGCGAGGCGGTGCGCGATGCCTTCGACCCGCGGAAGACCACATCATGACGCAAACCGGCCCCATTCTGGAGGTCCGCGACCTGGCGGTCTCGTTCGGCCGCGGCCCCGGCGAGGTCCGCGCGGTGAAGGGCGTGTCCTTCGACCTGGCCAAGGGGGAAACCCTGGCGCTGGTCGGCGAGTCCGGCTCGGGCAAGTCGGTCACCGCCCTGTCGGTACTGCAATTGCTGGCTTATCCCCACGCCTGGCACCCCAAGGGCAGCATCCGCCTGGCCGGCCAGGAACTGATGGGCGCCCCGGAGCGCGCCTTGCGCGCCGTGCGCGGCGACCGCATCGCCATGGTGTTCCAGGAGCCGATGACCTCCCTCAATCCCCTGCATTCCATCGCCAAGCAGGTCGGCGAGGTGCTGGAGATCCACAAGGGCCTGAGCGGCGCGCGCCTGCGCGCCCGCGTGCTGGAGCTTCTGTCGCTGGTGGGCATCCCCGAGGCGGAAAAGCGCCTGTCGGCCCTGCCGCACGAATTGTCGGGCGGCCAGCGCCAGCGGGTGATGATCGCCATGGCCCTGGCCAACGAGCCCGACATCCTGATCGCCGACGAGCCGACGACGGCGCTGGATGTCACCATCCAGGCGCAGATCCTGGCCCTGCTCAAGGATCTGCAGGCCCGCCTGGGGATGGCCATGCTGTTCATCACCCACGATCTGGGGGTGGTCAAGCGCGTCGCCGACCGGGTGGCGGTGATGAGCCGGGGCGAGATCGTCGAGGCCGGTACCGTCGCCGAGGTGTTCGAGCGCCCGCGGCATCCCTATACCCAGCGCCTGCTGGCCGCCGAGCCCAAAGGCAAGCCCAACCGCCCCGACGGCGGCGCGCCGGTGGTGATGGAGGCCCGCGGGGTGAAGGTGTGGTTCCCCATCACCGCCGGCATCTGGAAACGTGCGGTCAGCCACGTCAAGGCGGTGGACGGCATCGACCTGACGGTGCGAGCCGGCCACACGGTGGGCGTGGTGGGCGAATCCGGCTCGGGCAAGACGACGCTGGGGCTGGCGCTGCTGCGCCTGATCGGCTCCGAGGGCGCCATCCTGTTCAAGGGGGCCGACCTCCAGGGACTCACGTCCGCCGCGCTGCGCCCGCGGCGGCGCGAAATGCAGATGGTGTTCCAGGACCCCTACGGCTCGCTCAGCCCGCGCCTGTCCATTGGCCAGATCGTCGGGGAAGGCATCGAAATCCACCGCCTGGCCGCCGGCCCGGCCGAAGGGCGGGCGATGATCGCCGCCGCGCTGGAGGAGGTGGGCCTGGACCCCGCCACTCAGGACCGCTATCCCCACGAATTCTCGGGCGGCCAGCGCCAGCGCATCGCCATCGCCCGCGCCCTGGTCCTGAAGCCCCGCTTCATCGTGCTCGACGAGCCGACCAGCGCGCTCGACGTCTCGGTGCAGGCCCAGATCGTCGACCTGCTGCGCGACCTCCAGGCCCGCCATGGCATCGCCTATCTGTTCATCAGCCACGATTTGCGGGTGGTGCGCGCCCTTGCCGACGACCTGGTGGTGATGAAGGACGGGCGCGTGGTGGAAAGCGGGCCGTCGGAGCAGATCTTCGCCCGCCCCGCCACGCCCTATACCCGTGCCCTGATGGCCGCCGCCTTCAACCTGGAAGCGGTCGAGGGCGCCGTGCGGGACTAGTGCCATCCCGTCACCCGGCGAGTTAAAATTAAAACAATTCCGCAGTAACCGTGGGACGAGCCTATGCAAATTCGCTGGGACCCCATGCAAAATGGATGTACCCTGCGAGAAAATACAAAACGCTCGTGGGAGGATTGACATGCGGGTTCGCGTCATCAGATTCGTTTTCGTCTTTTGCGCCGCGATCTTCTTCGCGGGGGCAACCCATGCGCAGCAGACGGCGTCGCCGGACCAGGCGATTGCGCTGGTCAAGAAGGCCGTCGCCTTCTACCGGGCAGAGGGCAAGGCGAAGGCCTTCGCCGCCTTCGCCGACCCCAAGGGCGGATTCCAGACCAACGACCTCTACATTTTCGTCCAGGACCTCAAGGGCGACATGCTGCTGCATGGCAGGAACCCGGGCCTGAACGGCAAGGATCTCATCGGGCTCAAGGATGCCGACGGCAAGCCGTTCGTCGCCGAGATGGTCAAGGTGGCGACCGGAAAAGGCAGCGGCTGGGTCGATTACCGGTGGGTCGATCCGGCGACCAGGAAGATCGAGCCCAAGTCGTCCTACATCGAACGGGTGGACGACATGTTCTTCGGGGCCGGCATCTACAAGCACTGAGCCCGCGGGGCACCACACCGGCGCCCCCAGCCCGAGGGCCGGGGCGCCGGGGCATTCTCCTTGCCGAGGAGCCGTCCAATGCTCGACCGCCTTGCCAACCTGCGCATCGTGCTGAAAGTCCTGGCCACGCCGGCCCCGCTCGTCGCCAGCATGGTGATCCTTGCCTGCGTCTTCGCCTGGAGCAGCGCCCGAGAGATGGCCGCGCTCACCCGGCTGCACGACGTGTCGTTCCGCAATGCCGCCGCCGTCGCCGAACTCAAGGCCCGCAGCGCCGAGACCGAGGCCAATCTCTACCGCCTGCTCGGCTGGAAGAACAGCGGCATGGAAAAGGCCAAGATCGACGCCCTCGACAAGCAGGTGCGCCGTCAGGTCGCCGACCTCGGCCAGCGGGCCGCCGCCATCGGCAATTCCCGCCTGAAGGCGGAAGCGGCCGACCTGGTCAAGGCGGATGACGACGTGCTCGACATGTACGGCATCGACGAGGTCACCGCGCTGGTGATGATGGTCAACGCGGAACAGCACTACGACCAGTTGCTGGCCACCGTCCAGGGACTGGCCGACAAGGCGGACGGGGACACCGAACGGGTCTACCGCGGCGCCGAGACGGTGGCGACGACATCGCGGGCCACTTACTTCATCGTCTTCGGAATCTTCCTTGCCGTGGGGACGTTGGTCAGCCTCGGCATCGCCCGCCTGATCTCCCACCCGATAATCACCCTCACCGCGGTGATGGGCCGGCTGGCCGAGGGACAGCTGGACGAGGACATCCCGATGCGGCAGCGGCGCGACGAGGTAGGAGACATGGCGCGCGCCGTCCAGGTGTTCCAGGCCAATGCCCTTGAACAGCGCGAGATTGAGCGGCGCGAGCGGGAAGCCCTGGCACAGCGCGACCGCCACGCTGCCGCCGTCGAGGCCCTGACCCGCGAGTTCGATGCGGGAGCGCGGGCGGCCCTGACCAACGTCGCCGATGCCGCCAAGGATCTGACGAATACCGCCCAGGGCATGACCGCCACCGCCCGGGAAACCGATCATCAAGCTGCCGAGGTCGCCATCGCCACCGAGCACACCTCGGTCAACATGCAGACGGTCGCCAGCGCCGCCGAACAATTGGCCGCCTCGATTGGCGAAATCGGCCGCCAGGTGGAGCGTTCGTCCCAGACGTCGCTTGCGGCGGCGGACGAAACCCGCCACACCACCGCCATGGTCCGCGGTTTGGCCGAGGCGGCGGACCAGATCGGCGACATCGTCGGGCTGATCAGCGACATCGCCAGTCAAACCAACCTTCTCGCCCTGAACGCCACCATCGAGGCGGCGCGGGCCGGCGAGGCCGGCAAAGGGTTCGCGGTGGTGGCCGGCGAGGTGAAGAGCCTGGCCAACCAAACCGCCAAAGCCACCGACGAGATCGCCGGCCAGGTGACCAATGTCCGTGAAGCCACCGGGCGGGCCGTCGGCGCCATCGAGGGCATCGTCACACGCATCGCCGAGATCAACGAGATCGCCACCGCCATCGCCTCGGCGGTCGAGGAGCAGGGCGCCGCCACCCAGGAAATCACCCGCAATATCCAGCAGGCGGCCAGCGGCACCCGGCAAGTGGCCGAAACCATCGGCGCCGTGACGCGGTCGGCCGCCGAAACCGGGCAGGCTGCCGGCCATGTGCTCAACTCGGCCACCGCCCTGTCGCAACGGTCCGACGACATCCGCGCCCTGGTGCAGACCTTCCTCCAGCGGGTGCAGGGCGCCTGACGGCGCCCCACCGCCCTCAGTGCTTGACCTCGCCGACGCCTTTGAACACGTCGGCCATCGAGGTGTACTGGGTGTCCGGCATTCTGGCGAGGACGTCCACCACGTCCTGGTCGGCCTGATTCCGGCGGGCATGCTCGATCAGTCGTTGCTTGTCGGCGGGGAAGTCGATTCCATGCAGCGACTGGGCGATGACGGCGGTATTGGTGAAGCCCATCGTTTTCCTCCCTTGGCAACGGATCTCTCTGGCGGAACGCCTGACGCCGCCGGTGGGTTCCCGCCCGACGCCTTTCCCCTTGCGCGCCACCGGGCCCTGGGGTAATGCTGTGCGCCGATGGAGGAAGAGATGATCGCTGGTGTGTCCATCGCCGCGTTCCGCGCCCGGGGTGTTTCCCCGGCGATGGCTGCTGCCGTCCTCGCCCCCGTCACGACTAAAATCGTCACCACCAAAACCGGCACCACCACTACCGCGTAACCGCGGGCCGGTTCGTCACGACTGCACGAAAAAGGCCCGCGGACGATCCCCGCGGGCCTTTTCGCATTGGCACCACGGACGCCGACGGCCATAGGAACGGAGAAGAACATGGGTTACAGGGTTGCTGTCATCGGAGCCACCGGCAATGTCGGCCGCGAGATGCTGAAGACGCTGGCGGAACGCAATTTCCCGGTCGACGAGGTCATCGCGCTGGCCAGCGAGCGCTCGGTCGGCCACGAGGTGTCGTTCGGCGACGACAAGGTGCTGAAGGTCAAGGATCTGGCCAAGTTCGACTTCAAGGGCGTCGATATCGCCCTGTCCTCGCCCGGCGCCAAGGTCTCGGCCGTCCACAGCCCGCGCGCCGCGGCTGCCGGCTGCGTGGTGGTGGACAACACCTCGCATTTCCGCATGGACCCCGACGTGCCGCTGGTGGTGCCGGAGGTGAACCCCGAGGCCATCGCCGGCTACACCAACCGCGGCATCATCGCCAACCCCAATTGCTCGACCATCCAGATGGTGGTGGCGCTGAAGCCGCTGCACACGCTGGGCAAGATCAAGCGCGTCGTGGTCTCGACCTATCAGTCGGTGTCGGGCGGCGGCAAGGACGCCATGGACGAACTGTTCGAGCAGACCCGCGGCATCTTCGTCGCCGATGCGGTGACGCCCAAGAAGTTCCCCAAGCAGATCGCCTTCAACCTGATCCCGCAGATCGACGTCTTCATGGATGACGGCTCGACCAAGGAAGAATGGAAGATGGTGGTCGAGACCCGCAAGATTCTGGACCCCAACATCGCCGTGAACGCCACCTGCGTGCGGGTGCCGGTATTCGTCAGCCACTCGGAATCGATCAATGTCGAGTTCGAGCGCCCGGTGAGCGTCGACGAGGCCCGCGCCGCCCTGGCCGCCGCCCCCGGCGTGGTGGTCTACGACCAACGCGAGCCCGGCGGCTACATCACCCCGGTGGAGGCCACCGGCGAGGACGCCACCTATGTCAGCCGCCTGCGCAAGGACCCCACCGTCGCCAACGGCCTGTCGTTCTGGTGCGTATCCGACAACCTGCGCAAGGGCGCGGCGCTCAACGCGGTGCAGATCGCCGAGGTGCTGGCCCACGACTACCTGAAGAAGTAAGCCGGACATCCTGCCGTCATGCCCGGAGTGCCGGGCATGACGGACGGCTTTCGAGGGGCGATACGCCATGGCCCTGCCCACCCTGCGCCAGTTGCGGTATCTGGTCGCCCTCGCCGAACACCGGCATTTCGGGCGCGCCGCCGCCGCCTGCTTCGCCACCCAATCCACCCTGTCGGCGGGGTTGCAGGAACTGGAGGGGCTGCTGGATGCCGTCCTGGTGGAACGCACCCGCCGCCGCGTGCTGCTGACGCCGCTGGGCGAAGAGGTGGCGCGGCGGGCCCGCGCCCTGCTGACCGGGGCCGAGGACATCGCCGATCTGTGCAAGGCGGCCCGCGAACCGCTGACCGGTCGTCTGCGCCTGGGGGTGATTCCCACCATCGCCCCCTATCTGCTGCCGCGCGCCCTGCCGCGGCTGCGCCGCGCCCATCCCCGCCTGGAACTGGTCTGGCGCGAGGACCTGACGGCGCGCCTGTTGGAGCGCCTGACCGGTGGCACCCTGGACGCCGCCCTGATCGCCCTGCCCTACCAGGAAGCCGATATCGAAACCGAGGCGCTGTTCGACGACCCGTTCCTGCTGGCCTGCCCGCCCGACCATCCGCTGGCCGCCGCCGGCCGGGTCGGCCAGGCGGAACTGGCCGAGGCGCCGCTGCTGCTGCTGGAAGAGGGCCATTGCCTGCGCGACCACGCGCTGGCCGCCTGCCACCTGAAAAGCGTCGCGGGCGGCGAGAGCGTGCTCGCCACCAGCCTGGCCACCCTGGTGCAGATGGTCGCCAACGGATTGGGCGTCACCCTGCTGCCGGAGATGGCGGTCGATGCCGGCGTCCTGGCCGGCACCGGCCTGATGGCCAGAACGTTGGACGATCCGGCCGCCCGGCGGACCATCGGCCTGGCGTGGCGGTCCTCCAGTCCACGCAAGGCCGAGTTCCGCACCCTGGGCGCCCTGTTGCGCCCGGAAGCCTGATCAGCCCTTGGCGGGCACCATCAGGGTGGCTTCGCCGTCCACCACCACCTTGCCCGCCACGCTGCAGGTGGTCTTGAAGGTGGCGAACTTCTTTTCCGGCACCAGAGCGATGAGTTCGCACCGGGCCACCACCGTCTCGCCGATGCGGACCGGCGCCTTGAACTTCAGCAACTGGGAGACGTAGATGCAGCCCGGCCCCGGCAGCTTGGTACCGAACACCGTCGAGATGAACGCCGCCGACAGCATGCCGTGGGCGATTCGGCCCTTGAACATGGTTTCCTTGGCGAATTCCTCGTTGACATGCACCGGGTTGAAGTCGCCCGACACGCCGGCGAAAGCGACGATGTCGGCTTCGGTCACCGTCTTCGCGAAGCTCGCCGCCTGCCCGATGGCAAGGTCTTCGAAGTAAAGGCCATTCAGGGTTTCGCCGCTCATTGCGTTCTCCCGCGTCGAGCCCGCTGCACCGCAGCAGGCGGTTGTGCGGCGCAGTATAGCCAGGGGCCCGGCCGGCGGCAACCCGATGGCCCCGCTTCCAATGGGATCGGTTGCCAAGGCCGGCCGCCTGTGGCGGAATAGCGCTGGTCCGCCTCCACACAAGGATGCCCCCCTTGCCTTTCCGCCGGCTGCTCCCGCTGATCGTCCTGCCCCTGGCCGCCTGCGCCCCGGCCCATGTACCGTGGGCCAACCCGGCCGTACCCAAGGACCAATGGGCCTCGGACTGGACCAACTGCCGGCGCCAGGCGGAAGACGAGGTCATGGGCTACCAGAGCGAGAAACAGGCCTTCAGCGGCCCGATCGGCGCCTACGACCGCATCGAGGACAAACGCGAGGTGGATGGCCAAGTGGCCCAGTGCATGTACGACCTGGGATACGTCCCGGCCGGCAAGGACCATTGACCCATGCGCCGCCTTGCCCCTCTTTGCCTGCTGGCGACAATTGCGCTGGCGCCCTTCGCCGCGCCTGCCGCCGCCCAGGACCTACCCCACTTCCCCAAGGCCGCTCCACCCCAGCCCCTGCCCGACCCGTCCTGCGATGCCACCAAGGCGGATACGGGGGCGTGGCTGATCGGCAACTGGGTCGGACCGCGGACCCGCCTGCAGTTCACCCGCACCGCCCAGGGCATCCACTGGATTCTGAACCGTCAGGGCGGGGCCGATGAGTTCGGCTGGCAGGACGGCGCCACCATCGACGGCATGGTGACGACGGTCAGCGCCTGTACCGTGCAACTGAAAGCCGGCGGCGGCCCCTTCGTGTTCGACGGCGTACGGACCGAGGAAGGCCACATTTACGGCTACGCCACCAATCAGGCCGGAGCGGCGGTGCGTTTCCTGTTGCGGCGCGAGCGATAGCGCCTTTCAGCCCCGATTCGACCGGCAGGCCGGGCTCAACCGGCCAATTCGCGGCCGCGGCGGGTCGCGGCGGCCACCGCCTCGGTTAGCAGCGGCGCCATGCCGCCGCCCTCGGCCATCAGCACCGCCAGGGCCGCCGCGGTGGTGCCGCCGGGGCTGGTGACGTTTACCCGCAATTGGGCGGCCGAGTCCGGCGAACGGTGCAGCAATTCGCCCGCCCCGGCCACCGTGGCGCGGGCCAGGCGGTCGGCCAGACCGGCCGGCAGGCCGGCGGCGGCGCCGGCGGCGGCCAGGGCCTCGGCCAGCAGGAAGACATAGGCGGGACCCGAACCGGACACCGCGGTGACCGCGTCCATCAGGCCTTCCTCCTCCGTCCACGCCACCTCGCCCACCGCTTCCAGCAGCGTCTGGCAGGCGGCGCGCCGGGCCGCATCCACCTGGGGATTGGCGACGCAGACGGTGATGCCGCGCCGCACGGCCGCCGGCGTATTGGGCATGGCGCGCACGATGGCGGCTCCCGCGCCCAACAGACCGGTGAAGAAGCCCAGGGTCTTGCCAGCGGCGATGGACAGGAACACCGCGTCGGAATAGCGGGCATAGGGCGCCGCGGCGGCGGCCATCACCTGCGGCTTGACCGCCAGAACCACCACGTCGGGCCGGAACGCTGCCGGGACCGTCTCGGCCGCCGCGACGACGGAAACGCCGCGGGAAGCGAGGGCGGCGGCAGCCTCGCCGGGTTCCACCACCACCACATCGGCGGGAGCCGCCCCGCGGTCCAGCCATCCGCTCAGCAGCGCCGAGCCCATCTTGCCGCAACCAACCAGCAGAACGCGCGTCACGATCAGGCCTCGCCTTGGGTTTCCAGCATCGAGGCCTCCATGGCCTCGCGCGGGCTCTTGCCGCCCCAGATCACGAACTGGAAGGCCGGATAGAAGCGCTCGCATTCCGAAACCGCGATGTCCACCAGGTCCTCGACCTGCTCGGGCACCGCGCCGGGGGTGCCGCGCAGCAGCGAGGTGTGGCGGAACATCGGCACCGCCTCGTCCTCCCACAGGCCGAAATGGCCGAGCCACAACTTCTCGTTCACCAGGCCCAGCAGCTCGAAGATCAGTTGCCGCTTCAGGTCCGGCACCTTCATGTCGAAGGCGCAGGTGAAATGCATGGCGCCCATATCCTCGCGCCAAGCGAAGTACAGGCTGTAATTGCACCAACGCCCGGGGACCTCGGCGGCCAGCTCGTCATCGGAGCGCCGGTCGAAAGCCCAATCGTTGGCCGTCGCGAATTGCTCCACGAGGTCCAGCGGATTGAGTACGGGCTCATCCTCGTAGGCGAGGGAAATCGACATGCCAACGCCCTCCATGGCAGGCTATCGCTTCGAGGGCCGACCTGAATCTAAGGTTTGTGGCCAGCCTACCCTCAATGCACAAGTGGTAGACTAACCATACGGCTTCGAGCGGTGCAAGGCATTATTCCCGCCTTACACCGCAATTGTTGTGGATAAACGGCAGCCCGACGCAGGGCCTGCACCCTATGCGTTCAGACCGGGGCGTCGGCGTCCGAAGGTCCGGGCTCCGAGGGGCCGGATTCCGAAGGTCGGGGCGCCTCGCCGCCCAGTCCCAGCCGGGCTTCCAGGGCCGCCACCCGCTGTTCCAGGGCCAGTTGCTCTTCACGGGCCTTGGCGGCCATGGCGCGCACCGCCTCGAAGTCCTCGCGCGGGACCAGGTCGAGGGTCGAGGTCCAGCGTTCCAGTTGCTGCTTGACCAGCGCCTCGAACTCGGCCTTGAGCCCGGACAGCGCGCCCAGCGCGCCACCCGCCACGCGGGCAAGGTCGTCGAAGAACGGATTCTGGGTCTGCATGGCGGATCTCCGCGGCCGGTTATGTGGCGGCATTATGGTGCGGGAGCGGGGAAATGCAAGGAGGGCGCAAGCCATCCCGCCTTGCCGCGATGGTCCACCGGGCCTATAAACGGCCAGTTCCGCACCGCAGAGGATCTCGCGATGATCGTTGTCACCGGCGGAGCCGGCTTCATCGGCTCCAACATCCTGGCTGCTCTCGAACGGCGCGGCGAACCCAGGCTGGTGGTCTGCGACCGCCTGCGCGCCAACGACAAATGGCGCAACATCGCCAAGCGTGAACTGGCCGACATCGTTCATCCCGAGCAATTGTTCGAGTTCCTGGAGGCGAACCGCAAACCGCTGAAGGCGATTTTCCACATGGGGGCGATCTCGGCCACCACCGAGACCGACGCCGACCGCATCTCGGCCAACAACTTCTCGCTGTCCCTGGCCCTGTGGAAATGGTGCGCGCTGAACGACGTGCGCTTCATCTATGCCTCCAGCGCCGCGACCTATGGCGACGGCTCCCACGGCTTCGAGGACGATTGGTCGGTCGAGCACCTGGCCCGCCTGCGGCCGCTCAACGCCTACGGCTGGTCCAAGCACCTGTTCGACCGCCGGGTGGCGCGCAAGATCCTGGACGGCGCCCGCAAGCCGCCGCAATGGGCGGGGCTGAAGTTCTTCAACGTCTACGGCCCCAACGAATACCACAAGGGCAGCCAGCAGAGCGTGGTGGCCCAGGTCTATCCCCACGCCCGCGAGGGCGCCGCCTACCAGCTGTTCCGCTCCCACAACCCCAAATACAGGGACGGCGAGCAGCTGCGCGACTTCATCTGGATCGACGACTGCATCGACGTGATGATGTGGCTGCTGGACAATCCGCAGGTCAACGGGGTGTTCAACGTCGGCACCGGCAAGGCGCGCACCTTCCTCGACCTGGCGTCGGCGGTCTACCGGGCGGTGGGGCGCGAGCCGATGATCAAGTTCCAGGACACGCCGGTCGCCATCCGCGACAAGTACCAGTACTTCACCGAAGCGCAGATGCACCGCCTGCGGCAGGCGGGGTATAGCAAGCCCTTCACCTCGCTGGAGGAGGGGGTGACCGAATACGTCACCCGTTACCTGGCCCAGTCCGATCCCTACAAATAGCCAGGAGGCTGCCCGGTGCTGTCTCTCGTCTACCCCCATTTCGACCCCATCGCCATCGCGGTCGGCCCCTTCGCGATCCGCTGGTACGCACTGGCCTACATCACCGGCCTGATGCTGGGCTGGACCTACGTCAAGCGGCTGGTGCGCCATCCGCCCTATGCCATGAAGGAAATCGACGTCGACGACTTCCTGGTCTGGGCGACCCTGGGCGTGGTCCTGGGCGGCCGCACCGGCTACGTGCTGTTCTACAAGCCGGATTTCTACTTCAGCCACCCACTGGAGATCTTCAAGCTGTGGCGCGGCGGCATGAGCTTCCACGGTGGCCTCCTGGGGGTGGTGACCGCCATCGTGCTGTTCTCGCGCCAGCGCAAGCTGAACCTGTTCGCGGTGGGCGACGTGGTATGCTGCGCCGTGCCCATCGGCCTGTTCTTCGGGCGGCTGGCCAATTTCGTCAATGGCGAGCTGTTCGGCCGCGTGGCCCCGGATGTGCCCTGGGCCATGGTGTTCCCCAACGGCGGCCCGCTGCCGCGCCATCCCAGCCAGCTCTACGAGGCGGGGATGGAGGGCCTGATCCTGTTCACCATCATGGCCCTGCTGTGGCGCAATCCCCGCATCCGCGCCCATAGCGGCGTCCTGGCCGGCTGTTTCCTGACCGGCTACGGCACGGCGCGGATCGTCGGCGAATTCTTCCGCCAGCCCGATCCCTTCCTGGGCTTCCTGATCGGCGGCGCCACCATGGGCCAGCTGCTTTCGCTGCCGCTGGTGCTGATCGGCCTGTCCCTGGCCTGGTGGAGGAGCCGGGTGAAGGCGGCGTGATGACCACGCCGCTGGCCGCCAGGCTGGCCGACGCCATCCGCCGCGACGGCCCGCTGCCGGTATCGGAGTTCATGGCCGCCGCGCTGCTGGATTCCGAGCACGGCTATTACGCCACCCGCGATCCGTTCGGCGCGGCCGGCGATTTCATCACCGCGCCGGAAATCAGCCAGATGTTCGGCGAACTGATCGGCCTGTGGGCGGCCGTCGCCTGGCAGGCGATGGGGGCGCCGGCGCGGGTGGTGCTGGCCGAACTGGGGCCGGGCCGCGGCACACTGATGGCCGACCTGCTGCGGGCCGCCGCCACCGTGCCCTCCTTCCGCGCCGCCCTCGACATCTGGCTGGTCGAGGCCAGCCCGGTCCTGCGCCGCCGGCAGGAGGCCGCCCTGGACGGCCAGGGAGCGCACTGGGCGGCGGAGCTAGCCGGCCTGCCGCCGGGGCCGCTGCTGCTGGTCGCCAACGAATTCTTCGACGCCCTGCCCATCGAGCAATATGTCCGGGCGCCGGAGGGCTGGACCCGGCGGATGGTCGGGCTGGATGCCGATGGCCGCCTGGCCTTCGCCGCCGGCCCCCCGGCCGACCCCGGGCCGGCCCCGGCGGCTCCGCCGGGAGCGATCTTTGAGACCTGCCCGGAGGGACGGCGGCTGGCCGGCGCTCTCGGCCGCCGATTGGCCACCCAGGGAGGGGCGGCGCTGCTGATCGATTACGGCCACGGGCGGTCGGCGGCGGGCGAGACCTTGCAGGCGCTGCGCCGCCATCGCCCCGTACCGGTCCTGGACGCGGTGGGCGAGGCGGACCTGACCGCCCATGTGGATTTCGAGGCGCTGGCCGCGGCGGCCATTCCCGCCCGCGCCTGGGGACCGGTGCCCCAGGGGGACTTCCTGCGCGGTCTGGGGATCGAGACCCGCGCCGCCCGGCTGACGGCCGGCAAGCCCCCTGCCCAGGCGGCGGATATCCTCGGCCGGATGCATCGCTTGATCGACGCGGCCGAAATGGGCACCCTGTTCAAGGTCATGGCGTTGGCCGACCCCGCCCTGCCGCCGCTTCCGGGGCTGGCTGCCCCCCTCGGCCCCCCGCAGGAGCCCCGATGATCACGCTGTCCGCCCTGAACGAAGTCAACCGTATTCGCCATGCCTTCTTCACCCGCGAGGGCGGCGTGTCGCAGGGCCTCTACGCTTCGCTCAATTGCGGCCCCGGCTCGGCCGATTCCGCCGCCGCGGTGGCGGAAAACCGGGCGCGTGCCATGGCGCTGCTCGACCTGGCGCCGACGGCGCTGGTCACCGTCCATCAATGCCACAGCGCCGAGGCGGTGGTGGTCGATGCGCCCTTCGTCCCCGGCCAGGCGCCGAAGGCCGATGCCCTGGTCACCACCCGTCCCGGCCTGGCGCTGGGCATCCTGACCGCCGATTGCGCCCCGGTGCTGCTGGCCGACCGGCGGGCCGGGGTATGCGCTGCCGCCCATGCCGGCTGGCGGGGCGCGGTGGGCGGGGTGCTGGACAACACCCTGGACGCCATGGTCAAGCTGGGCGCCGGCCGCAAGACCATCGTCGCCGCCATCGGCCCGTGCATCGGCCAACGCTCCTACGAAGTGGGGCCGGAGTTCCCGGCGCCCTTCCTCGCCGAGGACGAGGACAACGCCGACTTTTTTGCCCCCGCCGCCCGGCCGGGCCATTTCCTTTTCGACCTGCCGGGCTATGTCGCCCGCCGGCTGGCGCGCCTGGGCGTGCTGGAAGTAACGCGGGTACCGGCCGATACCTGCCGCGACGAGACGCGGTTCTTCAGCTACCGCCGCGCCACCCTGAGGCGCGAGCCGGATTACGGCCGGCAATTGTCGGCCATCGTTCTCGAACGCTGAGCCGGTCGGGAGGCTCCGCCATGCCTTACTTGGTCATGTTCCTCATCTTTGCGCTCTGCGGGATGCTGGTCACCTGCGTCGCCATGGTGGGAGGCGGATGACCGCCATCCGCCCGGCCGGGCGGCTGCTGCCCCTGCTGGCCGTCGCGGCCCTGACCGCCTGCGGCTATCTGTCCCAGCCCTTCCGCCACGACGAAGGCGACATCCCCGATCTGGCGCGGCTGTCGCCGCTCGACGTCCGCGCGGTGGCGGTACGTCCGCTCGATTCCTCGCCCGCCGCGCAGGCGATGGCCACCGCCCTGGTCAAGGCCTTTACCGCCCAGGAGATCCCCGCGTCGATCGGGACGAGCGTCCCCGGCGCCATGTTGCTGCACGGCACCGCCGACCGGGGGGATGGCGGTGTCCATCTAGCCTGGGTCCTGGAGGGACCCGACCATGTGCGGCAGGCCGCCACTCGCCAATTCCTGCCGGACGAAGTGTGGCGGGAGGCCAACCCCCGGGCTCTGGCGCCCCTGGCGACGCGGGCGGTGGCGGCACTGACCGCCGGCCGCCCCACCATCGCCACCGACCCAACCCAATCGGCCGCGCACCGGCCGACCGCCCGCCTCCAGATGCCGCCGGCCGGCCTGCCGGGCGACGGTGATACCGCCCTGGCCCGCGCCATGCGCAACGCCCTTGAGCGGCACGGCATCCTCGTCGTCGGGTCCGGCGGAGACTATATCGTCGAAGCCAAGGTGACCGTCACCGCCGCCCCGCCCGGCCAGGAGATCCTGGCGGTTTCGTGGATCGTCCACCGGCCCGACGGGAAAAGCCTGGGGACCATCGACCAGAAAGGCGCGGTCCCGGCCGGCCGGCTGCGGCTGCCCTGGGCCGAACTGGCCAGCAATATCGCCCAGGGCGGCGCCGACGGAGTGGCCCAGGTGGTCGGGGCCGCGGGCGCCGCCCGGCCCTGATCCTGACTATTGTATGGGTCCGGCTTTACAGACTTCCCGATGACTGTTATACGAATGGCCGTTTCAGGGAGCCCAAAAGAGATGGCGCGGGCAAGACGATGGCCGAAGGGGCCATCGGAACGGACAGCCTGCGGCACGACGCAGCGGTACCAATTCCGGTGCCGTTCCCGCAGCATGCTCCACGGGTAGCATCATGAAAATCCTGGCTTGCAATTCCAATCGGCCCCTCGCAGAGGCGATTGCCGAATATCTGAATATGTCGCTGACCCGCGCGAATATCCGCCGGTTCTCGGACATGGAAATCTTTGTCGAGATCAACGAGAACGTCCGCGGCGAGGACGTGTTCGTCGTCCAATCCACCTGCTACCCCACCAACGACCATCTGATGGAGTTGCTGGTCACCCTGGACGCCCTGCGGCGCGGCTCGGCGCGACGCATCACCGCGGTGATCCCCTATTTCGGCTATGCCCGCCAGGATCGCAAATCCGGCCCGCGCACGCCGATTTCGGCCAAGCTGGTGGCCAATCTGATCACCACCGCCGGCGCCGACCGGGTGGTGACGCTGGACCTCCATTCCGGACAGATCCAGGGCTTCTTCGACATCCCCCTCGACAACCTCTACGCCGCGCCGGTGCTGACCAACGACATCCGCGCCCATGGCGGCGAGGAAGGCCTGATGGTGGTGTCGCCCGACGTCGGCGGCGTGGTGCGGGCGCGGGCGATCGCCAGCCGCCTGGATGCCGATCTGGCGATCATCGACAAGCGGCGCGAGCGGGCCGGCGTGTCCGAGGTGATGAACATCATCGGCGACGTGCGCGGCCGCCGTTGCGTGATGGTGGACGACATCGTCGATTCGGCCGGCACCCTGTGCAACGCGGCGGAAGCGCTGATCAAGGCGGGCGCGGTCAGCGTCTCGGCCTATGTCACCCACGGCGTGCTGTCGGGCGGCGCCGTCGCCCGTGTCGCCGCCTCGCCCCTCAAGGAACTGGTGATCACCGATTCGATCCCGGCCACCGAGGCGGTGAAGAAGGCAG
>JAKAFA010000225.1 GCA_021818185.1 Pseudomonadota bacterium | reverse complement strand
CACGATGTTGCCGATATCGGACAGGTTGCGCAGGTAACCGCGCCCCCGCACCATGTATTCGGTCTCCGTCATCTCGACGGTGCGTCCGCCGACATCGATGTTGCTGCGCCGGATCGCCTGGGTGACCGCCGACAGCGGAATGCCGTAGCCCTGCAGCTTCTGGGGATCGACCACCACCTGGTACTGCTTCACGAAGCCGCCGACATCCGCCACCTCGGACACGCCTTCGGCCTTGGTCAACTGGTAGCGCAGATACCAATCCTGCAACGTGCGCAGGGCGGCGAGGGTGCGGTTCTTGGCCAGCACCACGTATTCATAGATCCAACCCACGCCGGTAGCGTCCGGCCCCAGGGTGGGAGTGACGCCCTTGGGCAGGTCCTTGGAGGCGAAGTTCAGGTATTCGAGCACGCGCGAGCGGGCCCAGTAGATGTCGGTGCCGTCCTTGAAGATGATGTAGACGTAGCTGACGCCGAACATCGAGATGCCGCGCACCAGCTTGGCCTTGGGCACCGACAGCATGGCGGTGGTCAGGGGATAGGTGACCTGGTCTTCGACCACCTGCGGCGCCTGGCCAGGGTATTCGGTGTAGAGGATCACCTGCACGTCCGACAGGTCGGGCAGGGCGTCGAGCGGCAGGCGGATCACCGCCAGCACCCCGGCGCCGACGATGAAGGCGGTCATGACCAGCACCAGGAACACGTTGCGGGCCGACCAGCGAATGAGGGCGGGGATCATGGCGCCAAATCCTTCGTCACGGAGCCGGGGTCAATGGTGGTGGAAGCTTTGCAGTGCCGCCCGCAGATTGCTTTCGGCGTCGATCAGGAAGTTGGCGCTGACCACCACCTTTTCCCCGGCCTTGAGCCCGTCGAGCACCTCGACATAGCCGCCGGCCCGCGCCCCGGTCCTGACCTCGCGCGGCTCGTAGAGGCCCTCGCCGCGCTCGACCAGCACAACCTGGCGGGCGCCCGTGTCGAGCACCGCCGAATCGGGGACGGTCAGGACCGGCTGCGCCGCCACCGGGGCGGCGATCTCCACCGTCCCGTACAGCGCCGGCCGCAGATCGCCCCGGGGATTGGCCAGTTGGATCCGCACCTTGCCCGTGCGGGTATCGGCGGTGAGGGTCGGGTAGATGAAGGTCACCTTCCCGGTGAAGGTCTCCCCCGGCAGGGCGTCGAAGGTCACGCTCGCCGTCTGGCCCACCTTCACCCTGGCCAGATCCTGCTCGAAGACATCGGCGATCACCCAGACCGTCGATAGGTCGGCAATGCGATACAGTTCCTCGCCGGCCGTAAAGCGCATGCCCTGAACGGCGCGCTTTTCCAGCACGACGCCGGTCACCGGCGAGGCCAGGGTCAGCAGGCGCGCCGGCTGGCCGCCCTGCTTGAGGCGCTCGACGCGTGCGCCGTCGATCTCCCAGTTCCGCAGACGGGCCAACGCACCATCGGCCAAGCCGCGGGCGGCATTGCGGGCCTCGGGGCTGGCATTGTCGAGGGCCTGGGCGCTGCGGCGGGCCGCCAGGTACTCCTCCTCGGCCAGCACCAAATCGGGACTCCATATCTCCATCAGCGGCTGGCCGCGCCGCACCGCCTGGCCGGTCTGATCGACGTGCAGCACCTCGATATAGCCATCGAACCGCGGCGAGACGCTACGCAGGTTGCGCTCGTCCACCTGCACGGTGCCGACGGCGCGCAGCGGCCGCACCAGGGCCCGCATCTCCGCCGCCGCCGATCGCACCCCCAGCTTCTGCACCTTGTCGAGGCCGATCCTGACGGTGTCGCCCGAATCCTCGCCCTCGTAGACGGGGACGTAATCCATCCCCATCGGGTCCTTCTTGGGGACCTGCGAGATGTCGGGCAGCCCCATCGGATTGCGGTAATAAAGGATCTTGCCCTTCCCCTTGGGCTTCGCCGCGGCAACGGGAGCCGGCGGCGGGGCGTCGCCGTAGACCGGGACGTAGTCGCGCCCCTTGGCGTCCTTCTTCGGTGCCGGCGAGTAATCGGGACTGCCGTCCGGGGCCTGGTAATAAAGAATGGGCCGGGCGGCGGCGGTCGCCGCGGCGGGATGCCCGGCCGGCGGCCGGCCGCGAGAAGGCGGCGCCACCACATGGCCCAGCCAGAAACCTCCGCCCAGCGCGGCGACCACCGCACCACCGGAAACAAGGATTCCCCAACGCGTCACAGCTTGCCTCCCACCAGCTTTTCGATTTCGGCCAGCCGTATCTGCTCGTCGAACCGGGTCTTGATCAGGTCGATGTCGGTCGTCCACAACTGCTGCTCGGCGGTCAGTACGTCGACGAAGTTGGCGCGGCCCAGGGCATAGCTGTTGGCGACCGATTCGAAGCCGATCTTGGCCTGCGGCAACTGGCTTTCGGTCAGCAGCGTCTCCACCTCGCGGTCGGATCTGAGGCCGATCCAGGCGGCGGAGAGCCCGTCGGTGACGTCCTTGGCGATCGCCTCGCGTTTGGCGCGCGAGGCGGCCGCCGTGGCCTCGGCCGCACCGATCTCGGATTCGTGGAGGCCCCATTGCAGCGGCACGGTGGCGCTGACCATGGCGTTGTAGCCGACCCAGCGGCTGCCCATCATCTCGGGGCCGACACCCACCTCGAAGTCCGGATACCAATCCCTCTCGGCCAGATCGACGGAATTGTCGGCCCCTTCGATCGCCGCCTGCTGCGCCAGAATCTGCGGATTGGCGGCCTGGGCGCGGGCGGTAAGGCTCGCCAGTTCCAGCGCCGCTGCGGGCGGGATCGGCCGCGGGGCCGGCCGTTCCACCAACGGCCCCTCCAGGTCGCGGTCCAGCAGGCGGTTGATGGTGACCCGGGCCTGGTGGCGCGCGGCATCGGTACGGGCGATCTCGGTTTCCAGCCGCGCCTTTTCGACCTCGGCGCGGGTCGCGTCATCCTGGCGGCCCAGCCCCTGGGCATAGCGGGCGGCGGCCAGCTTGGCCAGCGTATCCATGCGGTCGCGCAGGTCGCGGTCCAGGTCGCCGACCAGATGGGCGGAATGGTATTGGGCGTAGGTGATCTCGACCCGCGCGACGATCTCGTTTTCCACTTCCCGGCGCATCAGGGCCGCCTGACGCGACCCGGCGGCGGCGATGTCGCGCCGCAGGCCACGCTTGCCCCAGAACGGGAACATCTGCACCACGGAATACATGTTGTCGCCGAGGAACGGACTCTTTGGCAGGGCGCCCGGTTCCTCCCGCGGCCATTGCTGCACATTCCACTCGATCTTGGGGTCCGGCAGGCTGCCGGCGCCCTCGACCTTGGCCGCCGCGGAATCGGCCTCCAGGGCCGCCACCTTGACGTCGGGATTCATCCGGCGGGCGATGGCGACAAGCTCGTCGACGGTGGCGCCGATGGGCGGCGGATCCGATGGCCCGGTATTGCCCGCCCAGGCCGGCGGCGCCAATGCCATCCCCACCGCCATCGCCATCGGAATCGCTGCACGCATTGCCGCCCCCTTATCCGGATCCGTCGCCGCTCAATGCCCGTGGGCCATGCCGGCCATGCCGGAATGGGCGTCCGCCGCCGCGGAGCCCGCGGTGGCGACGAACGGCACCGAGCCGGTGACGGTCCCCGGCTCGCCCTGCACCTTGGCCGACACCGTCAGGACCCATGGGCCCGGCGCCGAGAAATCAGCGGTGAAGGGATAGTTTCCCTTGCCGTCGGGCGCCGCGGCCTTGACCGGGGCCATCATCGGCGCCATGCCCTCCATCGGCATTTCCAGCTTCGGCTGGAACAGGATGGCGCCGGCCACCGGCTTGTTGTCGGGGATGTGCACCAGCCGCACCGCCATCATGGCATTGGCGGTGGCCGGCACATCCTTCTGCACCGCCTCGAACCGATAGTCCTGGGGACCGGCCACGGCGCTCCCCACCGGGCCGGCCAAAACCGCCACACCGGCCAAAGCCGCCGCAGCCGGGCCAAAGCCCGTCACCACTCGCATCCGCATCGTTCGTCTCCACCGAAGGCTGTCCGCAGGACCGCTTCATCGCGGTACCGCCGCGGGTATACACCCCCGGTTTCCCCACCCCTTGTAAAGTTTTGTAAACGGCCCGTTTACCCGGTTGCCAAGGCCGCTGCCCGGCGCGCACAAGTACCGCCGGGATGACGCTGTCCGGACCGTGCCGATGAAGTTCCTGCACCCCGATTCCATTGCCGGCCGCACCATGATCGTGCTGCTGCTCGGCCTGACGGTGTCCCACTTGGCCAGCATCGCGCTGCTGTCGACCGACCGCCACGATGCGGTGTTGCGGGCGAGCGAACGGCTGTGCGCCGAGCGCCTCGCCTCCATCGCCCGCCTGCTGGACCACACCCCGCCGGCCGGCCGCCCCCGTCTGGTCGCCGACCTGGCCAGCCCCACCCTGGGAATCGTCATCGCCGCCGGCCCGGCGGTGGCGTCCCCCATGGGGGCGGGGGACGGACACCTGCCGGCGGACGAAGCCTTCCGCGCCGCCTTCGGCCGGATGCCGCCCGGCCGGCTGCATGTTCACCACCGCGTGGTGCCGGGTCCTCCCCGCAGCCTGTGGGCCAACCTGTTGGACGGCTTCCCCAAGGATCAGGTGATGGAGGTCTCCTTCCGCCTGTCCGACGGCGGCTGGGCCAATTTCACCATGGCCATGGCGCAGGCGGCGGCGCTGTGGTCGCCCCATGCGGTGGCCTCGGTCCTGGTGATGATGGCCGGCATCGTGGTGCTGGGCGGCTGGGCCACCGGATGGGTCGGCCGCCCGCTGGCCACCTTCGCCCAGGCGGCCGACCGCCTGGGCCGCGACGTCAACGCCCCGCCCCTGCCGGCCGGCGGCCCGCGCGAGGTGCGCCACGCCGTCGCCGCCTTCAACGAGATGCAGGCCAGCATCCGCCGTTTCGTCGAGGACCGCACCCGCATGCTGGCCGCCATCTCCCACGACCTGCGCAGCCCGATCACCCGGATGCGGCTGCGCACCGAGATGCTGGCCGAGGGCGAGCCGCGTGCGCGCATGCTGGCCGATCTGGACGAGATGGAGGCGATGGTCGCCTCGGCCCTGGATTTCGCCCGCGGCGAGGCCGCCGACGAACCGCCGCAACTGATCGACCTGGCCGCCACCATCGCGACCATCTGCGACAACGCCGCCGACCTGGGCCTGTCGGCCGCCTATGCCTGGGAAGGCCGGCTGCCCTGCACCTGCCGCCCCCTGGCGCTGAAGCGGGCGCTGACCAACCTGGTGGAGAACGCCGCCCGCTACGGCGGACGGGCCACGGTCCAGACCCGCCGCACCGCCCGCGCCATCGAAACGGTGATCGACGACGAGGGGCCGGGCATCCCGGCGGCCGAGCGGGAGAAGGTCTTTACCCCCTTCTACCGGCTGGAGGGGTCGCGCAACCGCAAGACCGGCGGCGTCGGTCTGGGCATGACGGTGGCCCGCACCATCGTCCGCTCCCATGGCGGCGACATCCGCCTGGAGAACCGCCCCGAGGGCGGGCTGCGGGTCGTGGTCGTCCTGCCGCAGGCGGCCATGGCCGGGGACGGCGTCCGGTGAATGCGGCACCCCATGCGCTGGTGGTCGACGACGACCGCCAGATCGGCGATTTGCTGGCCCAGTTCCTCGGCGCGCAGGGATTCCGGGTGACGGTGGCGGAAGACGGCGCCGAAATGCGCCGTGTCCTGGCCGGCGAGGCGGTGGACGTGGTGATCCTCGACCTGATGCTGCCGGGCGAGGATGGGCTGACGCTGCTGCGCCGGCTGCGCGCGGCGAGCACCCTGCCGGTCATCATGTTGACCGCCATGGGCAGCGAGACCGACCGCGTCGTCGGGCTGGAACTGGGCGCCGACGACTACCTGCCCAAGCCGTTCAGCACCCGCGAATTGCTGGCCCGCATCCGGGCGGTGCTGCGCCGGGCGGGAGGCGCTGCGCCTGCCGCCGGACAGGCCCTGCCGGGCGAAGGGGCGAACCGGAATGCCCTGGCCTTCGCCGGCTGGATGCTGGACCCGGGCCGGCGCCTGCTGCGTGCGCCCGATGGCGTTCTGGTCGATCTGA
>JAKAFA010000224.1 GCA_021818185.1 Pseudomonadota bacterium | reverse complement strand
CCCGTGCAGTCCGAGGCGGCGCGCGCCACCGTGCTGGCGTCGCTGGCCGGCGTCGATCTGGTGGTGATCTTCGGCGAGGACACCCCGCTGGAGCTGATCCGCCGGTTGGAACCCGACGTGCTGGTCAAGGGCGCCGACTACACCGTCGCCACCGTGGTCGGCGCCGACCTGGTGCAGGCCCGCGGCGGCAAGGTGGTCCTGGCCAATCTGGTGGAGGGGTGCAGCACCACCAATACCATCAAGCGGATGAACGGCGGCGCCTGACGCCGCCGGCCGCGCGGAGACGCAGATGACCGAGATGGTCCCGCCGCTCACCCAGTTGGGTCATGCCGCCACCCTGCCGGCCTCGCCCGAGGCCGCGGTGATCGAGACGGTTTCCAACCCCCACCCCGGGACGCTGTATCTGGTCCGCTTCGCCGCCCCGGAATTCACCTCGCTGTGCCCGATCACCGGCCAGCCGGATTTCGCCCATCTGGTCATCGATTATGCCCCCGGTCCGGCGCTGATCGAGAGCAAGTCGCTGAAGCTGTTCCTCGGCAGCTTCCGCAACCACGGCGCGTTCCACGAGGATTGCACCCTGGCCATCGCCAAGCGCCTGGTGGCGGCGGCCCGCCCGTTATGGCTGCGCATCGGCGGCTACTGGTATCCGCGCGGCGGCATCCCCATCGACGTCTTCTGGCAGTCGGGCCCGCCGCCGGACGGCCTCTGGCTTCCCGACCAGGGCGTCCCCAGCTACCGGGGACGGGGATAGCGGTTTCCCTGCCACGGATGGCCACGGTGAAGGATCAGATCCGGGCCCAGGCGCGAGCCCTGGGGTTCGACGACATCGGCTTCGCGCGCGCCGCCCAGCCGGGCTGGGGAGCCGAACTGGAGGCCTGGCTGGCCGAGGGGCGGCATGGCGACATGGCCTGGATGGCCGACACCGCGGCGCGGCGTGCAGCCCCGCAGGCCCTGTGGCCCGAGGCCCGCTCGGCCGTGGTGCTGGCGACCTCCTACGCTCCGTCCGGCGATCCGCTCGCCCTGCACGGCCACCCCGACCGCGGCTCGGTCAGCATCTACGCCCGCAACCGCGATTACCACGACGTGGTCAAGAAGCGGCTGAAGCAACTGGCCGGCTGGATGGCCGGCCAGTTCGGGGCCGAGGTCAAGGTCTTCGTCGATACCGCACCGCTGATGGAAAAGCCGCTGGCGCAGCAGGCCGGACTGGGCTGGCAGGGCTGCCACACCAATCTGGTATCGCGGCGGCTGGGCAGTTGGTTCGTGCTGTCGGAAATCCTGACCACCCTGGACATCGAGCCCGACGCCCCCGAGGGGGGCCATTGCGGCCGCTGCCGGGCCTGCCTGCCGGCCTGTCCCACCGGCGCCATCGAAGCGCCGGGGCGCCTCGATCCGCGCCGCTGCATCAGCTACCTGACCATCGAACACAAGGGTCACATCCCGGCCGCGCTACGGCCGGCCATCGGCAACCGGATCTATGGCTGTGACGATTGCCTGGCGGCCTGTCCGTGGAACAAATTCGCCACCCCGACCTTCCTGGACGAGTTCCTGCCGCGGGCCGAGCTGACCGCACCGCGCCTGGCCGACCTGGCCGCCCTGGACGACGACGCCTTCCGCCAAGTGTTCGCCGGCTCGCCGGTAAAACGGGTGGGCCGGGACCGCTTCGTGCGTAATGTCCTGGTAGCCATCGGCAATTCCCGCCGGCCGGACCTGTTGCCGGCCGCCGCGGCCCTGGTGGGCGATGACTCGCCCCTGGTTCGTGCCATGGCGGCCTGGGCGATCCGGCAATTGGCCCGCCCGGCCGAGGCCGAGGCGTGGAGGCGGGCGCGCACCGCGCTCGAAGACGACGCGACGGTGCTCGCCGAGTGGGAGGGGTCTATTCGCTGACCAGGGCGCGGGCCAGCTGCGACAAGGCCTCCTGATGCTTCTCATTGACGATGCTGGAGAAATTTCGCGCCAGTTCCAGACACATCCGCTGGCGCGCCGTCAGGTCGGGGGCGCGCCGGCTGTCCAGGCCTTCGAAGAAATAGCTGACCGGCACGCCCAGCACCTGGGCGATTTCATACAGGCGGCCGGCGGAAATGCGATTGATGCCGCGTTCGTACTTGTGGGCCTGCTGATAGGTCACGCCGATGAGATCGGCCATCTGTTGCTGCGAGAGACCGAGCATAATCCGCCGCTCGCGAATGCGGGTGCCGACATGGCGATCGGTGTCGTTCGCACGGTTGGTCGGCCGCTCCGGCCGGGCCTCGTTCTTGGCTGTCATCGCTCTCGGCTGCAGTTGGGGGTCATCGTATCGGGGGAGATGGTCCGATGTGTCAGGCATCATTCCCTACCTCGTGCATAGTCGGAAACGCCTTGTGAGGCAACTCGTTTGTGCATCTTTCCCTATGCCCATCGGTATATATTCCGCTCCGCGACAGCCGATTCATGCAGGGAAAATGCGACATAACCGGGGCACCAACCCCCGCCACCGCCCCTGGGCACGCCCAGACATCGCTAATGGCCACATGGAGATCCCACGCCCGATATATGGTCAAGCCGTTTGATTATACCAGGGAGGTGACGGGAAATCGAATGGTGAAACCCCGCCGCCCCGGGACCGGGTGGCGGGAGGACGGATCACACGGAGAGGTTCACCGAACTCCCGGACGAGGGCATGATCACGTCGAACGGGGCCGCAACCGGCGCACCGGCAGCGGCACTGCTGTCATAGGCGCCAGCCACCTGCCGGCCGGAGGGCGGTGCCATGGGCAGATCCTGGCCCAGGCTTTGGGCGAGAAACAGGGTAGTGGCGGCCAAGGTGGCCGGGAGCGGCGCGGGTGTCGACGCCGGCTGCCGATTGCCGCCCCCGGCATCACCGCCCGATCCATCCGGCATGTCGGCGGAAAGGCCGCCAAGTGCCGGATCGAAGCGGCCGGCGGGGTCGGCCGACGATGCCGGCACCGCCGGGCCGGACGCCGCGGCCGGCCGAGGCTGGCCCGTCTCCCAAGCCACCCCTTGGCTGCCGCGTACCGCCGCCACCCCCCGGTCGCTCATTGCCGCCTCCACCACGGTTAACGAAGTTTAAACTTCGCTTTAACGGCGGGCAAGACGGAGGGCGGATTCTTCAGTCCATCAGATTTTTTCGGCGATCAGGGCTTTTTGGACAGGTCGTCGATCTGCTTCTGCAACCGGTCCAGGCGGGATTGCAGGTCGTCGACCGAGGACTGGCCGGCAGCGCCCTCGCGCCCCGGCTCGCCGGCCGGCTGCTGGCCCGGCGGATAGAACGGCGTGAACATCTTCATGGCGCTTTCGAAGATGGCCATGTTCTGCTTTCCAACCTCCTCGAACGGATTGAAGGGAAACAGGCCATCCAGGGCATTCTGCATATAGGAGCGCATCTGCTGCTCGTTGCGCAGGAAGACGCTCATCGAATACTCGAGGTAGCGGGGAAGCAACCCACCCAGCGAATCGCCGTAAAATCCGATCAATTGACGCAGGAAACTGATGGGCAGCAGGTTCTGACCGCCTTTAGCCTCTTCCTCGACGATGATCTGCGTCAGAACCGACCGGGTGATGTCCTCGCCGGTCTTGGCGTCGTAGACCACGAAATCCCCCCCATCCTTCACCATTTGCGACAGGTGGTCGAGCGTGACGTAGCTTGACGTGGCGGTATTGTACAACCGCCGATTGGCATACTTCTTGATCGTGATGGGGGCCTGCGTGGCGGCCTGCGGCTCCGACATTCGTCGCGTTTCCCAAGCTGATGGCAACTAACTGAGGATACGACAGATTTTGCCGTCCTGCACGTCCTGCCGATGCGGACTGCACTTTTTTTCGCGGCGCCGCACAACCGCCGGGGTGGCGGCGGTCTGGTCAAGCGCCCCGCCATGGGATATAGTCCCGACATGTCCGATGCGCCGCCGGATTTCAGGGCGCTGGCCCGCCGTTATCTGGACCTCTGGCAAGAGCAGGTTGCCACGATGGCCACCGATCCGGCGTTGACAGAGGCGCTGGTCCGGGGCCTTTCGGCGGTGGCCGACGGAGCCGGGATGCTGTCCCGGGAAGCGCCCGCCACCGGGAAGACCGATCACGGAAAGGCAGGACGCGGGGAGGCAGGACATGGCGCAACGCCGCCCGACAGCAGGCCGCCCCCCGCCGCACCGCCAGGGACCGCGGCCACTGCCCCTGCACCTGCTGACCCACGCCTCGACCCTGATGGCCTCGCAGGCCGCGTTGCCGCTCTTGAAGAGCGGATCGCTGCCCTGGAGGCCCGACTTGGTGAAGGCGGCGGGGGACCTGCGCCGCGATCTCGCCGCCGCCGGGCCTGAAGCCTACGCCGGCTTCGCCGCGGCGGTCGCCGACGAAGCGACCGCCCGCCACGACGCCTTCCTGGCCGGCATCGACGCCTATCGCCGCCATCCCTATCGCCGCGACCTGCCCCCGCCCCCGGCCATCTGGTCGGCAGGCACCACCCGGTTGCTGGATTACCGCCGGCCCGACCGGCCGGACGGCCTGCCGGTGCTGGTGGTGCCGTCGCTGGTCAACCGCGCCTATGTGCTGGACCTTACCCCCCGGCGCAGCCTGATCCGCGACCTGGCGGCGCGCGGACTGGCGCCCTTCCTGGTGGATTGGGATGCCCCCGGCGCCGAGGAAGCGGGCTTCACCCTGACCGATTACGTCGCCGTCCGGCTGGAGGGCGCGCTGGATGCGGTCGCCGCCGCCACCGGCCGCCGCCCGGCGGTGATCGGCTATTGCATGGGCGGGCTGCTGGCGCTGGCGCTGGCCGAGCGGCGGCCCGAGACGGTGGCGGCCCTGTGCCTGCTGGCCACCCCCTGGGATTTTCATGCCGGCCAGATGGCGCAAAGCCGGCTGATGGCCCTTCTGGCCGGACCGCTGGGGGCAATGGTCGAAGCGGTCGGCGTGGCCCCGGTCGACCTGCTCCAGACGTTCTTCGCCGCCCTGGACCCCGGGCGGGCGTCACGCAAATTCACCTCTTTCGCCCGGCTGGCGCCGGCCAGCGCGCGGGCCCGCGACTTCGTCGCTCTGGAGGATTGGGCCAACGACGGCGTCCCGCTGGCCGGGGCGGCGGCCCGCGAATGCCTGTTCGGCTGGTATGGCGCCAACCTGCCGGCCCGCGGCGCCTGGCGGATCGGCGATAATCCGGTCAGGCCCGAGCGTATCGCCGTTCCCAGCCTAGTGGTGGTGCCCGAGCGCGATCGCATCGTGCCGCCGGAATCCGCCCGTCCCCTGGCGGACGCCATCCCCGGCGCCCGGGTGACGGAGGTAGCCGGCGGCCATGTGGGAATGCTGCTGGCCCGCCGGGCCAAGACGGAGGTCTATGCGCCGATTGCAAGGTGGCTAGTTCGTTCGGCCATGCAATAGACGGGTTGCGCGCGGGTCGAACCGCGAAGTAAGAGACTAGCGGCTAATCCAATCGTTGGACGTGCCGTCCCGGGGAAAAAGTTCACAAGGAGAAAACCGAGTCATGACCGATATCGTGATTGCCGCGGCCACCCGCACCCCCATCGGCGCGTTCGGCGGTTCGCTGTCCGGCTATTCGGGGGCCCAGTTGGGCACCCTGGTCATCCGCGAGGCGCTGAGCCGCGCCAAGGTCGAGGCCCGCGAGGTGGACGACGTGGTGATGGGCCAGATCCTCACCGCCGGCCAGGGCATGAACCCCGCCCGCCAGGCGGCCCTGGGCGCCGGCCTGCCGATCGAGTCCACCGCGATGACCATCAATCAGGTCTGCGGCTCGGGCCTGCGCGCCGTGGCCCTGGGCATGCAGTCCATCCTGGCCGGGGACGCCACCATCGTGGTGGCCGGCGGCCAGGAAAGCATGACCAACGCCAACCACGCGGCGCTGCTGCGGCCGGGCGTCAAGATGGGTCCGCTCGAGATGGTCGACACCATGATCAGGGACGGGCTGACCGACGTCTTCAACAGCTACCACATGGGCGTGACCGCCGAGAACGTTGCCAAGGAATTCGGCCTCAGCCGCGAAATGCAGGACGAATTCGCCCTGTCCAGCCAGCACAAGGCGGA
>JAKAFA010000013.1 GCA_021818185.1 Pseudomonadota bacterium | reverse complement strand
CCACCGCCTCTTCGACCGCCGCCACCACCGCGGCGTGTTCCTCGGCCTCATGCTCGGCATCCAGGAGGCCCAGCGCCGTCAGTTGCGGCTCACCCACCAGCCGGCCGGCACGATCCAACACCACGGTGACCACCGCCGAGCCGTTGAACACCATTCGCCGCCGCGCCCGCAGGATCTCGCCGTCCAGACGGACCAGCCGCGGCCCCTCGGCCCCGACACCGTCCACCCCCAGCCGGCCGGTCGGCACCACATCCACCACCTCGGCCGGACCGGGAGCCAGACGCAGCATGTGGCCGTTCTCGATCACCGGAGCTTCGACGGCGCCGCAGGCCCGGGCCAGCTCGGCATGCTCGCGCAGATGCCGCGCCTCGCCATGCACCGGCACCGCGATGCGCGGCCGCACCAAGCGGTACATCTCCGCCATCTCGTCGCGGGCCGGATGGCCGGAGACATGCACCCCGGCCTCGCGGCTGGCCACCAGTTCCACCCCCAGCTTCACCAGCTGATTCTGGATATGGAAAATGGCCTTCTCATTGCCGGGGATCACGCGCGACGAGAAGATCACCACGTCGCCCTTGCCCAGCGTGACATGGGGATGGTCGTCGGCGGCAACGCGGGCCAGGGCGGCACGCGGCTCACCCTGGCTTCCGGTGCAGATATAGAGCACTTTGTCGTTGGGCAGGTAGCCGGCGTCGTGGTCCACCAGGAAAGGCGGGATATCGGCCAGGTAGCCCAGCTCGCGCGCCGCCTTGTCGATCCGCCACAGCGAACGTCCGACCAGCGCCACCTCGCGGCCATGGGCCTGGGCGGCCAGCGCAATGCTCTCCAGCCGCGCCACGTTGGTCGCGAAGCAGGCCACCGCCACCTTGCCGCTGAAGCGGCCGATCAACTCGATCAGATTGGCCCGCACCGTCGCTTCCGAGCCGGATTCGCCCGGCGTGAACACGTTGGTGGAATCGGCCACCAGGGCCAGCACCCCCTCCTTGCCCAGGCGGCGCAGCGCCTCGATATCGGCCGGCAGGCCGACCAGCGGATCGGGGTCGAACTTCCAGTCGCCGGTATGGACCACCGTGCCGGCCGGCGTGCGAATGGCCACGGCATTCGGCTCGGGGATGGAATGGGTCAGCGAGACCATCTCCACCTCGAACGGACCGGCGCGGAAGCGGGCGCCCAGGTCCACCACCTCCAGCGGCACTTCGCCCAGCAGCCCAACCTCGTGCAGCTTGTTGCGCAGGATGGCAGCGGCGAACGGCGTGGCATAGACCGGGCAGCCCAGGCGGCGCCACAGGTAATGGACGGCGCCCAGATGGTCTTCGTGCCCATGGGTCAGCACCAGACCGACCAAATCGTCACGGCGTTCCACGATCCAGGCCGGGTCGGGCATCACCACGTCGATCATCGGCATGGTTTCGTCGCCGAAGCTGACGCCCAGATCGACCATCAGCCATTTTCCCGCCCAGCCGTAGAGGCCGAGATTCATGCCGATCTCGCCCACGCCGCCCAGCGGCAGGAACACCAGTTCGTCTGCGCCCTTGCGTGCCATGCTATTCCAGCCCGGCATTGCGGCGGTGGATCAGCAACAGGCCGCGCAGCGTGAGGTCGGGGTCGAGCTTGTGAATGGCATCGGTCGCCTCCAGGAACAGCGGCGCCAGTCCGCCGGTGGCGATGACCTGCATGGGCTGGCCGAATTCCTGTTCGATGCGCCGCACCAATCCCTCGATCAAGCCGACATAGCCCCAGAAGATCCCCGCCTGCATGGCCGGCACCGTCGCCTTGCCGATCACCTGTTTCGGCCGCCCGATGGCCACCCGCGGCAATTTGGCGGCCGCCATGTGCAGCGCTTGCAGCGAAAGATTGATACCTGGGGCGATAGCACCTCCGCAATAATTGCCGTCGCCGTCCACCACGTCAAAGGTGGTCGCCGTGCCGAAATCGATGACGATCTTCGGCCCCCGATAACAATGGTGGGCCGCCACCGCATTGACCAGCCGGTCGGCGCCCACCTCTTCCGGGCGATCCAGCTTGACGGTGATGCCCAGATTGACCCCCTCGTCGCCCACCACCAGCGGTTCGCAGCGGAAATAGCGCCGGCACAGGGTCTTGAGATTAAAGACCATGGCCGGAACCACGCTGGCGATAATCGCCGCATCGATGTCCTTGGCCGATAGCCGTTCGATGGCCAGCAACTGGGTCAGCCACACCCCCAACTCGTCGGCGGTGCGTTCGGCATCGGTCGAGGCCCGCCACTCGCCGCGCAGTTGGTCGCCGTCATAGACAGCGAAGACGATGTTGGTGTTGCCGGAATCGATGGCGAGAAGCATGGGTGCCTTCTCCTGTCAGGCAATAGGGGCGGCCGGGAAATGCACGTCTCCCGCCATGATACGCCGGTGGGTGCCGCCCTGGTCGAGCACAAGCGCGCCGTCCTGATCGAGACCGGCAAACAGGCCGGTCTCGGTGCCCCGCTCCAGCCGGACTTCGATCGGCTTGCCCAGCCCGGCGGCCCGCTCCAGCCAGGCATTGCGCAGCGGCGCGAACCCGTCCCTCCGCCACCGCTCCACCCACGGCGCAAAGGCCCGGCAGAAGGCGGCGAGCACCAGTTCCGCCGAGCCGCCGTAGCCCAGCTCGGTCAACGCGGTGGCCGGATGCAACACCTGTTCGTCGGGGGGGGCGGCGGCCACATCGATGCCCAGACCCAGCACCAGCCAGCCCTCGCCGGCCGGCTCCAACAGCATGCCGGCCACCTTGCGGCCTTCGGCCAGCACGTCGTTGGGCCATTTGGCGCGAAACGCCGCCGCCGGCACCAGCGCCGACAGGGCATCCACCACCGCCACCGCCGCGACGAATCCCAGCTGCGCCGCCACGTCCAGGCGTGGGGCGGCCAGCAGCAGCGAGCAATGCAGGTTGCCGGCCGGGCTGTCCCAGGTCCGGCCCCGCCGGCCGCGGCCGTTGGTCTGTTCGCGGGCGGTGACCACCACGAAATCGGCGGCTTGGCCCAACTCGGCCAGCCGCCGCGCTTCGTCGTTGGTGCTGCCGACCCTGTCCCGCGCCATCAGGCGAAACGGGGCCGGCAGATCCGATGCGGTCATCCGGCCGGGAACAGCGCCGCCGCCGCCACCTTGGCGCTGGTCAGCAGCGGGCCGGGAACGAAGGAGAACAGCAAGACCACCAGGGTGGACACCGCCATCACCAGGCGCATCGGCCGATCGATGCCGCGGTCGAAGGCCTCGACCGGCTCGTCGAAGTACATGACCTTGATGATGCGCAGATAGTAGAAGGCGCTCACCACGCTGGCCAGCACGCCCAGGATGGCCAGGGTCCACATGCCGGCCTTCACCGCGGCCATGAACACGTAGAACTTGCCCCAGAACCCGGCCATGGGCGGGATGCCGGCCATGGAGAACATCAGCACCGCCATGACGAAGGCCATGCCGGGGCTGGTCTTGGACAGCCCGGCCAAGTCGGCGATCCCCTCGACCATCCGGCCCTTCTGGCGCATCGACAGGATCACCGCGAAGGCACCGACATTCATGAACAGGTAGATGGCGAGGTAAACCAGCACGCCCTGCACGCCCAGGTCGGACCCCGGGGCCAGGCCCACCAGCGCGAAGCCGACATGGCCGATGGAGCTGTAGGCCATCAGGCGCTTGATGTTGGTCTGGCTGATGGCCGCGAACGACCCCACCGCCATCGAGGCGATGGAAATCAGGGTGACGATCTGGCTCCACTGGTGGGTCAGCTCGCCGAACGGCCCCATCAGCACCCGCATCAGCAGGGTCAGGGCGGCGATCTTCGGCGCGACGGCGAAGAAGGCCGTAACCGGGGTCGGCGCGCCCTCGTACACGTCGGGCGTCCACATATGGAACGGCACCGCCGAGATCTTGAAAGCCAGACCGGCTAGGACGAACACCAGACCGGCCACCACACCCAGGCTGGGGGCGCCATGGGCCGAGAACAGCTTGGCCAAGGCGTCGAACGAGGTGGTGCCGGCGAAGCCGTAGACCAGCGACACGCCGTAGAGCAGCATGCCCGAGGCCAGGGCGCCGAGGACGAAGTACTTCAGCCCGGCTTCCGTGGCCCGCTGGTTGTCACGGTGATAGGCGGCCAGCACATAGAGGGACAGGCTCTGCGTTTCCAAGCCCAGATACAGCGACAGGAAGTCGCCGGCCGAGATCATCATCATCATGCCGAGCGTGGCGAACAGCACGAGGACGGGGTACTCGAAGCGGCCGATCTTCTCGCGCTTCAGGTAGTCCAGCGACATGGCGAGGGTGAAAGCCGAGGCCACCAGCACCATGCCCTTGGCGAAGGCGGCGAAGCCGTCCAGCACGAACAGGCCGTTGAACAGCTCCTGGCGTCCGCCGCCGGCGGCGCCGGCCAGCGTCACCAGGGCGGCGCCCATGGCGAAGATGGCCAGCACGGTGGCGTCGCGGGTGCTGTCGCCCTTGCGGAAGACACCCAGCATCAGCAGGGCGAGAGCCGCGGCCGCCACCAGGAGTTCAGGGAGCACGGGGATGAGATTGAAGGTCATGGTCCGTCTTGCTCCCTAGCGCACCGCCACCGACAGGCCGCTGGTCGCGGCCTTGGCGAGCTGGAAGTTGTCGATCAGCTTGGCGACCGAGGCATGCATGGGATCGAGGAAGGTGGCCGGATGGACGCCCATCCAGATCACCACCACGATCAGCGGGGCGAACATCGCGACTTCGCGCCCGCCCATGTCGAGGATGCCCATCAGGTCTTCGCGCACCAGCTTGCCGAACACGACCCGCCGGTACAGGTACAGCATGTAGGCGGCGCCCAGGATCAGGCCGGTGGCGGCGAAGGCCGACACCCAGGTATTGACCTTGAACAGGCCGGCCAGGACCAGGAACTCGCCGACGAAGCCCGAGGTGCCGGGCAGGCCGACGCTGGCCAGCATGAACAGCATGAACACCACGGCGTAGCGCGGCATGCGGCCGGCGAGGCCGCCGTACCGGGCAATCTCGCGGGTGTGCATCCGGTCATAGACCACGCCGACGCACAGGAACAGCGCGCCCGACACCACACCGTGCGACAGCATCTGGAACAGTGCGCCCTCGACACCCTGAGTAGTGACCGAGAAGATGCCCGCCGTCACGTAGCCCATATGCGCCACCGAGGAATAGGCGATCAACTTCTTCATGTCGTTCTGCACCAGGGCCACCAGCGAGGTGTAGATCACCGCGACGATGGACAGGGTGAAGACCAGCGGGGTGAACACCGCCGAGGCATGCGGGAACATCGGCATGGAGAACCGCAGGAAGCCGTAGGCGCCCATCTTCAGCAGCACGCCGGCCAGGATCACCGACCCGGCGGTCGGCGCCTCGACGTGGGCGTCCGGCAGCCAGGTGTGGACCGGCCACATCGGCACCTTCACCGCGAACGAGGCGAAGAAGGCCAGCCACAGCCAGGTCTGCATCGCCACCGGGAAACTGTGGGCCATCAGCGCATGGATGTCGGTGGTGTGGGCCTGGAAGTACATCGCCAGCATGGCGATCAGCATCAGCACCGACCCGGCCAGCGTGTAGAGGAACAGCTTGAAGGCGGCATAAACGCGCCGCGGGCCGCCCCACACGCCGATGATGATGAACATCGGGATCAGCACGCCTTCGAAGAAGACGTAGAACAGCACCAGGTCGAGGGCGCAGAACATGCCGACCATCATGGTCTCCAGGACCAGGAAGGCCACCATATACTCCTTGACCCGCACCTCGACCGCCCCGATGGACGACAGGATGCAGATGGGGGTCAGGAAGGTGGACAGCAGCACGAACCACACCGAGATGCCGTCGACGCCCATGGCGTAACGGACGGTGGTCCCCGGCAGCCAGGAGGCGGTCTCCTTGAGCTGGAACTCGGCCGAGGACGGGTCGAAGGCCACCAGGATCAGCAGCGAGACCACGAAGGTCGCCACCGAGGTGAGCAGCGCCACGTTGCGGGCGTTGCGCGCCACCACCTTGGGGTCATCGCCACGGATGGCCAGGATGAACAGCGCGCCTACCAGCGGCAGGAACGTGGTCAGCGAGAGCAGATGCCAGTCGTTCATTGAGCGATCCCCAGGCTCAGCGCGCGTTGAAGACGTACCAGCTGACGAAGGCCGCCACGCCGGCCAGCATGGCGAAGGCGTAGTGGTAGAGGTACCCCGATTGCAGGGCGGCCACCCGGCGCGCGATGTCGCGCGTCGCCGCCGCCACGCCGTCCGGGCCGACCCCGTCGATCAGCGCGCCGTCGCCGCCTTGCCACAGGCCGCGGCCCAGGCGGAAGGCAGGCTTGACGAACAGCCAGTCGTACAGCTCGTCGAAGTACCACTTGTTCAGCAGGAACAGGTACACCCCGCGCATCGCGCCGGCCAGTTGGCCGGGCACCGATGGCACCAGGGTGTAGAGAATGTAGGCCAGAACCACGCCGGACACCGCCATCACCAGCGGCGCATACTCGACCCATTCCGGCAGTTCATGCCCGCCGGACAGGACGTCGTGGCCGGGCAGCACGGAAATGGCCGACCGCCAGAATTCGGTGTGCTCGTGGCCAACGAACAGCGGCTGACCCAGCCAGCCGGCGAAGATGGCGCCGGCAGCCAGAACCATCAGCGGCAGGATCATCACCAGCGGCGATTCATGGACATGGGCCATCACATGCTCGTCGGCCCGCGGCTTGCCATGGAACACCAGGATCAGCAGGCGCCAGGAGTAGAAGGCGGTCATGAAGGCGGCCAGGACGCCCAGCACCCAGGCGAAGTGCCCGACCGGCGTGCCCGAGGCCCAGGCGGCCGCCAGGATGGCGTCCTTGGAATAGTGGCCGGCGAAGGGCGGGATACCCGCCAGCGCCAGCGAGCCGACCCACATCAGCAGCCAGGTCACCTTGACGTGCCGCCAGATGCCGCCCATGCGGCGAATGTCCTGCTCATCCGACATGGCGTGGATCACCGAGCCGGCACCGAGGAACAGCAGGGCCTTGAAGAAGGCGTGGGTGAACAGGTGGAACACCGCCGCCTGATAGGCCGACACGCCGATGGCGAAGAACATGTAGCCGAGCTGCGAGCAGGTCGAATAGGCGATGACCCGCTTGATGTCGTTCTGCACGCAGCCGATGGTCGCCGCGAAGAAGGCGGTGGCGGCGCCGATCACCGTCACGACGGTCAGCGCCGTGGCCGAATACTCGAACAGCGGGCTCATGCGCGCCACCATGAACACCCCGGCGGTCACCATGGTCGCCGCGTGGATCAGGGCGGAAACGGGAGTGGGGCCCTCCATGGCGTCGGGCAGCCAGGTGTGCAGGCCGAGCTGGGCCGACTTGCCCATGGCGCCAACGAACAGCATCAGGCAGATGATGGTGATGGCGTTCCAGTCCATGCCGAAGAAATGCACCACCGTATGGGCCTTGGCCGGTGCCGCCGCGAAGATGGTGTTGAAGGACACGCTGTCGAACAGGAAGTAGGCACCGAAGATGCCCAGGGCAAACCCGAAGTCGCCGACGCGGTTGACCACGAAGGCCTTGATGGCGGCGGCGCAGGCCGACGGCTTCTCGTACCAGAAGCCGATCAGCAGGTAGGACGCCACACCCACGCCTTCCCAGCCGAAGAACATCTGCACCAGGTTGTCGGCGGTCACCAGCATCAGCATGGCGAAGGTGAACAGCGACAGGTAGCTCATGAAGCGCGGGATCGACGGGTCATGGGACATGTACCCGACCGAATAGACGTGCACCATGAACGACACGCCGGTGACCACGATCATCATGACGGCGGTCAGGGTGTCGAAGCGCAGCGACCAGCTGATGTCGAGGGTCCCCGACTGGATCCAGGTGACCAGCGGCACGGTGACCGAGTGGCCCTCGAGGGCCACGTTGGTGAAGATCGACACCGAGCAGGCGGCCGACACGCCCAGCAGCAGGCAGGTCAGCACCTGGGCCGCCCGGTCGCCGATCAGGCGCCCGAACAGACCGGCGACGAATGAGCCCGCCAGCGGCAGAAAGACGGCGGCGACGTAGAGCATCATCGCTGGTTACCCCTTGAGCTGGCTGATTTCCTCGACCGCGATGGTACCGCGGTTGCGGAAGAAGACGACGACGATGGCAAGGCCGATGGCGGCCTCGGCGGCCGCGACGGTCAGGATGAACATAGCGAACACCTGACCCACCAGGTCGTTGAGAAACGACGAGAACGCCACCAGGTTGAGATTGACCGCCAGCAGGATCAGCTCGATCGACATCATGATGATGATGACGTTCTTGCGGTTCAGGAAGATGCCGAACACGCCGAGCGTGAACAGGATCGCGGCAACGGTCAGGTACTGGGCGAGACCGATCTCGAACATCAGATGCCTCCCCCGGTGGGAACCTTGCGGATTTCAACGGAATTGCGGCCGGTGCGGGCGATCTGGTCGGCCACCTTCTGCTTGCGCACGCCCTCGCGGCGCCGCAGGGTCAGCAGGATGGTGCCCACCATGGCGATCAGCAGCAGGACGCCCGACGCCTGGAACAGATAGGCATAATCGGTGTAGAGCAGCCGGCCGAGCGCCTCGGTATTGGTCACATGGCCCACCGCCGGGATCTGATGCTGCACGATGGCCTCGACGTCGGGGGCGAAGGCCCAGCCGCCGAACATCGCCAGCAGTTCCGCCAGCAGGATCACCCCGATCAGCGCGCCGGTCGGCAGGTATTGCAGGAAGCCGGCCCGGAGTTCCGCGACGTTGATGTCGAGCATCATCACCACGAACAGGAACAGCACCGCCACCGCGCCGACATAGACCACCACCAGGACCATGGCGAGGAATTCCGCCCCCAGCAGCAGGAACAGGCCCGCGGCATTGAAGAAGCAGAGGATCAGGAACAGCACTGAATGCACCGGATTGCGCGCGGAGATGACCATTACCCCGCTCGCCACCAGGATGGCTGCGAACATGTAGAAGATGAGAGCCGTGATCATGCCCGTTCCCCCAGTCACCGGTAGGGCGCGTCGGCGTTGATGCGGAGCGCCAACTCGGGCTCCCAACGGTCGCCGTTGGCCAGCAGTTTTTCCTTGTTGTACATCAGCTCGGCGCGGGTCTCGGTGGCGAACTCGAAGTTCGGTCCCTCGACGATGGCGTCGACCGGGCAGGCCTCCTGGCACAGACCGCAATAGATGCACTTGGTCATGTCCAGGTCGTAGCGGCGGGCGCGGCGCGACCCGTCGTCCCGCGGCTCGGCCTCGATGGTGATGGCCTGGGCCGGGCAAATGGCCTCGCACAGCTTGCAGGCAATGCACCGCTCCTCGCCCGAGGCATAGCGCCGGAGCGCATGCTCGCCGCGGAAGCGCGGGCTCAAGGGGCCCTTTTCATAGGGATAGTTCAGCGTCACCTTGGGCTTGAACATGTAGCGCAAGGTCAAGGCCATACCCTGGACGAGTTCCCACAGCAGGAACGCGCGGGTGGTACGGTTGATGAAGGACATCACCTAGCCTCCTAGCCCTGGTTCGGCAGCCAGCCGGTGCCCACCAGCACCCCGGCGGTCAGCACGAGCCAGAACAGCGAAAACGGCAGGAACACCTTCCAGCCCAGGCGCATCAGCTGGTCGTAGCGGTAACGCGGGAAGGTGGCGCGCACCCACAGGAAGACGAACAGCACCAGCGCGATCTTCAGCGCGAACCACACGATACCCGGCACCCAGGTGAAGGGCACCATGTTCACCGGCGGCAGCCAGCCGCCCAGGAACAGGATGGCGGTCATGCCGCTCATCAGGATCATGTTGGCGTATTCGCCGAGGAAGAACAGCGCGAAGGTCATCGCCGAGTATTCGACATTGTAGCCGGCCACCAGTTCCGCCTCGGCCTCCGGCAGGTCGAAGGGAGCGCGGTTGGTTTCGGCCAGGGCCGAGATGATGAAGACGATGAAGATCGGGAAATGCGGAATGAAGAACCACAGGTGCCGTTGCGCCTCGACCACCTTGGTCAGGTTCAGCGAGCCGACGCTCAGCAGCACCGAGACCAGCACGAAGCCGATGGACACCTCGTAGGACACCATCTGCGCCGCCGAGCGCAGGCCGCCGAGAAAGGCGTATTTCGAGTTGGACGACCAACCCGACATGATGATGCCGTACACCCCCAGCGACGAGATGGCGAACAGGTACAGGATGCCGACATTGATGTCGGCCAGTACCCAACCCTGGTCGAAGGGAATCACCGCCCAGGCCACCAGCGACAGGGCGAAGGTCAGCATGGGCGCCGCCACGAACACGGCGCGGTTGGCGCCGGTCGGCAGGATGGTTTCCTTGAGGAACAGCTTGAGGCCGTCCGCCAGAGGTTGCAGCAGGCCGAAGGGGCCCACCACGTTGGGACCTTTGCGCAACTGCATGGCGCCGATCACCTTGCGCTCGGCATAGGTGAGGTAGGCGACGGCCACCAGCAGCGGCAGGACGATGGCGACGATCTGGGCGACGATGACGACGACGCGCCAGAGCATGGGGGGCAGAAGCCCGTCGAACAGCTCAGCCATGGGTGCCCGTCTTCTTGTGGTTGCAACCGCAGCCCGGGCCGAACGCGCCGGAACACTCCGCCATGGTCTTGGAGGCGCGGCTGATCGGATCGGTCATGTAGAAATTGTCGATGGCCGGCAGGAACGGCTTGTCAGCCACCGCCCCCTCGGCCCCGAAGGCGCCCCAGGTGGCCGGCGACACCGCATCCAGGGTGGCGAACACCCGGTTGAGGGTGGCCATCCGGTCGCGCAACTGGCGCGGCGTGTCATAGGCCAGCGGCTTGCCGAGGACGTCGGACAGGGCGCGGAGCACCTTCCAGTCCTCCTTGGCCTCGCCCGGCGGGAAGACCGCCAGCTGAGTGCGCTGCACCCGTCCCTCGGTATTGACGAAGGTCGCCGATTTCTCGGTATAGGCGGCGCCCGGCAGCACGACGTCGGCGCGGTGGGCACCGGCATCGCCATGGCTGCCGAGATAGACCACGAAGGCATTGCCGAGGCCCTTCATGTCCACTTCGTCGGCGCCCAGCAGGAACACCACCTCGACCTCGCCCTTGGCGGCGCCGTCGACGATGCCGGCCACGTCCCGGCCGCCCTGCCCCGGCACGAAGGCCAGGTCCAGGCCGCCGACCCGGGCGGCGGCGGTGTGCAGCACGTTGAAGCCGTTCCAGCCGTCCTTGACCACCCCGGCGGCCTCGGCCAGCTTGCGGGCCAGACCCAGGACCGCGGCGCCGTCCTCCCGGGCGAGCGCCCCCTGGCCGAGGATGATCATCGGCCAGGGGGCGCCCTTCAGCACCCCGAAGAAGGGATGGCGGCCGGCAGCGATCTCGGCCAGCACGGCCGGGCTGTCGCCCAGCCATTCATGCTTGAACGCCAGATCGGCCTGCGGTCCCACCAGGGCGGCCTTGAACCCACCGGCCAGCCAGCGCTTGCGCAGGCGGGCATTCAGCACCGCCGCTTCCTTGCGCGGGTTGGAGCCGACGATCAACACCGCATCCGCCTGCTCGATCCCGGCGATGGTGGTATTGAACAGGTACGAGGCCCGCACCCCCGCTTCCAGCTTGGCGCCGTCCTGACGGCAATCCAGGTTGGCCGAACCGAGCGAAGCCATTAGATCCTTGGCCGCAGTCAGGGTCTCGCAATCGGTCTGGTCACCGGCGATGGCGGCGACGCGGCTGCCAGCCACCCCCTTGAGGCGGGCGGCGACCGCCCCCAGCGCCTCGGTCCACGACACCGGCTGCAAGCGGCCGTCGCGGCGGACGTAGCAGCGGTCCAGCCGCTGGCGCTTCAGCCCATCGCAGGCGAAGCGCGAGCGGTCCGACAGCCATTCCTCGTTGATGTCGTCGTTGATACGCGGCAGGACGCGGATGACCTCATTGCCGCGGGCATCGATACGGATGGCCGAGCCCAGGGCGTCCATGGTGTCGATCGATTCGGTCTTCTTCAGTTCCCAGGCACGGTAGGTGTACGAGGCCGGCCTGTTGGTCAGCGCCCCGACCGGGCACAGATCGATCAGGTTGCCCGACAGCTCCGAGCTGACCGCCTTGCCGACATAGGTGGTGATCTCCATGTGCTCGCCGCGGCCGACCGCGCCCAGTTCCGGCACCCCGGCCACCTCGGTGATGAAGCGGACGCAACGCGTGCACTGGATGCAGCGGGTCATGAAGGTCTTGATCAGCGGCCCGAAATCCTTGTCCACCACCGCGCGCTTGTGCTCGTGGTAGCGGCTGCGGTCGGCCCCGTAGGCCATGGCCTGGTCCTGCAGGTCGCATTCGCCGCCCTGGTCGCAGATCGGACAATCCAGCGGGTGGTTGATCAGCAGGAATTCCATCACGCCCTGGCGGGCCTTGCGGACGGTCGGGGTGGTGGTCTTGACCACCATCCCCTCGCCCACCGGCATGGCGCAGGACGCTACCGGCTTGGGCATCTTCTCGACCTCGACCAGGCACATGCGGCAATTGCCGGCGATGGCCAGCCGCTCGTGGTAGCAGAAGCGTGGGATCTCGATGCCCAGCACCTCCGCCGCCTGGAGGATGGTGGTGCCGGCCTCGACTTCGACCTCGCGTCCGTCGATCGTCAGTTTGGGCATGGTATCGCTTCTCCTCAGGCGGCGCTGGTCTTGGACGCCTGGCGCGCGTGGATGCGGCGCTCCAGCTCGGGACGGAAGGTGCGGATCAGCCCCTGGATCGGCCAGGCGGCCGCGTCACCGAGGGCGCAGATGGTGTGACCTTCCACCTGGCGGGTCACCTCTTCCAGCAGATCGATTTCCTCGATGCTGGCGTCGCCAGTGACCATGCGCTCCATCATGCGGCTCATCCAGCCGGTGCCCTCGCGGCACGGCGTGCACTGACCGCAGGATTCATGCATGTAGAAGCGCGACAGGCGGGAAATGGCGCGCACCACGTCGGTGGATTTGTCCATGACGATGACCGCCGCCGTGCCCAGGCCCGACCGGGCGTCGCGCAGGCTGTCGAAATCCATCAGCACGGTGTCGCAGACCGATTTGGGCAGCAGCGGCACCGAGCAGCCGCCGGGAATGATCGCCAGCAGGTTGTCCCAGCCGCCGCGCACGCCGCCGGCATGGCGCTCGATCAGTTCCTTCAGGGGGATGCCCATCTCTTCTTCCACGTTGCACGGCTTGTTCACGTGGCCGGAGATGCAGAAAATCTTGGTGCCGGAGTTCTTGGGGCGGCCCAGCCCGGCGAACCAGGCGGCGCCGCGGCGCATGATGGACGGCACCACTGCGATGGATTCGACGTTGTTGACCGTGGTCGGACAGCCGTAGAGGCCGACGCCGGCCGGGAACGGCGGCTTCAGGCGCGGCTGGCCCTTCTTGCCTTCCAGGCTTTCGATCAGCGCCGATTCCTCGCCGCAGATATAGGCGCCGCCGCCGCGATGGACGTAGAGGTCGAAATCCCAGCCCGAACCGCAGGCGTTCTTGCCGATCAGGCCGGCGGCGTAGGCCTCGTCGATGGCGGCCTGCAGGTTCTGCGCCTCGCGCACGAACTCGCCGCGGATATAGATGTACGAGGCATGCGCCCCGATGGCGAAGCTGGCGATCAGCGCGCCCTCGACCAGCTTGTGCGGGTCGAAACGCATGATCTCACGGTCCTTGCAGGTGCCCGGTTCGCCCTCGTCGGCGTTGATCACCAGGTAATGCGGACGCGGGCCCGGCTGCTTGGGCATGAAGGACCACTTCATGCCGGTCGAGAAACCGGCGCCGCCGCGGCCGCGCAGGCCCGAATTCTTGACTTCCTCGATCAGCGCGTCGCGGCCACGCTCCAGGATGGCCTTGGTGCCGTCCCAGTCGCCGCGCGCCCGCGCGCCGGCCAGGCGCCAGTCGTGGATGCCGTACAGATTGGTGAAGATCCTATCCTGGTCGCGCAGCATCAGGCCTTCTCCGGTCCAAAGGTCAGTCCGGTCAGGGTGGTGGGGCCGCCCTCGGGGGCCGAGAACTGGCGGTCGCACTGGGGACCGGGCTTGGGCGCCTCGCCGCGCTTCAGCGCCTCCAGCACCGCGCCGGTACTCTCGGAGGTCAGGTCCTCGTAGAAATCGTCGCCGATCTGCATCATCGGGGCGTTGACGCAGGCCCCCAGGCACTCCACCTCGGAAAGGGTGAACTTGCCGTCGGGGGTGGTCTCGCCGAATTCGATGCCCAACGCCCGCTTGGCCGCCGCGACGATGTCGTCGGAGCCGCGCAGCTGGCAGCAGATGTTGGTGCACACCTGGACGTGGTGGGTGCCCACCGGCTTCAGGTTGTACATGGTGTAGAAGGTGGCGACCTCCTGAACCCGGATGGGGGCCATGTCCAGCATCGCGGCGATCGCCTCGATGGCGGCTTGGCTGACCCAGCCCTCCTGGCGCTGCGCCAGGTCGAGGAGCGGCATCACCGCGCTCTGCTGCCGGCCGGCCGGGTATTTGGCGACGAACTGCTTGGCCAGCGCCAGGTAGTCGGGGGTGAAAGCGAAAGTAGCGGGTTCTTGTGCGCTCATCGGTCGATCTCGCCGAAAACGATGTCGATGGAGCCGATGTTGGACACGACGTCGGCCAACATATGCCCCTTGGACAGCAGGTCGAGGGCTTGGAGATGGACGTAGCCCGGCGGCCGGATCTTGCAGCGGTAGGGCTTGCCGGTGCCGTCGGAGATCAGGTACACGGCGAATTCGCCCTTGGGCGCCTCGGTGGCGGCGTAGACTTCGCCGGCCGGAACGTGGAAGCCCTCGGTGAACAGCTTGAAGTGGTGGATCAGCGCTTCCATCGAGCGCTTCATCTCGCCGCGCGGCGGCGGCGTCACCTTGCGGTCGTCGGCCCGCACCGGCCCACCCGGCATCTGGGCCAGGCATTGCTGCATGATCTTGACGCTTTCACGCATCTCGACCACCCGGATCAGGTAGCGGTCGTAGCAATCGCCGGCCTTGCCCACCGGAATGTCGAAATCCAGGCGGTCATAGACCTCGTAGGGCTGCGCCTTGCGCAGGTCCCACGGGATGCCGCAGGCCCGCAGGTTCGGGCCGGTGAAGCCCCAGTCCAGCGCCTGTTCCGGCGTGACCGTGCCGATATCCACGGTGCGCTGCTTGAAGATGCGGTTCTCGGTGACCAGCGTCTCGATGTCGTCCAGCACCTGGGGGAAGGTCCCGCACCAGGCGGCGATGTCTTCCAGCAGGCCGGGCGGCAGGTCGGCGGCGACGCCGCCGATGCGGAAGTAATTGGCATGGAGCCGGGCGCCCGAGGCGCGCTCGTAGAACTCCATCAGCTTCTCGCGTTCCTCGAAGCCCCACAGGATCGGCGTCATGCCGCCCACGTCGAACACGAACGAAGTCACGTTCAGCAGGTGGTTCAGCAGGCGGCCGATCTCGGCATAGAGCGTGCGAATGTACTTGGCGCGCAGCGGCACCTCCAGGCCGAGCAGCCGCTCGGTGGCGAGCACGAACGAGTGCTCCTGGTTCATGGTGCCGACATAGTCCAGCCGGTCGAAATAGGGGACCGACTGGGTGTAGTTCTTGTGCTCGATCAGCTTCTCGGTGCCGCGGTGCAGCAGGCCGATATGCGGATCCGCCCGCTCGACCACCTCGCCCGACATTTCGAGAATCAGGCGCAGCACGCCGTGGGCCGCCGGATGCTGGGGCCCGAAGTTGATGTTGTAGCTTTGGATCTTGGCTTCGGCCATCTCAGCTGTTCCCCCCGATCTTGTCGCTGCCGGAGGCCTTCTCGTCGCCGGGCAGCAGGCCCGGCCCCTCCCACGGCGACAGGAAATCGAAGCTGCGGAAGTCCTGGGTCAGCTTCACCGGTTCGTAAACCACCCGCTTCTGCTCGTCGTCGTAGCGCAGCTCGACATAGCCGGTCAGCGGGAAATCCTTGCGCAGCGGATGGCCCTCGAACCCGTAATCGGTGAGGATGCGCCGCAGGTCGGGGTGGTCGGTGAACACCACGCCGTACATGTCCCACACCTCGCGCTCGAACCAGCCGGCGGCGCTGAACACCGGGGTGACGGAGGGCACCGGCGTCTCCTCGTCGGTGGCCACCTTCACCCGCACCCGCTGATTATGTTTCAGCGACAGCAGGTGATAGACGACGTCGAAGCGCGCCTCGCGCCCCGGCCAGTCGACGCCGCAGACGTCCACCAGTTGCTTGAACAGGCAGCCGGCATCGTCCCGCAGGAAGGTCATCACCTTCTGGATGGCGGCGGCACGGGCGATCAGCGTCAGCTCGCCGCAGCGGTTGACGTCGGTGGCGAGCACGTCGCCGGGCAGGGCGGCGGCGATGTAGTCGCCCAGGTCCTTCAGCGCTTGGGTCATGGTCGTCGGGCCTTCCCTCTCGGCGTCAGCGGGCAATGGAGCCGGTGCGCCGGATCTTCTTCTGCAACTGCATGATGCCGTACAGCAGCGCCTCGGCGGTCGGCGGGCAGCCGGGGACGTAGACGTCCACCGGCACGATGCGGTCGCAGCCCCGCACCACCGAATAGGAATAGTGATAATATGCGCCGCCGTTGGCGCAGGACCCCATCGAGATCACCCAGCGCGGCTCGGCCATCTGGTCGTAGACGCGGCGCAGGGCCGGGGCCATCTTGTTGGTCAGCGTGCCGGCGACGATCATCACGTCCGACTGGCGCGGGCTGGGCCGGAACACGATGCCGAAGCGGTCGAGATCGTAGCGCGAGCAGCCGGCGTGGATCATCTCCACCGCGCAGCAGGCCAGACCGAAGGTCATCGGCCACATCGAGCCGGTCCGCGCCCAGTTGACCAGCTTGTCCACCGAAGCGAGGACGAACCCCTTGTTCTGGATTTCGTCGGTGACGGCCCGCAGCAGCTGCTCCTGGGCCGGACCCTGGCCGAGCGGCGCTGCGTGGGTCGGGGTCACCAGACCGGAGGTCACTCCCATTCCAAGGCTCCCTTTCGCCATTCGTAGATGAAGCCGACGGTCAGCACGCCCAGGAACGCCATCATCGACCAGAACCCGAACAGGCCGATCTTGCCCAGCGCGACCGCCCACGGGAACAGGAACGCCACCTCGAGGTCGAAGATGATGAACAGGATGGCCACCAGATAGAACCGCACGTCGAATTTCGAACGCGCATCCCCGAAGGCATCGAACCCGCATTCATAGGCCGAGCCTTTTTCCGAATCGGGCTTTTGCCGCGCCACCAGCCACGACGCCGCAACGGCGATGAAGGCTATGGCAAAGGCGATGCCAAGAAAAATCAGGATCGGCAGATATTCGAGCAGCCAAGCGTCCATCGTCCCTGCCCTTGCTTCCAGTCGGGTCCCCAGCGGGTGCCGCCGCGCACGTTTCGGCCGTCCGGGCCCTTGCAGTCCGCCGCGCTCCGGTCGTCCCGGCAGCGCACCGTCCGTTGGTCAGGCCGCGACGGCACCTGCGTGCCTGTCGGCATTCCCCCTTTGGGAACAGACAATATCCTTTACCGCGTTGCAACGCCACCCGTCATCCCGCGTAGGAGGGCCCCCTCCTTCCCGGCAGGTCGGGTCTGCGCCGCTTTCCCCGCCGGGTCATCCGCCAAAACGGAATATACCGGCCCGCGGCCACCCACGTGGGTAGGCGTGGTGTAATCCACCCCGCCCCGGGTGTCAAGCCGACACCGCAGCAATCCTTGCGTCTGGCTGGTATGGCGATCGATGGGGCGGGTAGCCCGAGGGTGCGCCCCCGGGGCGCGGCGCATGGTGGGCGGTGAGGGGTTCGAACCCCCGACATCCAGTGTGTAAAACTGGCGCTCTTCCAACTGAGCTAACCGCCCGCCCGTTGCGGCCGGGCCGGCCGCGCCGCTGTCATACCCCGAGGGGCCGGCGGCTGGCAACAATGCGATGAAACAAAGCATGCCGGCGGCCGGGGGCGCCGGCGGCCGGCATGCGCCGGAATTCCCGAAGATTACTGGACGGAATCCCGCAGCCCCTTGCCCGCCTTGAACTTCGGCTGCTTGGAGGCGGGAATGGCGATCTTGTCGCCGGTCCGCGGATTGCGCCCTTCCGAGGCGGCCCGCTCGGCCACCGTAAAGGTGCCGAAGCCGACGAGACGAACCTCACCGCCCGACTTCAGCTCGCCGGTGATGGCATCGAACACGCCCTCGACCGCCTTGGCGGCTTCCGACTTGGACAGGCCGGTGCTGCTGGCGACCGCCGTCACGAGATCGTTCTTGTTCACCTGATGGCCCCCTTTTTACATCGTTGGCGCCGGCGGCTGTGCGCAACCGCCTGCGAATCGATGAAGGAGCATAATTCGGGGGTTGGGGGGCGTCAATTGGCAAACCCCCTCAAACCCTTGAAGATCTGCCATTTCCACCGGGATTCGCCTCTCCCGGAACGCGAACGGCCGTCGCGTCGCCGCGACGGCCGTCCAAACGACTCGGCCGGAGGTCAGTGGGTCGTCACCGCCCCCACCGCCGGCTCGGCCGGCACCGCCGGCGCAGCCTCGGCCGGCTCTTCCCATTCGATGGGCACCGGCATGCGGGTCAGCGCCCGCTGCAACACCTCGTCGGCGGTAGACACCGGCACGATCTCCAACCCCTTCTTCACGTTGTCGGGGATCTCCGCCAGGTCCTTCTCGTTTTCCTTGGGAATCAGCACGGTGGTCAGCCCGCCGCGCAGCGCCGCCAGCAGCTTCTCCTTGAGGCCGCCGATGGGCAGGACCCGCCCCCGCAGGGTGATCTCGCCGGTCATCGCCACATCCTTGCGGATCGGGATGCCGGTCAAGGCCGAGACGATGGCGGTGCACATGGCCACGCCGGCCGAAGGCCCGTCCTTGGGGGTCGCGCCTTCGGGAACGTGGACATGGATGTCCTTCTTCTCGAACACCGACGGCTTGAGGCCGAAAGTGACCGAGCGCGAGCGGACATAGGACCGGGCAGCCTGCACCGATTCCTGCATCACGTCACCCAGCTTGCCGGTATGGCTGAAGCTGCCCTTGCCGGGCATGGTCACCGCCTCGATGGACAGCAATTCGCCGCCGACCTCGGTCCAGGCCAAGCCGGTCACCACGCCGACCAGATCCTCCATCTCGGCCTCGCCGTAGCGGTACCGCCGCACCCCTGCATACTTTTCCAGGTTCTTGGGGGTGACCACCAGCCGCTTCTTCTTGGCGGCGACGATTTCCTTGGTCGCCTTGCGGGCCAGGTTGGCCAGTTCGCGCTCCAGGTTGCGCACGCCGGATTCGCGGGTGTAGTAGCGGATCACATCGCGCAGGGCGTCATCGGTCACCGACCATTCGCCCTTGGCCAGGCCGGCCGCCGCCTCAACCTTGTCGATCAGGTGGCGCTTGGCGATCTCCACCTTCTCGTCCTCGGTATAGCCGGACAGGCGGATGATCTCCATGCGGTCCAGCAGGGGCTGGGGCATGCGCAGCGAGTTGGCGGTGGTGACGAACATCACGTCCGACAGGTCGTAATCGACCTCGAGGTAATGGTCGTTGAACGTCGAATTCTGCTCGGGATCCAACACCTCGAGCAGCGCCGAGGCGGGGTCGCCGCGCCAGTCGGCGCCCAGCTTGTCGATCTCGTCCAGCAGGAACAGCGGATTGGACGACTTGGCCTTCTTCATGCCCTGGATGATCTTGCCGGGCATCGAGCCGATATAGGTGCGCCGGTGGCCGCGAATTTCCGCCTCGTCCCGCACACCGCCCAGCGACATGCGCACGAAGGTACGGCCGGTCGCCTTGGCGATGGACTTGCCGAGCGAGGTCTTGCCGACACCGGGCGGGCCCAGCAGGCAGAGGATCGGCCCCTTGACCTTCTCGGTGCGGGTCTGCACCGCCAGGTATTCCAGGATGCGTTCCTTGACCTTTTCCAGGCCGTAATGGTCGTGGTTGAGGATCGTTTCGGCCAGCTTGACGTCCTTCTTGACCTTGGTCCGCTTCTTCCACGGAATGGTCAGCAGCCAGTCCAGGTAGTTGCGCACCACCGTCGCCTCGGCCGACATCGGGCTCATGGTCTTGAGCTTCTTCAGCTCGGCCAGCGCCTTTTCCCGCGCCTCCTTGGACAGCCGCGTCTTCTTGATGCGGTCTTCCAGTTCGGCGGCCTCGTCGCGGCCATCCTCGGTCTCGCCCAGCTCCTTCTGGATCGCCTTGAGCTGTTCGTTGAGGTAGTACTCGCGCTGGGTCTTCTCCATCTGCCGCTTGACGCGGTTGCGGATCTTCTTCTCCACCTGAAGGACGCCGATCTCGCCCTCCATGTAGGAATAGACACGCTCCAGGCGCTCGGCGACGGTGTCGGTCTCCAGCAGTTCCTGCTTCTCGGCGATCTTCAGGCTGAGATGCGAGGCCACGGTGTCGGCCAGCTTGCCCGGGTCCTCGATCTGGTTGACCGAGACCAGCACTTCCGGCGGGATCTTCTTGTTGAGCTTGATGTATTGCTCGAACTGCGAAACCACCGACCGCGACAGGGCTTCCAGTTCCTGTTGTTCTCCCTCCCGTTCCGGGATGAAGTCGGCCTGCGCCTGGAAGAACGAGGGATTGTCGGTGAACGACTGGATGCGGGCCCGTCGCCCGCCTTCGACCAGAACCTTGACGGTGCCGTCCGGCAGCTTCAACAGCTGCAGCACGGTCGAGACGGTTCCGACGGTATAGATGTCGTCGGTGGTGGGGTCGTCCTGCGAGGCGTTCTTCTGCGCGACCAGCAGGATCTGCTTGTCCTCGCGCATCACATCCTCAAGGGCGCGGACCGATTTCTCCCGCCCGACGAACAACGGCACGATCATGTGGGGGAAAACCACGATGTCGCGGAGGGGGAGGACGGGGAAGACGTCGCCTCGTGCGATTTCGACCATGCTACCTCTGCTTATCTGAGCCCCCCGCGAAGGGAGGGGCGCGTACCCACTTTAGAACAATTCCAACCACTCTGGAGTATCTTGGTGGGCTTCCCTTCCCCGTCAAGGGGGACCCACTTCCTTTTGAAACCTCGAGTGGAGGGAGGGAGGCCCTTAGGCCGAGCTTCCCATATCCTCCCGCCGGTCGGAATGGATGTAGAGGGGCTTGGCCCGCCCCTCGGAAACCTCGCGGTTGACCACCACCTCCTCAACCGATTCCAGGCTGGGAAGGTCGAACATGGTGTCCAGCAGGATGGTTTCCATGATCGAGCGCAGGCCGCGGGCCCCGGTCTTGCGGGCGATGGCCTTTTCCGCGATGGAATGCAGCGCATCGTCGGCGAAGGTCAGGCGGGTGTCCTCCATCTCGAACAGACGCTGATACTGCTTGACCAGGGCGTTCTTCGGCTTGGACAGGATATCCACCAAAGCGTCGACATCCAGGTCGTCGAGGGTGGCGATCACCGGCAGGCGGCCGACGAATTCGGGGATCAGGCCGAACTTCAGCAGATCCTCGGGCTCGACCTCGCGCAGGATTTCTCCCATGCGCCGCTCCTCGGGGCCGCGCACGTCGGCCCCGAAGCCGATGGAAGTGCCCTTGCCGCGTTGCGAGATGATCTTCTCGAGGCCCGAGAAGGCACCGCCGCAGATGAACAGGATGTTGGTGGTGTCCACCTGCAGGAATTCCTGCTGCGGATGCTTGCGCCCGCCCTGGGGCGGCACCGAGGCCACCGTCCCTTCCATGATCTTCAGCAGGGCCTGCTGCACCCCCTCGCCCGACACGTCGCGGGTGATGGAGGGATTGTCGGATTTGCGGCTGATCTTGTCGACCTCGTCGATGTAGACGATGCCGCGCTGGGCGCGCTCGACATTGTATTCCGCCGCCTGGAGCAGCTTCAGGATGATGTTCTCGACATCCTCGCCGACATAGCCCGCCTCGGTCAGGGTGGTGGCGTCGGCCATGGTGAAGGGCACGTCGAGGATGCGCGCCAGGGTCTGGGCCAACAGGGTCTTGCCGCAGCCGGTGGGGCCGACCAGCAGGATGTTGGACTTGGCGATCTCGATCTCGTTGTTCTTGCCGCCGTGCTGCAACCGTTTATAATGGTTATGGACCGCAACCGACAGCACCTTCTTCGCGTGGTCCTGGCCGATGACGTAATCGTCGAGCACGGCGCGGATGTCGCGCGGCGTCGGCACTCCGTCCCGGGAGCGGACCAGGTGGGTCTTGTGCTCTTCGCGGATGATGTCCATGCATAGCTCGACGCATTCATCGCAGATGAATACCGTCGGCCCGGCGATCAGCTTCCGCACCTCATGCTGACTCTTCCCGCAGAACGAGCAGTAGAGGGTGTTCTTGGAATCGCCGCTGGTGGACTTGGTCATCGAAACTCCATTGGATAACGCGGCCGGGTGAGAATCATGTTAGACACACCGGAAGCCGGCAGACAACGAAATTCCCCCGTCCGCCCCACGCGGCCGGAGGACACCCCGGTTTGCCGTCGGCGGGCGGAGGGGCCGTTCCCCCGCCCGCCGCCGTCGCATCACGCGGAAGCGTTGTCCGGTTCGTCGCCAGGCGGCCGGCTGGCCACCACCTGATCGATCAGACCGAACTCCTTGGCGTCGGTCGCATTCAAGAACTTGTCGCGCTCCATGGCCTGCTCGATCACGTCGAGGGGCTGGCCGGTATGCTCGACATAGATATTGTTGAGCCGGGCCCGCAGGGCGAGGATCTCACGGGCATGGATCTCGATGTCGGTGGCCTGGCCCTGGAACCCGCCCGACGGCTGGTGGACCATGATGCGGGCGTTGGGCAGGGCGAAGCGCTTGTCCTTGGCCCCGGCGGTGAGCAGCAGCGAGCCCATGGAGGCGGCTTGGCCGATGCACACCGTCGACACCTGCGGCCGGATGTATTGCATGGTGTCGTAGATCGCCAGTCCCGAGGTCACCACGCCGCCCGGCGAATTGATGTAGAACGAGATATCCTTGTTGGGATTCTCGGATTCGAGGAACAGCAACTGGGCGCAGATCAGGCTGGAAACCTCGTCGTAGACCTGGCCAGTCAGGAAAATGATCCGCTCCTTCAGCAGGCGCGAATAAATGTCGTAGGAGCGCTCACCCCGGTTGGTCTGCTCGACCACCATGGGGATCAGGGTATTCATATAGAGGTCGTAAGGATCTCTCTCGCGCATGGTCAGTCCTTCTTGTCAGATCCTCGCCGGGGCGCGCGACTCCTGCGACACCGTCACTCGGCCGTCTTGGCCTTCTTCTTCGGCTCAGCCGCGTCGGCCGGGGCCGCCTCGGCAGCATCCGGATCCTTGCGCAGTTCGGCGGCCTCGACATCCTTTTCCGCCACCTGGGCGAGTTCCAGGATGAAGTCGATCACCTTGTCCTCGAAGATCGGGGCGCGCAGACGGTCGAGCGCCTCGGGATTGTTGCGGTAATACTGGAACACCAGATGCTCCTGGCCGGGGAACTGGCGCGCTTCCGCCATCAGCGCCCGGTTCAGGTCGTCCTGGCTGACCGTGACGGTATTGGTGCGACCCACTTCGGCCAGCAGCAGGCCCAGGCGCACGCGGCGCTCGGCCAGGCTCTTGTACTCGCCCTTCAGCTCCTCCTCGCTCTTGTCGGCGTCGGACGGGTCGGTGCGGCCCGCCGCCTTGTCCTCTTCGAGCTGCTTCCAGATCGCCTCGAATTCCTGCTCGACCATGGTGCCCGGAACCGGGAAATCGTGATTGGCGGCCAGAACGTCAAGGAGCCGCCGCTTCACCCGCAGGCGCGCCAGGCCGTCCAGCTCGCGGCTGATCTCCTCGCGCACCGCCTGCTTCAGGCCGTCGAGCGTCTCCATGCCCAGCTTCTTGGCGAACTCGTCGTCGAGAACCGGCGCCTTGGGCTCGCGCACCTCGTGCACCTTGATCTCGAACTGGGCGCCCTTGCCGGCCAGGTTGTCGTTGCCGTAGGCCTCGGGGAAAGTCACCTCGACCACCGTCTCGTCGCCGGCCTTCTTGCCGAGGAGCTGATCCTCGAAGCCGGGAATGAAGGTGCCCGATCCCAGCTTGAGCTGGTAGTTCTCGGCCGACCCGCCGGGGAAGGCGACCCCGTCCTGCTTGCCGAGGAAATCGATCACCACCACGTCGCCCGCCGCGGCGGCGCGGTCCACCGGCGCGCTGTCCTCATTGCGCTCGGCGATGCGGGCCAGGGCCTCATCCACCTCGGCTTCCGGCACCGCCGCCTTCTCGCGCTCGATGGAGATGGTGGCGAAGTCCATGGGCGCGATGTCCGGCAGGACTTCCAGCGCCACGGTGAATTCCAGGTCGGTGCCCTGATCGTAGCTGGTGATCTCGACCTTGGGCTGAAGCGCCGGGCGCAGGCCCTTTTCGCTGATGGCCGCCTGGGTGCCGTCGCTGACCGCCTTCTCCACCACCTCGCCCATCACCGAGGCGCCATACTTCTGGCGCACCAGCTTCAACGGCACCTTGCCCGGCCGGAAGCCCGGCATACGAATGGTGCGGGCGATCTCGGACAGCCGATCCTGCATCCGCGTCTCCAGCTGCCCAGCCGGAATGACGACCTTGAATTCGCGCTTCAGGCCGTTGGCATCGATCTCGGTTACCTGCATCAGTCTTTCGCCAATCAAATCCATGGGGTCACAGCAATTTCCGGCGGCCTCCGCCGTCGCCCGGCGCGAATACGCCCTGGGTCGCGGGAGCTGGTGCGGGCGAAGGGATTTGAACCCCCATGGCTTGCGCCGCTGGAACCTAAATCCAGTGTGTCTACCAGTTCCACCACGCCCGCATGGACAGGCGCCCCCAAGGGGGCCCGGCCCGCCGGAAGGGGTGTCTATAACACAGTCGCCGACGAGGATACAGTTCTTCTGTTTCGCCAAACGGCTGATGCCTGACGGCGCGGGCCGGGCGGCGCTTCACGGAAAATCAGGGCCTTCGGGCAGATCATTTTCCCGGTTATTGCAACTTAGTCGCATATCCATCATATCTAACACTGCCTATGCCGAAGGGAGTATCGCCTATGGATATGGACCGTAACGGACGCTTGGCCTTCCTCGAAATCGACGAAACGACGCGGGCCGTCCTGCGGGACTTCCGCGAAGTGCTGGCCCCCAGGCTCGACGGCATGCTGGACGCCTTTTACCGCCATATCCAGGCCAACCCTGCGGTCGCCGCCAAATTCCCCACCACCCAGTCCATGGCCCATGCGCGGGCCATGCAGCGCCGCCACTGGCTGGACAGCGTGTTCGCCGGCAATTTCGACGACCGTTACGTCGCCCAGGTCACCGAAATCGGCCGGGTCCACCAACGGATCGGCCTCGAACCGCGCTGGTATACCGCCGGCTATTGCTATGTGCTCAATCAGGTCCAGGCCCTGGCGGTGCAAACCTACCGCAAGCGGCCCGATCGTCTGGCCCAGGTTCTGGCGGCGATCAACAAGGCCGTCTTCCTCGACCTTGACCTCGCCACTTCGGTCTATATCGAGACCAACACCCAGGCGGTGATCGCCCGCGAACTGGGGGCCAAGGCCGATTCCTTCGAACGCGACGTCAAGGGGGTGGTCCGCGAGGTGTCCGCCGCCGCCGCCGGCATGGAGGGGCTGGCCCGCTCCCTGTCGGCCGCCGCCGAGGAGGCCTCGCGGCAATCCAGCACCGTGGCCGCCGCCGCCGAAGAGGCCACCAACAACATCCAGACCGTAGCCGCCGCCGCCGAGGAGCTAAGTTCCTCCATCGGCGAAATCGGCCGGCAGGTGGCCAACTCGACCCGCATCGCCGGCGCCGCCATGGATGATGCGCGGCGAACCAACAAGATGGTGCAGAGCCTGTCCGATGCCGCCAACCGCATCGGCCAGGTGGTCAAATTGATCAACGACATCGCCAGCCAGACCAACCTGCTGGCCTTGAACGCCACCATCGAGGCCGCCAGGGCCGGCGATGCCGGCAAGGGATTCGCCGTGGTGGCGGGCGAGGTGAAGAGCCTGGCCAACCAGACCGCCAAGGCCACCGACGAGATCACCGCCCAGATCGCCGCCGTCCAGGGCGCCACCCGCGACGCGGTGGGCGCCATCGGCAGCATCACCACCACCATCGGCCAGATCAACGACATCGCCGGGTCCATCGCCGCCGCCGTCGAGGAACAGGGCGCCGCCACCGCCGAGATCGCCCGCAACGTCCAGCAGGCCGCCCTGGGCACCCAGGAGGTCACCGGCACCATCGCCCGGGTGTCGCAGGCCGCCACCGAAACCGGCGGCGCGGCGCGCGGCGTGCTGACTGCGGCCACGGCGCTTACCACCAGTTCCGGCACCTTGGAACGGCAGGTCGACCGCTTCGTCCACGAAATCAGAATTAAATAATTGGAGTTATTAAAAATACAGATAAACCCGCCCAGTTTATGAGGCTTTTAAGTACTGAGATGACAACGGCCTGACAGCGGGCGGTCGGCCGAAAGAATCCCTTTTTATTTTCTCAGCCCGGCGCTATGGTCCTCCCATTGCTTGGCTGTATGGACCAACCGCGACTGGTGCGGTGTGGGGTCCATCGCCAACGACCAGGCAGTGAGGTTAGAGTCATGAGCGAACTTGACCCCCCGTTCCGATTCCTGGACGAGGCCGCGCTGACGGCCGCCGTCCTCAACCGCGATCCCTACGATTACGCCTTCGTCGACCAAGCCATTCCGCTGGACCACAAGGAAACGGTCCTGGCCGACGCCCCGGTCATCCCGCACCGGGGAACCTACGGCATCCCCAATCTGCGGTACGGCGCGCAATTCGACGCCCTGCTCAAGGATCTGCTGAATCCCCGCTTCCGGCGCATCGTCGAACGGAAGTTCGGCATGGACCTGAGCGCGGCCCATCCGACCTTGGTCATGATGGGCAACACCAGCGGCCACTACAACGAGGGCTATGCCCACCCCGACAGCAAGCACAAGCTGTTCACCGTCATCCTGGGCCTCAGCCGCGAGTGGCCTTACGAGCGCGGCCGGCTGCGGGTCCTGCGCAGCAACTCGCGCGACGACATGGCGTTCGAATTCCCGCCCGAATTCGGCAAGATGCTGATGTTCCGGGTCAGTGACAAATCCTACCACGGCTTCCTGCCGCAGAAGGGGCCGCGCATGAGCCTGCAGTTTTGCTGGGTGGATACGCGGGCCTATGCCCGCAAGACCTACATGCGCCACGCGGTCAGCGCCTTCGCCAAATCGGTGCCGGGCCTGCGCCAGCTGGTGGGCATGGCCCCCCGCAAAATGTCGCGCGGCGGCCGCTGAGCCGCCCGCCCCGTCCCTCTTGCCAGGATGAGCCGTCATGAGCCTGATCGTCATGCCGGGGCCGGAGCAGATTGCCCGGCACTTCCGTCGCGCCCTGCTGGATTGCACCCGCGACGAGATTCCCTATACCCATTGGAACCTGCTTGAAGTCCTGCCCGAGGCGCTCTGCCAGGGCATCATCAGCCTGCCCATCGCGCCGCTGCTGATCGACGATTGCAGGGGCGTGCGCGACGTGGACAACTCGCTGCGCACCTTCTTCACCCCGCGCCTGCAGGCCGATTTCCCGGCCTGCGCCGCCCTGGCGACGGCGCTCCAGCGGCCGGAAGTGGCCAAGCTGGCCGGCGAAACCTGCGGCTTCGAGGCCGATGGCAGCTATCTGCGCGTGGAATACATCCAGGACATCGATGGCGCCTGGCTGGAGCCGCACCACGATGTGCCGCAAAAGCTGTTCTCGATGGTGATCTATCTGTGCACCGGCCCCGATGCCGCGGAATGGGGCACGGACATCTACGACGCCGACAAGCGGTGGTTCGGCCGCTCGTCCTCGGCCTTCAACTCGGCGGCCATTTTCATTCCGGGCGAAAACACCTGGCACGGCTTCGAGAAGCGCAAGATCCGCGGCATCCGCCGGCTGATGGAAATCAACTACGTCCATCCGTCCTGGCGTGACCGCGATCAGCTGTGTTTCCCCGACCAGCCGATCCGCCTGCGCTGACCCGCCCACGCCGCATGGAAACGCCCCCATGACCATCAGTCTGCCGGCCGCCCGGCCGTCTCCCACCTGCCCCGACCTCGGCTCGTCGCCGGGCGTCAATGTGCGCCGCTTCGCCGGCCCGGCGGGAACCGAATATCACCTGAGCGTCGAGGCCCCGGCCGAGCTGGATTTCTCCGGCCAGGTCGCGGTGATCGAAGCCCGCTACGCCGAGGCGCTGCGGCGCCTCGGCCTCGACCCCGCCACCGCCATTTTCCGCCGCATCTTCCTCAGCGATTCCGCCAACCAGGTGGCGGCGCTGCAAACCAGTTCGCTGGTGAATGACGGGCCGGCGGGCCCGGTGGCGGTATCGGTGATCCAGCAGCCGCCGCTGCCGGGAGCCAAGATCGCCTTGCTTGCCTATCACCTGGACGGCGGCGGCAGCCTCGCCAAGACGCGCCTGTCGCCCCATCAGGTGCTGCTGGACCGCAACGGCCGCCGCCATCTGTGGACCACGCGCCTGTGCGCCGGCGGCGCCATCGCCCGTGCCGACGCCGATGCCCAGACCCGCGAGGTGTTCGACACCCTGACCGGGGCGTTGGGCAACCTGGGCGCCAATCTGCGCGACCATTGCGTTCGCACCTGGATTTACGTCAAGGATGTGGATGTCTTCTATCGCGACGTGGTCAAAAGCCGCATCGCCGTCTTCGACGAGCACGGCCTGACCGCCGAAACCCACTATATCGCCAGCACCGGAATCGAGGGAGCCTGTGCCCACCAGTTCGACGTGGTGGTGCTCGACGCCTATTCGATGCCCGACATGGAACCGGCCCAGATGTCGTTCTTGAACGACCTGGACTACATGTGCCTGACCAAGGATTACAACGTCACCTTCGAGCGCGGCACCCGCATCGCCTACGCCGACCGCGCCCATTACTTCATTTCGGGCACTGCCAGCATCGACCATACCGGGGCGGTGCTGTTCACGGGCGACGTCATCGCCCAGTTGGACCGGGCGCTGGAGAACGTCGCAGCCATCCTGCGCTCCGGCGGTGCGGACCTGGCCGACATGATGCATTGGATCGTCTATCTCCGCGATCCCAGCGACCACGACCGGGTACGCGCCCACCTTGAACAGCGCTTCCCCGGCCTGCCCACCGTCATCGTCCGCGGTCCGGTCTGCCGCCCCGACTGGCTGATCGAGATCGAGGGTATCGCCGCAACCCCCCTGTCCCGCCCTGACCTCCCTGGGTTCTGAGGCGGCCAGTAGCCCCGTCCTCCAGCGCGGAAGCGGGGGGCGGGGCTATCCCTTCGACAGTCCCTTGACCTCGGCCGACATCGCCACCTTGCCGCCGCCGCTGTAAGCCTCGTGGTTGCCGGCGATGTCATCGGGCTTGTAGAGATAATTGACCATCATGCCGCAGGACTGGCCGATGCCCTTCGGGCTGGTGTCGGCCAGCCAGTTGATGCGC
>JAKAFA010000223.1 GCA_021818185.1 Pseudomonadota bacterium | reverse complement strand
TGCGGCGCCTGCTGCGCCTGGCCCCGCTGGGCGCCGTCGATCTCGCCGCCGTGGCCGCCGCGGCCGTTGTGCCCTATGCGGTCAACGAGGCGTTCAAACCAGGGCGCCGAGCAGCGCCGCCGCCGATTTCCTGAGTACCGCCTCGACGGCCAGGGCCAGCATGGCTTCGCCCAGACGTTCGGCCGGGTGGAGGGGCGGCAGGTCGGGCATGGCTATCCCGTGGGCGGCCAAGGCGGCGGCGAGGCCGGCAAGTGATCCGGCGGCCGGGTCGGAATGGACCAGCACACTGCCGGTCAGCGGGTTGACGTCCACCCCGGCCAGGCCGGGCAGGGCGGCCAGCGACGACCGCAGGCGGGCGGCCAGATCGGGGTTGCGCCGCAGGGCGGCGAGGCGCAGCCGCAGGCGCCCGGGCAGGTGGTGCAGGGTGTCGGCCATGGCCGGCATCATACGGCTCTTTCCGTGATGGCCATTTGACGGTGGCGTGACACTCTCGTGTCGCAAGGTGGTAGCGGAGCGAAAACGGAGAGCCCGGCCCGCCCTGGTGCATCCCGCAAGGGTGCGGCCCTGCTCCGGCGGCGGCGATGCGCCGGCCGGGCGGCCGGCGCATGATGGGGGATCGGGCGTCGAACGCGCGACCGGCGGCGTCCGATCCGCCTATGCCGATTTCCGTACCCAAGGGGGGGAACGGCGGCAGGCCGGAACGGCCCCCATCTCTGGAGGGGCGGTGCCTTTTGGACCGGTCCGCTTCATGATACGGAGGTCGGATGTGACCCGCGAAACCTGGAAGGGACTCGCCATCGGCTTCGGGGCGGGGCTGCTCGCGCCGTTGGTGCTTCCGGCGGTGGTCCGTGCCACCCGGCCGACGGTGGACGCCGCCATCCGCGCCGGCCTGGGCGCCTGGGAACGGGGGCGCGAGGCGGTGGCCGAATTCGGCGAATATGCCGAGGACATGATGGCCGAGGCCCGCGCCCGCCAGGAGGGCGGACCGGCGATGGGTGGCCAGGTGATGCCGGCGGCCGGCGGGGAGGCCGGAAGTGCCTGACCTTCCCGTTCCTCACCACCAGCCGCACCACCCGGCTGCGGTGCGGTCCCCGCATGGGCCGATCCCGCATGCCCATGTGGCCCACGTCACCCGCGGGCGGGTGCGCCTGCGGCTGGCGCGCGGCCATCCCGGCCACCTGGAACGGGTGCGCCACCGGCTGGCCGCCGAGCCGGGTGTCCATGGCGTGGAGGTCGACCACCGCACCGGCAGCGTGCTGGTGTGGGGGGCGATCACTGCGGAATTGCTGGCTCGGGTCGGGCGGGAAGAGGGATTGTTCGATCTGGTCCCGCCGCGCGCCCTGCGGCCGCTGGAAGAGGATCTGACCGCGGCACTGGAACGGACTGACCTCGGGATCCGCCGGTTCTCCGGCGGGCGGTTCGGCCTGATGGGGCTGGTGGTGACCTCGCTGGCGGTTCTGGCCGCGGTGCAGGCCGGTCGCGGGCGGTTCGACGTGCCGGCTCCCACTCTGCTCTGGTACACGCTCAGCGCGGCGATGATGCTCCGCGCCCGGCCGGCGACTTGATTCCCTTTGCAAACCCAAGGAGGTAAAGCATGGCCGACGTCGAGACCGAAACCCACTCCACCGAACCCGGCGACAGCGGCATGGGAGAGCGGATGCAGGGCATCCATTCTGCCGCCCACGAGGGGGTCATCCTGATCCGCGACGTGGCTACCGACACGGTGCGCGCCGCCGGCGACGTCGGCATCGCCGCAGTCGACACGACCCGCCATCTGCTGGTGGGCGTGGCCGACGGGGTGCGCGACGTGCTGGCCCACATCGTGCCTTTCGCCGTCTTGGGCGGCCGCGGCGGGTCGGAACCCCGCCGCGAGCCCTGAGAGGGCGCGTTCCGGGATGGGCCGCCGTGCCGGGGGGAATCCCGGGTACGGCGGCGTCGATTCCCCGTCAGTGAAGGGTTCGGCCGCCGGCCATTTCCTGGCGGATCAGGGCGAACTGGTCGGGATGCAGATCGAACCACGCGGCCGAGGCGGCGCGGTGGGCGGGTTCGGCCGAGGCGGCGTAGATCCCCGCCTGCATGACTTCGGCGATGGCCGGTGCGCCGGCCCGTTCGATCACCGCCGCGATGATCGCCGAGAGTGAGGCTTCGGGGTCGAGGGCCGGCCGCTCGTCGCGGCCGCGGTCCAGCGCGTCGTAGATGCTGGCCAGATAGGCGCGGCGGACCGCCCAGCCTTCGCCCTCGGTATCGGCGAGCAGGCGGTCGACCAGGGACCGGAAGGGCGGGATCAGCCGCTCGTAGGCGCCGGGCATGGGGGGATCTCCTGTCGTGGCTACCGTTCATGAAACTGGGCGCGCGGCCGGCCGGTTTCATCCCCCCACCCGGCCAGTGTGGCGGCGGCGCCCTGGTTAATGCGGCGGATCAATGCGGGTAGATGGGCTTGGGCCGGCCGTCCAGGGGCAGGAAATTGTCGGCGTAGGAACGTCGGCGCCCACCGCGGCGGTGGGGCAGGTGCACCACCCAGTCCAATCCCTCGCGCCGGCAATAGGCTTCGGCGGCGGCCAGCGACGGGAAGGTCAGCCGCACCTGCTGGCGCGGGTCGGTGGAACTGGTCCAGCCCATCAGCGGGTCGTGGCCGGGGGGCGCTTCCGGCTCGAACTCCACCACCCAGCCATGGTCGCGGGCCGGGCCGGATTGCACCGGGGCTGCGCCGAGATGGACGATGCGAACTTCCATCATGCACCTCCGTATCCCATGTGGGATGATGGCTCGGCGCGGCAAGCGGCCGGCTGGGGGCTTGCGCCGGTCCGGTCGTTCCGATGGCTGCCGTGGGCCGTTCGACGCGGCATGGCCGATCCCGGGGGGAGTTTTGATCCTGCGCCTGCTCGTCCTGGCGCTTTCCCTCGCCCTGCTGGGCTGGGGGCTGCGCTGGCTGCTCACCGCCTCGCCGCGGGCGGTGGCGCGCGGCCTGCGGGCGGTGGGGCTGGCCGGGCTGGTGGGGCTGGGGCTCTGGCTGCTGGTGACCGGCCGGCTGGCCGGGCTCATTGCCGTGGCGGCCGGGTTGGCGCCGTGGGTGACGCGGCTGTTGCACCTGCACGCCCTGTGGCGGCGGCTGCGGCCAAAGGATGGTCCGGCCGCCAGGCTGGCGGGCGACCCGGCGATGACCGTGGCCGAGGCCTGGGAGGTGCTGGGCCTGGCACCCGGCGCCTCCGATGCCGAGATCCGGGCGGCGCACCGCCGGCTGATGCGGACCAATCACCCCGACCACGGCGGGTCGGGCTGGATCGCCGCCCGCCTCAATCAGGCGCGCGACCTGCTCCTGGCGGGACGTCAGCCCCCCTCCTGACCGATGCTTCGGTTGCGCCGGGCTCGTCGCCATGGCAAAACAGCCGCCGACCGGTGTATGTGCGCGGGGAGGCGCCCGCAGGCCGGAGTTGGTTCAAGCCAAGGAGTTTCCAGGATGGCTCGTCGCGTGCGCAAGGCCGTGTTCCCGGTCGGGGGCATGGGCACCCGCTTTCTGCCCGCCACCAAGGCAATGCCCAAGGAAATGCTGCCGGTGGTGGACAAGCCGCTGATCCAGTACGCGGTGGAAGAGGCGGCGGCGGCCGGGGTCGAGCACTTCATCTTCGTTACCGGCCGCGGCAAGAACGCGCTGGAGGACCATTTCGACCACGCCCCCGAGTTGGAGCGCACCCTGAAGGAGCGCGGCAAGCTGGATCTGGTCGAGGCGGTGACCGGCTGGATGCCGAAATCCGGCCAGATCTCCTATACCCGCCAGCAGGAGCCCCTGGGCCTGGGCCATGCGGTGTGGTGCGCCCGCGATCTGGTGGACGACGAACCCTTCGCGGTGCTGCTGCCCGACGACCTGATCCTGGCCAAGACCTCGTGCCTGAAGCAGATGGTGGCGGTCCATACCGAGGTGGGCGGCCATGTGGTCGCCGTCTCGGACGTGCCGCGTGAACACACCAGGCGCTACGGCATTCTGGACATCGAATACGACAACGGCCGCATCGCCAAGGCCAAGGGCCTGGTGGAGAAGCCCGATCCGGAACTGGCCCCCTCGACCCTGTCGATCATCGGCCGCTACATTTTGCACCCGGCCATCTTCGAGGTGCTGGACCGCAAGGAAAAGGGGGCCGGCGGCGAAATCCAGCTGACCGACGCCATTTCCCAGACCATCGGCATGGTTCCCTTCCATGGCCTGCGGTTCGACGGCCAGCGGTTCGATTGCGGCGACAAGGTGGGGTGGCTGGAAGCCAACGTCGCCTTCGCGCTGGAACGCGACGATATCGGCGGGGCCGCCCGCGAAGCCCTGTCCCGGTTCAAACTCTAAGTCCTGGAACGCCTGCCATGCGCATTGCAATGATTGGCACCGGCTATGTCGGCCTGGTGTCGGGAACCTGTTTTTCCGAGTTCGGCATCACCGTGACCTGCGTCGATACCGATGCCGGCAAGATCGAGCGGTTGCACCGGAACATCATGCCGATCTACGAACCCGGCCTGGATGCGCTGGTCGCCGACAACGTCAAGGCCGGCCGGCTGTCCTTCACCACCGACCTGACCCGGGCGGTGCGCGAGGCCGATGCGGTGTTCATCGCGGTGGGCACTCCCTCGCGGCGCGGCGACGGCCATGCCGACCTGTCCTATGTCTATGCCGCGGCCGAGCAGATCGCCGACGCCATGGACGGCTATACGGTGGTGGTCAACAAATCCACCGTGCCGGTCGGCACCGGCGACGAGGTGGAGCGCATCATCCGCAACCGGCGGCCCGACGCCGAGTTCGACGTGGTCTCCAACCCCGAATTCCTGCGGGAAGGTTCGGCCATCAACGATTTCATGCGGCCCGACCGCGTGGTGATCGGCACCGAATCCGAGCGGGCGCGGGCGGTGATGAAGCAGCTCTACCGCGTGCTGTACCTGATCGAGACGCCCATCGTCTTCACCGCGCGCCGGACCAGCGAGCTGATCAAGTATGCCGGCAACACCTTCCTGGCCACCAAGATCACCTTCATCAACGAAATCGCCGATCTGTGCGAGAAGGTGGGCGCCGACGTGCATGACGTGGCCAAGGGCATCGGGCTGGACGGCCGCATCGGCAAGAAATTCCTGCATCCCGGCCCGGGCTACGGCGGGTCGTGCTTCCCCAAGGACACGCTCGCCCTGGTGCGCACCGCCCGCGATGCCGGCGCGCCGTTGCGCATCGTCGAGACGGTGGTGGCGGTCAACGACGAGCGCAAGAAGCGCATGGCCGACAAGATCGTCGCCGCCTGCGGCGGCTCGGTTGCCGGCAAGACGGTGGCGGTGCTCGGCCTGACCTTCAAGCCCAACACCGACGACATGCGCGACAGCCCGTCGCTGGACATCGTTCCCGCCCTGGTGGAGGCCGGTGCAAGCGTCCGCGCCTTCGACCCGGAAGGCATGGAAGAGGCCAGGAAGCAGCTCCCCGCCATCACCTATTGCGACGATCCCTATGCCGCCATGCAGGGCGCCGACGTCCTGGCCATCCTGACCGAATGGAACGAATTCCGCGCCCTTGACCTGGGCCGCACCCGGTCGCTGCTCAAGGCGCCGGTGGTGGTGGACCTGCGCAACGTCTACGAGCCGGAAATGATGCGCGAGGCGGGCTTCACCTATGTCAGCATCGGGCGGAAATAGCACTTAGGACCCGGACGAAAAAAGGCGGTGCGGCGGGTCCGCGCCGCCCTTTTCATCGGTGCGCCAGGTATGGCGCCCGGCGTCATGTCGGCGGCGACACGGCCGCATCGGCGCGCCCGAGGCATGCGCGGCAGGCGGCGAAGACGCTGTCCGGGTCGATCCGCGCCATCGGGTCGTGATCGCCCGCTTCGGCCGGCCCGGTCGATGGCGCCGCGGCGGGCACAGTCAGAATCTCGCCGTCGCCAAGCGGCCGCCACCAATTCAGCGGGGCAAGGCCGCGGTACATTCCGACGAAAGGGGTACCTTCGGCCGCCGCGAGGTGACCCGCCATCGACTCGACGCCCACCACCAGCCTCGCGCCGGCCACCACCTGTCTCAGCTGCCCCCAAGTCAGGGCGTTGCAGAAATTAAGGGCTCCCGG
>JAKAFA010000222.1 GCA_021818185.1 Pseudomonadota bacterium | reverse complement strand
GACCTCGGTATAGCCGTGCTCGCCGGTCTGGACGTCCAGCATGAACTGGCCCAGCGCCCGTTCCAGGCGGGCCAGCGCCCCCTTCAGCACCACGAAGCGCGCCCCCGACAGCTTGGCCGCCCCGGCGAAGTCCATCAGCCCCAGCTTCTCGCCGATGGCGTCGTGCTCCAGCGGCTGAAAGTCGAAATGCCGCGGCTCGCCCCAGCGGGCGACTTCGATATTGTGCTCCTCGCCGGGGCCATCGGGCACGTCCTCGGCCGGCAGGTTGGGCAGGCGGGCCAAGCGGTCGTCGATGGCCGCCCCCAGGCGCTTATCCTCCTCCTCGGCCTGGGGGATGCGCTCCTTCAGCGCCGCCACCTCGTCCATCAGCGAGGCCGCGTCGCCGCCCTGCTTCTTCAGGAGGCCGATCTGCTTGGACGCCTCGTTGCGGCGGGCCTGCATTTCCTGAAAGCGGGTCTGGGCGGCGCGGCGCTGCTCGTCCAGCGCCAGGATCGCCGCCGCCGCCGGCTCCAGTCCCCGCCGGGCCAATCCGCGGTCGAACGCTTCGGGATTATCGCGGATGGATTTCAGGTCGTGCATGGCGGCAGCATTCCCAGGATGCGGAAAGCTTGGCTTATAAGCCCCGGCGCTCCGGTTGTCGAGGGAAGGGCCGCGATGGGCGCGGCAACATGCCGGCAACCGGTGGAACAATCGATGGCGCCGGGAGTCCCTGAGCCAATGGAGTATGCCAATCCGCCAGGAAAGCCCCAGATTCTCCAGGCAGAATGAAGAGTGTCCCATGACCCCCTTACGGAAATTCGTCGCTCCCGAATTCGTCTTCGGCTGCGGCTCGCGCCGGCTGGCCGGGCAATACGCCGCCAATTTCGGCGGCTGGCGCGTCCTTCTGGTCAGCGATGCCGGCGTGGTGGCGGCCGGCTGGGCGGCCGAGGTGCGGGCCTCGCTGGAGGCGGCCGGGTTGCAGGTCGAGGAATTCACCGCCGTCAGTCCCAATCCCCGTACCGACGAAGTGATGGCCGGGATCGAGGTCTACCGTCGGCACGGCTGCGACGTGATCGTCGCGGTCGGTGGCGGCTCTCCGATGGATTGTGCCAAGGGGATCAGCATCCTCAGCACCAACGGCGGCAACATCCGCGCCTTCGAAGGCGTGGACAAGGTCGAGCGCCCCGGCGCACCGCTGATCTGCATCCCCACCACCGCCGGCACCTCGGCCGACGTGTCGCAATTCGCCATCATCACCGAGCCCCGGCAACGGCGCAAACTGGCGATCATCAGCAAGGCGGTGGTACCCGACGTGTCGCTGATCGATCCCGAAACCACCACCACCATGGACCCGCAACTGACGGTATTCACCGGCCTGGATGCCCTGGTCCATGCCGTCGAGGCCTTCGTCTCGCTGGCCCATTCGCCATTCCTGGATCTGCATTCCCTGGAGGCCGTCCGGCTGGTGCGCGCCCACCTGCCCACCGCCCGGCAGTATCCCGACGACCTGGATGCCCGCGAGCAGATCATGCGGGCGGCGCTGCATGCCGGCATCGCCTTTTCCAATGCCAGCCTGGGGGCGGTGCATGCCATGTCCCACAGCCTCGGCGGCGCCTTCGACCTGCCCCACGGCGAAAGCAACGCGCTGTTGCTTGAACATGTGACCGCCTTCAACTACTCGGCCGCGCCCGAACGCTACGACCGGATCGGCGAAGCCCTCGGCCTCGACCTGCGCGGCATGGCCGCCAAGGCCAAGGCCGACGCCCTGTTCACCGCCATCCGCGACTTCAAGGCTGCCCTCGGCATCGCCGAGGGCCTGCGCCATCGGGGCATCGCCCACTCCGACATCGGCGAATTGTCCCGCAACGCGCTGGGCGACGCCTGCATCGTCACCAATCCCCGCCGCGCCGGGCAACGCGACGTCGAGGTCATCTTCGAAGAAGCCTTATGACCGGCGATCCCGACCAACCGTCCGCTCCCCCGCCCGCCGAATCCATCGTCGGGTTCGGGCTGGGATCAATGCGCAAGAGCTATTATCCCGAATTGCGCCGCCGTCTGGCCGAACTGGAACGCTTCCGCACCCTGTTCGACGCCGGCAACGATCTGATCCTGCTGGTCGGCCTGCCGCAGGCGACGATCGTCGATGCCAACCTGCCGGCCTGCCGCCGGCTGGGATGGGACCGCGCGCAATTGCTGGGCCGGCCGCTGGCCGACGTTCTGGCCGGCCGCGACCTGGGCGGCATGCTGGCGGCCGATGCCTCCGGCCAGGTGGAAGCCGATTTTCGCTGCCGCGGCGGCGAGTTGTTCCCGGTGGAACTGACCTGCCGCACCACCCCGCCCGGCCCCGGCCTGACGGCCCTGGTGGTGGCCCGCGACATCACCGACCGGCGCCGGTTCGAGCGGGAATTGCAGGCGGCCCGGGACAAGGCGGAACGCGCCAGCATGGCCAAAACCAAGTTCCTGACTGCCGCCAGCCATGATCTGCGCCAGCCGGCCCAGTCGCTGACCCTGTTCACCGACCTGCTGGCCGCCAAGCTGGCCGGCCATCCGGACGCCACCATCGTCGAGCACCTGCAACGCTCGGTCGATGCTTTGCGCCTGTTGTTGGACGGTATTCTCGACCTGTCGCGCATGGATGCCGGGCTGGTGGTCCCCCTCGCCCGCCCCTTCGCCATTGCTCCCCTGCTGGCGCAACTGGGCATCGAATACGAGGCGCGGGCACGACAGGCCGGGCTACGCCTGCGGGCGCGGCCGTGCAACGCACGGGTGGTCAGCGATCCGCTGCTGCTGGAGCGTATCCTGCGCAATTTGCTGGAGAATGCGCTGCGCTACACCCGACGAGGCGGAATCCTGCTGGGCTGTCGCCGCCGCGGCGACCGGTTGCGGATCGAGGTCTGGGACAGCGGAATCGGCCTGGCGCCCGAGCAGATGGACAATATCTTCGAAGAGTTCTACCAGGCCGGCAATCCCGAGCGCGACCGCGCCAAGGGCCTGGGCCTCGGCCTCGCCATCGTCGAGCGCCTGGCCCGCCTTCTCGACCACCACGTCACGGTCAGTTCGCGCGAGGGGCGCGGCTCGCGTTTCGCCGTCACCGTGCCCCTCGCCATCACTCGTTGAAGTCGGTTTCCTCGACCAGCGGCGGCTCGTCGGCCTCGCCGGCGATCAGTTCGGCGGAGGCGCGCTGGCGTTCGGCCCATTTGGACGACAGGATCGACAGCTCGTACAGCGCCACCATCGGCACCGCCAGCGAGATCTGGCTGATCATGTCGGGGGGAGTGACGATGGCGGCGAAGATGAAGACGCCGACGATGGCGAATCGCCGCTTCTCGGCCAGGTCCTTCGAGGTGATCAATCCGACCCGGGTCAGCAGGGTCAGGACCACCGGCATCTGGAAGGCCATGCCGAAGGCGAAGATCAGCGTCATCACCAGCGACAGATATTCCCCGACCTTGGCCTCCAGCTGGATCGGCAGACCGCCCTCGGTGGCCTCGAACGAGATGAAGAATTTCCAGGCCAACGGCATGATAACGAAGTAGACCAGCGCCGCCCCCATCAGGAACAGCACCGGCGTGGCGAACAGGAAGGGAAAGAACGCCCGCTTCTCATGGCGGTACAGGCCGGGCGCCACGAAAGCCCACAACTGGCCGGCCCACACCGGGAAGCACAGGAAGGCGGCGGCGAAGGCCGAGACCTTCATATGGGTGAAGAACGCCTCGGTCAGCGCGGTATAGATCATCCGCCGTTCGCCGTCGCCGTGCTGGGCGAGAATCCGCGCCAACGGCCGCACCAGGAATCCGTAGATATCCTGTGAAAAGGCGTAGCACAAGGCGAAGGCCAGCGCGAAGGCCAGCAGCGACCACATCAACCGGCGGCGCAGCTCGAGCAGATGTTCGAGCAGCGGCATGGACTTGTCATCGGGCGGCGAATCGGCGGTCACGGCTCTGGCGGGGTCTGCGGAGGTTCGACGGTCGGCGACGCGGCGGGAGTGGCCGGCTGGGGGGCCGGCGCCGGCTGCGGGTCGGCGGCGGGCGGCGGCGGCACAGCCGCGGCCGGATGGACGGACGGCGCATCAAGGACCGGCGGGGCCAAGCCTTCGGCGATCTTGTGATCGGGGTCGATGGCGGCCTCCACCTGCCGGCGCAACGCCGTGGTGTCGGAGGCCTTCTCCACCTGCTGCTTCAACTCGGCCAGCTCGGATTCGCGCATCATCTCGTCGACGCCGCGCTGGAACTCGGCCGCCATCTCGCGCGCCTTGCGGGCCCAGCGTCCCGCCTGGCGCATCACCTTGGGCAGGTCCTTGGGGCCGATGACGATCACGCTGATCACCGCGATCAGCGCCAGTTCGTCCCAGGCGACATCGAACATCCGCGATCTCCACTACCGCTTTCGGCTGCTCGGCCGGCCGCTCAGTGCTTGGCGGCGGCGTCGTGCTGCTCGGCCGCCTTGAGGTCACCCTCAATGGCGCGCGGCTGGGCGGAGGCCCCGGCGGGATGATCCTCGTCCTCATCCTTCAGGCCCTGCTTGAAGGCCTTCACGCCCTTGGCGACGTCGCCCATCAGACGGGGGATCTTGCCGGCGCCGCCGAACAGCAGAAGCACGATCATAAGGACGATCAGCCAATGCCAAATACTGAAACCACCCATGGCACCTTACTCCTGCCCGATATGTTGGTCGAGGTTGGCGGCGGATCATGGCAAAACCTACGCCATCCCGCAACCGCTCCTCTGCCTTTCGCCGATTTTGTTTGCATCGGCCGGTCGGCAGCCGCCCCCTTACCCCTCGCCCCCCGGCGAATCGTCGTCGGCCAGGGGCTCATCCGGCGGGTCGCCGGGATCGAGGCCATCGCCGGTATCCACCGGCGGCCCGCCGGCCACCGCGCGGTTGCCGTAAGCGTCGGCGGCCGGACGGGCGTCCAGCAGGCCCGAAGCCTTCAATTCGCGTAGATCGGGCAGGTCTTCGAGGCTTTCCAGGCCGAAATGATCGAGGAATCCCTCGGTGGTCGCCCATTGCAGCGGCCGGCCCGGTGTGCGCCGACGGCCGCGCGGGCGGATCCAGCCGGCCTCGAACAGGGCGTCCAGCGTGCCCTTGGACAGAGCCACGCCGCGGATCTCCTCGATCTCGGCCCGGGTGACCGGCTGGTGATAGGCGACGATGGCCAACACCTCGACCGCCGCCCGCGACAGCCGGCGCAGTTGGGTGGTTTCGGCCGTCATCCGGCCGGACAGATCGGGAGCGGTGCGGAAGGCCCATTTGCCCCCACGCTCCACCAGGACGATGCCGCGGGTAGCGTAATGCTCGCGGAGGGTGGCCAGCACAGCGGCCAGGTCGCTGCCCTCCGGCAGGCGGGCGGCCAAGTCGCGGGCGTCCACCGGGGCCGTGGCGGCGAACAACACCGCCTCGATCAGCCGCAGATCGTCGAAGGACGCGGTCACGGGGCCTCACCGGCGGGAGGAAGCGTGCCGGCGGGGGCCGCCTTGACATGAATGGGGCTGAACGGGCCGCCGTCCTGGCGCAGCAGCAGGCGTCCCTGCCGGGTCAGTTCCAGGGCGGCGACGAAGGTGGCGGCGGCAGCCGAGCGCATCTTCAGCCGGTCGCCCTCGATGGGCGGCAGATAGGCGGCCAGCACCGACCAGTCGGGCATATGACCCAGCAGCCGTTCCAGCCGCCGGATCGCATCATCGACCGACCACAGGTCGGCGGCCTCGACATGCAGGGTGCGCACCGAGGTGCGCACCACATGGTCGGCATAGGCCTTGAGCAGGTCGTACAGGGTCAGGTCGTAGACCGAGCTGACCGACTGGCGCAGGGCCTCCGGTTCGCCGCGCGGGAAGACGTCGCGGCCCAGCCGCGGCCGCCCCAGCAGACCCTCGCCCGCCCGCTGCATCGCCTCCAGCCGGCGCAGGCGGAAGGCCAGCGCCTCGGCCATCTCGGCAGCGCTGGGTTCGCCCTCGGGCGCCTCCTCGGGCACCGGCAGCAGCAGGCGGGATTTCAGATAGGCCAGCCAGGCGGCCATCACCAGGTATTCCGCCGCCAAATCCAGGGCATGGCCCCGCACCCGCGCCACGAAATCCAGATACTGGTCGGCCAGCCGCAGGATGGAAATGCGGGCCAGATCCACCTTTTGCTCGCGCGCCAGGTTGAGCAGCACGTCCAGCGGTCCCTCGAACCCCTCCAACTCC
>JAKAFA010000221.1 GCA_021818185.1 Pseudomonadota bacterium | reverse complement strand
GCGGCCGTCGTTGCCGCCGTGGTGGCGGCCGTCGTCGCTGCCGTGGTTGCCGCCGTCGTCGCAGCCGTGGTGGCGGCCGTGGTCGCGGCTGTCGTCGCCGCTGTAGTGGCGGCCGTCGTTGCCGCCGTGGTGGCGGCCGTCGTCGCTGCTGTGGTTGCCGCTGTGGTCGCTGCCGTAGTTGCTGCTGTGGTGGCGGCTGTCGTCGCGGCCGTAGTTGCTGCTGTGGTGGCGGCCGTGGTCGCTGCCGTGGTGGCGGCTGTCGTCGCAGCTGTGGTCGCTGCCGTCGTCGCAGCTGTGGTCGCTGCCGTCGTTGCCGCCGTCGTAGCGGCCGTGGTTGCCGCCGTCGTAGCAGCCGTGGTTGCCGCCGTCGTCGCAGCTGTGGTCGCTGCCGTCGTTGCCGCCGTCGTAGCGGCCGTGGTTGCCGCCGTCGTCGGGGACGCGGTGGTGGCCGCCGTGGTGGCCGCGGTTGTGGCCGCCGCCGTCGCGGTGGTTGCGCCGGGAATCGTGGTGGGGGCCTGGGTCGCCGCCGGGGTAGCGGCATTGGTGGCGACGAAGGCTGGGGCGACGGTGGGGGCCGGGGCGGCGGCGGACGTCGCGCCCAGGCCGGCAGGCGAAGCGGTGGCGGCCCGGACACCGGGGAGCGGCGGGCTGGTCACCTGCGGAAAGGCGGTGCCCCCCGCCTGGGGCGCGGCTGCGGTTCCGGCCAGATTGGCGGCGAATTGGCCGGGCGGCACCGCGGTCGGAGGAATCGGGGCCTGTTGGCCGGTCGTTCCGGCATTGATGCCGGGCAGGCCGCGGGCAGGGGTGAAGGTCTCGGCAACTGGCTGCGTCGTGCTGTCCAGCGCGCCGCCGGTCTGGGTCGCGGACTGCCCCACCGCGTGGATGCGACCGCCGCCCTGGAGATTGGCCAAGTCGTTATCGGCCGGCGCCGGCGCCTCGTCGCGGGCCTCCACGGCGTTGTCCGGAGCGGCGGCGGGCGCCCGATTGAGGGTCGTCAGGTCGTCGAAGACCTGGGCGTCCAGCTTTTGATCGGCCGAGAGCGCGGGCTGGCTCGGGGGCTGCGGCTGATCGGCCATGGCGTGGCTCCATACGACGTCGATGATGTCTTCCTACCACCATCGACGCAGCTCCCCTAGACGGCCAAGGGTTACAATTTCACCGTTCGTGGAAGGAGCTTTTCAGCGAGATGTAGATCGGTCGGAGCAGGTACTGGAACAACGGCCGGTGGCCGGTGACGATGTCGGCTTCGACCGACATGCCCGGCAGCACCCGGTTCTGGCCTTCGCCGGGCCCGATCCACGGACGGGAGAGGCGGACCATGCCCCGGTAATAGGGGTGGCCCTGGTCATCCAGGAAGTTGGAGGGCGAAATCGAGTCCAGGGTGCCGGGCAGGTCGCCGTAGCGGGTATAGTCATAGGTCGAGAACTTCACGCGCACCGGCTGCCCGGCGCGCACATGGCCGATATCGGAGGGCAGGATGCGGACTTCGGCCTCCAGCCTGTCGTCGACCGGAACGATGCGCATCAAGATGCCGCCGGCGGGGAGGACCTGGCCGGGGGTACGGATCTTGAGGTCCTGCACCAGCCCCGCCACCGGCGCCCGGACATTCAGGCGGTCGACCCGATCCTGGGCCTTGATCAGGGCGCCTTTGACCTGATCAAGCTCGGCGGTCACCGTTCCCAGTTCGGTCAAGGCGTCCTGCTGCTGGGTGGCGTGGAGGTTGCTGCGCCGACGTTCGGTTTCCTGCAACGTCTCGCTCGCCACCCGGATCTGTTCCCTGAGGCGGATCGCCTCGCCCTCGGCGGTGACCTCGCCGCGCTTGGTCTCGAGATAGACTTGGCGCGACACCACGCCTTCGCGGACGCCGTCCTGGCGGATCTTCAGCTGATCGCGGGTCAGGCCCAGCTGGCGTCCGGCGACGGTCAACTGTTCCTTGAGCTGCGCCAGTTCCTTGCCGCGCTGCGCCACCTGGGCGTCCATCACCGCGATGGCGGAATGCTGGGCAGCAATCTGGCTGGCCCAGATCCGCTTCTGGTCGGCGACCTCATTGGGATGCGCCGCCGCGAACGCCGAAAAATCGGGCTTGCGGCCGTCGACCACCGCGCGCAGCCGCTCGGCCCGTAGCGTCAGGGCCAGTTCCCGCGCCTTCAACTGGTCGAGCTCGGACATGGCGGGGGCCGGATCCATGCGGACCAGCACGTCGCCCTTCGCGACCAACTGGCCCTCGGACACCCGAATTTCCGCCACGGTTCCGCCTTCGAGATGCTGGATGACCTTGACGTAATCGCTGGGCACCACCTGGCCGACAGCCGTCGCGATCTCGTCGACGCTGACCACGCTGGTCCACACGATGAAAGCGGCGACCAGCACCGCGGCGCCGATCAGCGCCAGCCGCAGGAACGGCGGCAGGCTCCCTTCCTCGAAGATCACCGGCTCGGTCAGAAGCTTGCGCTGGCGGTCGCCGCGCACGATTGTCGGCAGGCCCCCATTGGCCCGCGTCGGTCTGGTCTGTAACGTCACCGTGCGCCCCCAAGGATGATGTCGCGCAATTCGTCGAATGTGCCGGCTTGCCGCACGTAGCCTTCTTCCATGTAGACGACGGTGTCGGCAAGCTTGAGATGACTCGGGCGGTGGGAGACCAGGATCACCGTGGTCTTGCCGCGCAGGCGCTCGATGGCGCGGATGAACGCCTCGTCCCCCTCGTTGTCCAGGCCGTTGCCCGGCTCGTCGAACAGCATCACCGGCGCCCGGCGCAGGTAGGCGCGGGCCAGCGACAGGCGCTGGCGGAACCCGTTGGCCAGTTGATCGCCCTGGCCGTCCAGCAGGCGGGTGTCGAATCCCTCGCGCAGGGAAGCGATGTCCTCGGTCAGCCCGGCCATCTCGGCCGCCCAGCGCAACTCGGCCTCGCTGGCGATGGGATTGGCCAGCCGCAGGTTCTGGGCGATGGTGCCGTAGAACAGGTCGCAGCGCTGGGGGACGTAGGCGATGGTGGCGCGGATGTCGGCCGGCTCGATCTGGCGGATGTCGACGTCATCGAGCCGCACGCTGCCGGCCTGCGGGTGATAAACGCCGGTGATCAGTTTCAGCACCGTCGACTTGCCGGCACCGTTCGGGCCGGCGATGGCCGCGACCTGCCCCTGCCCGACCCGGAAGCTCACCCCCAGCAGCGCCGGATCGGCCTCGGTGGTATAGCGGAACGAAACACGGTTGAAGGCGAGTTCGCCGCGATAGACCGGGCTGGCCCGGCGTGGTCCGCCGTTCGCCCGCTCGGAGCGCATGCGGACAAGGTTGTCGATCTGCCGGATGCTGCCGCCCATGCGCAGAAGGGTCGACAGCGACATGAAGCCGTTCTGCAACGGTGCCACCAGACGCCAGGTCACGATCATGCTGGCCAGCACCGCTCCATGGGAAATCGCCCCCGAAAACGACCCGACCACCGCGGTGGTCAGCACGGCCATGCCGGTAACCATCCCCAGGTCCTGCGCCAGCGTCCCCAGCTGGGTGTTGACCTGCTGCGACGAGAACTCGGCGGCGGCCAGACGGCCCGACAACAGGCGGAAGTGCTCGTACCAGCGCTCCTCGGCGCCGCTGTAGCGCAGCGCCCGCATCCGGGTCAGGGCATCGGTCAGGAATTCCTGCCGGCGGGTGGTCAACCGCGACGCCAGCGCCGAGCGCCGGAGCATGATCGGCCGCAGGGCGTAGCCCAGCAGGGCATAGGCGACGATGCCGACCAGCAGGGTCAGCAACAGCCAGGGGCTGAGTACGCCCAGGACGACGACGAACACCAGGATGCCGGGCAGTTCGTAGAACACCAGGGCGATCGGCCCCACGAACAGCTGGCGCAAATTCTCGTAATCCTTGATGCGCGACAGCTGACTGCCCACCGGCACCTGCTCGGTCATCGCCACCGGCAGCCCCAACAGCCGTTCGAAGATGGCATTGCCGACAATGAACTCGCCCCGTGCCCCGATGAAAGCCAGAACCCGTCCCCGCAGCTGCCGCAGCCCGAAATCGCTGACCAGCGCGATGAGGAGACCGCCCAGCAGCCACGGAATCAGGCGAGTGTCGCCGCTTGGGATCACGGTGTCGTAGACGGTCATCACGAACAGGGGAACCGCCAGGGCCAGGCAGTTGATCAGCAGCGTCATTCCCATCGTCAGCCACATCAGCGACCGGAACCGGCCGAGAATCCGCCGTAGCCAGCTATCGCCCGGGGCCGGAGCCGCCTCGTCCTCGTCCACCGGCCGGAATACATGGATGGTGCCCATGGTGGCATCGGGCTCCAGCAGGTCGGTGACCAGCCGGCTGCCGTCGAACGCCTCGATGCGGCCGCTCGCCTCGTTGACGCGGACCAGGACGCGGGCGTCGCCGTCGTCGGGGAGGTACAGGCAGGGAAGCAGGCGGACGTCGATATCCGCCTGGCGGACCCGGCTGGTGTCCGACCGGAACTTGAGGTTGGCCATCACGCGGTTGAGCCCGCCAAGGTCCAGGCTGTCGGACACGTGCGGCAGGGCCTCGGCCAGGTCCCGGGCCTTGCCGGTCCATTTCAGCGCGTTCAGCAGCACCGGCAGGCACATGGCCAGGTCGGTGTGGGATTTGAACCGCCGGACCACCGTCTGGGCGACCCGCAGGTCGGCATCGGGCCGGGCGGCCAGCCGCCCGTCCTCGGCCGGCGCCGCTACGGCGACGCCGCCGGCCTGGCCGGCCTTGCCTTCCTCGAGACGCCCGTCCCGCAGGGTGAAGACCCGGTCGGCCAGCTTCAGCAGCGACGGCCGATGGGTGACCAGCACCATGGTGTGATCCGCCTTCAACGCCTCCAGTGCCCGGCGGAGGAAATCGTCGCCGGCGCTGTCGATGGCGATGTTGGCCTCGTCGAACAGAACGACGCGGGGATTGCGGACCAGGGCGCGGGCGATGGCGATGCGCTGTTTGACGCCGGCCGCCATGGAATCGCTGGCGCCGCCGCCGACGCGGGTGTCGTAGCCGTTGCGCATGGTCGCGACGACGCGGTCGAGGCCCAGCTGGCTGGCCACCGCCAGCGCGTCGGCCTCCAGGCTCTCGTCGAACATGGTGATGTTTTCCAGGATCGTCGCGTCGAACAGCACGCCGTGCTGGGGCACGTAGCTGATCTGCCGCGCGACGCTTGACGGCTCGTAGCCGGAGATGTCCTCGCCGTCGACCAGCACCCGCCCCGCGGTGGGGGCGACCATGCCGTTCATCAGGCCCACCAGCGTGGATTTGCCGCTGCCGCTGTCGCCGACGATGGCGATGCACTCGCCGGGCTTGATCGCAAGGTCGATGCCGCTGAGCAGCGGCGCCCCGTCGCCGAATGCGAAATCGACGCCCTCAAGGGTGATGGCGCCGGCGACCTCGCGCAGCGGCGGCTTGCCGATCGCCGGGGCGGGCGGGACATCGAACAGCTTTTCGATCTGCGAGCGGGCGATGGCGAAGGCCTGAAAGCGGATCCAGGTCGACAGGGCCGATTGCAGCGGCGCCAGGCTGCGGCCGGCCAGCAGAATGCAGGCGGCCAGGGCGCCGGGGGTGAGCCGGTCGTCGACCACGAGATGTGCGCCGAACGCCACGACCAGAACGGTGGTCAACTGCGAGAACAGCGCCCCGATATTGAGCGCCCGCAAAGAATTCTGCGAGCCTTCCTGGCTGCGCTCCGCGTTGATCTCCTGCAGCATCTCGTAACGGCGCTGCATCATGGCCTCCATGGCCATGGTCTTGATGGAATGAATGCCGGAGAGGGCCTCGTTCAGGAAGCTGAAACGGCGCTCCTCGTAATCGATCTGCCGCCGGATGTCCTTTTTCAGTTGCCGACCGCGGTAGACGGTAACGGCGACGAAGACGACCAGCATTGCCAGGGGGGCGAACACCAGTGAACCGCCCACCACCGCCATGACCCCGAGATAGAGGGCGGCGAACGGCAGATCGAACAGGGCAAGCAGCGACTGGCCCGAATAGAACTCGCGCACTTGCGCCGCCGCGCGCAGGCGCTCGATATGCACGGTCGGACCGTCGCGCTCGTAATCGGAGACGGGCACGTCCAAGAGATGCCGGAAAGCGGCACTTTCCCTATCCAGCTAACGCAGGCTCTGCCACTGACAGAGGAACGCGTCGCTGCCTGACGGCCCCGGCCTCGCTGGCGCCGGCAACGATCTGGTCATA
>JAKAFA010000220.1 GCA_021818185.1 Pseudomonadota bacterium | reverse complement strand
CTAACTCCCACTCGAACTCGGCGTCGTGGACGTCGCCGCCGGCCGCCAGGTCCAGGCGGACACCGGCCCGGCCGTTGGGCTTGGCCGCCGGCCGCGGCAGGGCTGCCGGGTGATGGGCCGGGGCTTTGCGGGTCCGTGCCGCCGGGGCGCGGCCGCGGTCATCGGCCACCCGGAAGAAGGCGATGGTGGCCTGCAACTGCTCGGCCTGCGACGCCAACTCCTCCGAGGTCGAGGACATCTCCTCCGACGCCGAGGCGTTTTGCTGCGTCACCTTGTCCATCTGCTGGATGGCCTGATTGACCTGTTCGGCGCCGATATCCTGCTCGCGGCAGGCGGCGGAGATCTCCTCCACAAGTTCGGCGGTGCGCTTGATGTCGGGGACCAGCCGGGTCAACATCTGCCCGGCTTCGGCCGCGGCCTTGACGGTATCGGACGACAGGGCGCTGATCTCCGAGGCGGCCGTCTGGCTGCGCTCGGCCAGCTTGCGCACCTCCGAGGCCACGACGGCGAAGCCCTTGCCGTGCTCACCGGCCCGCGCCGCCTCGACCGCGGCGTTGAGCGCCAACAGGTCGGTCTGGCGGGCGATTTCCTGCACGATCATGATCTTTTCCGCGATGGTCTGCATGGCGCCGACCGCCTTGGCCACCGCCTCGCCGCTGACCTGGGCGTCCTGGGCCGACTGGCGGGCAATCTTTTCGGTGGCCTGGGCGTTCTCGGCATTCTGCTTGATGTTGGCCGCCATTTCCTCCATGGACGCCGAAGCCTCCTCGGTGGACGAGGCCTGCTCCGTCGAACCCTGGGCCATTTCCTCGGCACTGGCGCTCAGTTCCTCGGCCCCGGCCGAGACGTTGCCCCCCGCCGCCGCGACATCGCCCACCACGCCCCGCAGCTTGCCCACCATGTCGTTGATATGGCCCAGCAGATCGTTGATCTCGTCGTTGCCCTTGCGCTCGGCCAGCCGGGTCAGGTCGCCGCCCGCCACCGCCTGGGCCAGGGCGCCGGCCCGTTGCAGGCCCATGGAAATGCTGATGGCGATCCAGGCGGCGGTACCGCCGGCGAAGGCCAGCGACACGGCCAGGACGGTCAGCAGGGTGGTGCGGGCGCCGTCGTACATCTCGGTGCTGGCGGCCTTGTCGGCGGCCATCGAGGTGCGGTTCAGCGTCACCAGGTCGGTGAGGTCGGATTCGGCCTTGAGCAGGTCGTCATGGCCCTCCTTGGCCGACAAGGCCGCGGCGTGCGAATTGGTGTTGAGGGCGGCCAGCTTTTCGACGTCACCGCTCAGCTTGCGCCATTTCGCATAGCCGTCGCTGAAACTGTCCAGGCGGCGGCGATCGTCGTCGCTGGCCGGATTCAGGCCGGCACGGATCTGGTCGACCACCGCGAGGTGTGCCTGAAGGTCGGCTTCCTCCTTGGCGATCTCGGCGTCATCGGTCGCCATGATCAGGTTCTTTTCAACCCGCACCGCATCTAGGATGGCAGACAGCAAGCGCCCGGCCTGGGCGGCGGTGGCGCCGGTCCCGCCGGCCATGGCCCGCAGCGGCGCCATCATCGCCTCGGCCATTGCCCGCTCCTCGCCGGTGTTCTGGTTGCGGGCGCGGATATTGGAATTCTCCCGTGCCAGCTTGCGCACCTTGGCGTCTATGACCAGGAACTGGTCGGCGGAGGCGGCGAAGGCATCAAGCTTGACTTTGCCGCTCTCGGTAGCGATGGCGCGATAGTCGCTTTCCAGACGATGGAGGTCGTCGATGCCCTTGCGAATCTGGGCCTCGTAGCGATCCATGCCCTCGTCGGTCTCCTCCAGGATCATGTTCTTTTCGTCGCGGGCGATGGCGGTCAGCAGGTTGCGCGTGTCCAGCACCAGGGTCAGGCGCTTGGCCGAATAATCGACGAGACCGTCCAGCCGGTCATTGATGGCGCCCATATCCCGGAGGGCCAGCAGCGAGGCGCCGACCATCAGCAGGATGATCACGGCGAACGACGCCACCAGCTTGACTTTGATGGTCACGCGCATGGTCCCTCCTCCTATGCCGTCAAGGCCGCACTGTCGGCGGCTAGGGTGTTGAACACCCGGTCGATGTCGATAATGATGACGAAGTCGTCGCCGCGCTTGCCGATGCCCTTGACGAAGTCCGGGCGCCAGCGCATGCCCAGGCGCGGGGTCTGTTCCACTGCCGCCTCGGCGACGTCGGTAACCTCGTGAACCTTGTCGGCCAGCAGCCCGACCGTGGTGACTTCGCCGTCCAGGTCCACCTCGACCACGACGATGCGGCTGTCCGCGGTGGGCGGGGTGCGTTCCATGCCGAACCGCACCCGCAGGTCGGCCAGCGGCACCACCTTGCCCCGCACGTTGATCAGGCCACCGACGAAGGGCGGCGCGTTGGGAACCTCGGCTACCGGCGCCAGATCGAGGATCTCGCGGACGATGCCGGCGGGAAGCGCGAAGATTTCGCCTTGCAGCCCCAGAGTCAGGATTTCCATGGCCCCGCCTCCGCTCACGAGTCTTGCAGGCGCTGTTCCAGCGCCTGCCCCAGTTCGACCAGATGCGGCACGTCCAGGATCAGCGCCACAGTGCCGTCGCCCAGGATGGTGGCACCCGAGAAGCTCTGGATGTCGGCGTGCAGCTTGGACAGCGATTTGATGACCGTCTGGTGCTCGCCGACGATCTGGTCCACCACCAGCCCGATGCGCAGCTCGGCGGTGGAGACCACCACCACCTTCTGGAAGGGTTCGGGCGGCGCTTCGCAGGCGAACAACTCGCGCAGGCGCAGGAAGGGTACCAATTCGCCGCGGATGCCCAGGAAGCTGCGGCCCTGCGACCGGCGATCCTCGGCCTGCGACAGTTCGACGCATTCCTCCACCGCCGCCAGGGGAATGACGTAGCGGCCCCGCCCGACCCGCACCAGCAGGCCATCGATGATCGCCAGGGTCAGCGGCAGGCGCAGGGTCACTTCGCTGCCGGCGCCGGACCGGCTGGCAATGGCGATGGTGCCGCGCAAGGAATCAATGTTGCGCTTGACCACGTCCATGCCGACACCGCGGCCCGAAACGCTGGTCACCTGAGCGGCGGTGGAAAATCCGGGTTGCAGCACCAGTTCGAACAATTCGCCGTCGCTTAAGCCCGCGCCGGGGGCGATCAGCCCCCGTTCCTCGGCCTTGGCCCGGATGGCGGCGGCGTTCATGCCGCGGCCGTCGTCGCTCACCGTGATCAGCACCTGGGCGCCGGAATGGACGGCCGCCAGGTGGATGCGGCCCTGGGCCGGCTTGCCGGCGGCCAGCCGCTCCTCGGCCGGCTCCAGCCCGTGGTCGGCGGCGTTGCGAATCAGATGCACCAGCGGATCGTTGAGCCGCTCGATCATTGTCTTGTCGAGTTCGGTCTCCTCGCCGGCCACGGTCAGCGCGATGTCCTTGCCCAGGGCCTTGGCCAGGTCGCGCACCAGCCGGCGGAAACGGCCGAACAGGGTGCCGATGGGCACCATGCGGATGCCCATGGTGGTGTCGCGCAGGCCGTTGGACAGCCGCTCGATCTCTTCGGCGATGGATTTGACCTGGGCCAGATCGCCGCCGGCGATCATCTGTTTCAGCCGGGCCTGGGCGATCACCAGTTCGCCCACCTGATCCATCAGCCCGTCCAGCCGCTCCGCCGGCACGCGGATGGAGCCGGCGGCCGGCGCCTCTTCCCCCTCCTTGCGCAGGTGCTTCTGTTCGGCCAGCGCCGCCTGCACCCCGTCGGGACTGACCTTGCCATCCCGAACCAGCAGGGCTCCCAGCCGTTCCTGGCGCGCGGCGGCGGCCTCGACCGCCTCGGGCGCCACCGCGCCGCGGTCCACCAGGATGTCGCCCAGCCGTTCCTCGCCGGCCAGGATGGATTCGACCGCCAGCGTCATGTCGTCGAGGACGAAGATGAACACGTCGTCGATGGCCGAGCGCGGCTGGGCGGTGGTCAGGATGACGTCCCAGCGCAGGTAGAGCGCCGCCGGATCGATGTCGTCGAGGTCGGGCAGATCGTCGGTGTTGGCGGTGACGGTGGCCGTGCCCAGGCCGCACAGCTCATCGAGGAGCAGCAGCGGATTGGTGCCCCGCTCCATGGCGTCGCGGGCCAGGGCGAAGCGAATCCGCCAGGTGGCGGCCCCCCGCGGCGCCGGAGCCGGCTCGCCGTCCTCGCGCCAGCCCTCGCCCTCGTCCTCGCCCGCAGGGGGCGCCTCCACCATCTCGGCCAGTTGCGCCAGAAGGGCCTCGCCGCCCGCCGGATCGGCACCCGCCGCATCCTCGATCAGGGCGCGGATATGGTCCCGGGCGGCCAGCCCCACCCCGATCAGCGGCGAAGTCACCGCCAGCCGCCCCTGGCGCACCAGGTCGAAGGCGTTTTCCAGGTGATGGGTGAAGGCGGCGGCCGCGTCGAACCCGAACATCGCCCCCGAACCCTTGAGGGTGTGCAGCGCCCGGAAGGCGGTGTCCACCAGATCGCGATCGCCGGGGGCCTGTTCCAGGTTCAGCAGCGTCTCTTCCAGTTGGACGAGAAGTTCCGCCGCCTCCTCGCGGAAGGTTTGGGCGGGGTCGGCGGCCATCAGCCCAAGACCTTCTTGACCACACCCAGCAACTGGTCCTGCTTGAACGGCTTGACGATCCACGCGGTGGCCCCGGCCGCCTTGGCCTCGGCCCGCTTGCCCTCCTCGGATTCGGTGGTCAGGAAGACGATGGGCACCCCCTTGTAAGCGGGCAGCTTGCGCAATTCGCGGATCAGCGACAGCCCGTCCATATTGGGCATGTTGAGATCGGTCAGCACCATGTTGACCGCCGTCGCCTGCGCCTTGGCGAGCGCGTCGCGCCCGTCGCAGGCTTCGGTGACTTCGTAGCCCGCCCCGGCCAGGGCGAGGCGCACCATCTGGCGCATGCTGGCGGAATCGTCTACGGACAGGATGGTCTTGGGCATCGCACGGGCTCCATCGGCGTCAGGTTGGATCGGGCAGGGGCAGGCCGGCGCGCTCGAACAGAGCGACCACCGCCGGTGACGGGGGCGGCTCCAGCCGGAAGCCGGCGCCGCTCCGGGCGGCATGGCGCCGCGCCGCAACAAGCAATTGCACCAGGCTAAGATCCGCCTCCTCGACCGCGGCGCAATCGACGATCAGCGGCCCGCCCCGGGCAAGGGCCTCCAGCAGCCGGGTCCGGACCTCGGCCGCCGATGGAAGCGTGACGCTGCCCTCCAACCGCACCGTCATGGACGATCCTCCAGCATCGACAGCATAAAGGACTAGTACTTTCGAAGTAGCATACCCATACCTTCGGGATAAATGATATCCGTACTGCTGCCTCCGATCAAGGATATCCCCATCCGTCTTCCGAGAAAAGACCATGAGGCGATTATCGGCATTGGCGACCCCGCGGCAAAGACGGGGACTGCAAATCATCTAAAATTTTCGCTTATTTGATCGATTGAATCCGGCCACTCTCCAGCCCCGCCACCATACCGTCAGTTGTGGCCGCACCGCGGGGACAGAAGGCCGCCCGGCCACAATGTCGCCACAATCGCTTTTTCTAATATCTGTAATCGAACTTTTGCATTACGAGGAGCGGTACCCATGCGCCTGGCGTTTCGCATCATCCTGCCCCTGCTGGCAGTGCTGAGCATCATCGCCTGGGCGGCGACCCCGCTGGTTGGCGTGCTGATGGAACGCTGGTTCCGCAGCGACGTCGAAAACCGCTCGCGACTGGTCTTCGATTCCATCCAGAACACCGTGGCCAGCCTGACCACGGCGCGGGAGCGGCAACGCATCGACAACCTGTTCGACCAGATCGCCAAGGACGAACGCCTGCTGGCCCTGGGCCGCTGCACCGCCGATGGGCGCCTGGCCGAGCATTCGTCCGCCTGGCCGCGGCTGCTCGGCTGCCCGTCCGTCACCGCCGCCGATCGGTCCTTCGCGGTGGAGCAGGTCGACGGCGGGCCGGTGCTGGTGGCCACCTTCCCCCTCGACCCGGCCACCGCCGCCGCCACCGCCGCCCTGGGCCGGCTGGTGATCATCCACGACCTACGCTTCATCAAGCAACGCAGCAACCGCGCCGAGGGCTATCTGGCTGCCATCCTTGCCCTGCTGGGGCTGGCGGCGGCCGGCGTCACGGTGGTGGTGGCGCGGCTCACCCTGCGCGGCTGGGTGCGGCAGGTGTGCCAGGGGCTGGCGGCTTAGCAGCATGAAGGCCAG
>JAKAFA010000219.1 GCA_021818185.1 Pseudomonadota bacterium | reverse complement strand
CTCCACACCCCCGCCGTGCCGCCCTGGGAGATCACCCAGGCATTGGCGAAGCCGGTGAAGCCCATGGGCGCGGCGTTGGTGCCGTCGCCCAGCAGGAAGGCCAGATCCTCGCGGAGCGCGATAACCTCGACCAGGTCGTCGCGCACCATGGCGTCCACCGCCGGATTGGCGTAGCGCATCAGGTCGTTGGACACCGGCACCAGGGCGGTCAACTTCTTGAAGCTGGCGACGATCTGCTTCAACGACTGCTGCGAAGCGGCGATCTGACCGCCTTCCGCGCCGTAGGAGGCGGTCGCCGGGGTGGCCTGACCGGGCAGCGTCATGGTGCCGCGCGGCATCGGGATCACCCGCGGGCCGGCGCCGCGCACCACCGCCATCGGGCGCAGCAGCTCGATGACCTCGTTGACATAGTCGGGCGGCACGATGAACCCGCCGGCCGGGCCGGACGACGCGACCAGGGCGCGGGTCACCGGGTGGCTCTCGCCGTAGACCTCGATGGCGGCCTGGCGGGCGTTGAACAGATTGCCGCCGCCATAGGCCATCATCTTGGCGGCGGCGCCGATCACCAGGCTGCGCTCCTTGACGTAGCGGTCGGTCTCGACGGTGGCCGGCACCTTGCCATCGGCGCCGTCCTGGCCCTCGACCGGCCGGGCGGTGGCGGCGGACAGCGCCTGCATCTCGCGGGCGCGGCTGATCTGCGCGTCGAGATCGGTGACGGCACGCTTCCGGGTGTCGTATTCCGCCTGCTCGGCTTCGGTCAGGGTGGGCTTCTCGGCGAGCGCCTTGAACTCGTCAAAGGCGCGCGCCCGGGCTTGCATCAGGTCTGCGACCTTCGGCATGAGAGGGGCTCCATCTATGGGACGGGCCGTCTCGCGACGGTCCAAGGCGCCTTGCCCAAGGGCGGATTGGGGCACCGGCTTATTGCTGCCGGAAGGGATCAGCCCTGCGACAGGGCGAGCAGATCGGCCTCGCGGCGGCGGAGATCGGCGCTGCGGGCGCCATCCTGCTGGCCGTCATCGGCGGAGGTTTCAATCTGCTGTTCATCGTCGGCGGCGGGCGCCGGGGTCGCGCCGTCGAGCACGGCGCGCAAGGAGCGGTGCGCCGCCCGCAAGGCCCTGCCGAGAGCGCGGTGGGTGTCGCCGGCCTCCTCGTGGCGATCGGCGATGTCCTCGGGATCGACGTTGTCGGCCTGCCCTTGAAGGGCGTGCATCTGGTCGCCCAGCGCCTTGTGGTGGGTCATGGCGCGCTGGAGATGCCCGGCCGCATCGTCGAGCCGCTTCTGGTTGGCGGCCGACAGCACCTTGCCGGCCCGGGTCATCGCGTCGTCCATGATCATGGTCTCCTGGGTATGTGCGCGGGCGGTGACGGTTGCGCCGGTATCAACCGGCACCGAGCAGAAGGAGCATTCCAGCAGCTCCCAGCGGGTGAACCGCTGCCCGCCGCGCGGCTTCTTGGGATCGAGCGGCACGGAGTCCAGGACGTCGAAGCCGACCGAGATGCCCGAAACGATGCCGCTTTTGACCAGGCCGCGCACCTCGTCGGCCTTCGCCGACACGCCGGAGGGCGCGAAAGTGATGCGGGCACGGATGCGGTCGCCTTCGACCACCAGATCGGCGGCACGGCCGACCGGCTGATCGGGATTGTGCTGCCAGAGCACCACCGGATTGGCCCGGTAATTGGTGAGGTCGCAGCCCGAGGGGTCGAGGACGTGGCCGTCGCGGGCCAACGCGGACGTGGAGATGATCACCTCCACCGCGTCGTCGCCCAGCGCGTTCATTTCGGCCGGCAGGGCCGCCCGCATCATCGTCATGTCCGCTTCTCCGAGAGGGTCAGAGCTCGCCCTGCGGGTCAAGCTGGGGGTCTGGATCGCCATTGGTCGGCACCCCGGGGGCCGGCGCGTTGCCGGCTTCCGGCCGCCCGGCCGCATCGGGGGCGGTGCCGGTCATGTCGGAGCCCAGGGCGGCGGTGTTGGCCGGTACCATCAGGCGGTCGCCGCCAGGCATCGGGGCCAGCCCTTCGGACCGGCGCACCTCGTTGGGGGTCAGGATGCCGGTGAGCACGCCGAGGCGGGCGGCGTTGTACCGGGTCATGATGTCGGCGCGGAGCAACTGCCCCTCGTCGAAATCGACCTCGATCCCCTCGCGGTCGAGGTCGAACACCTGGACGAACTTCTGCTCCGCCACCACCAGATCGGGCATCACGGTGTGATTGACGTAGGCCTGTTCCTCCTCGGCCGGGGTGATCTTGCTCGAGGTGCTGCCGGCGATGCCCAGCCGGCTTAAGGGCACATCGTAATAGCGGGCGATGTCGGCGACCTGCAGGTTGCGCTGCTGGATGAATTCGAGGTCCACCGAGGTCAGCTGCACCGGCTTCCAATCGACCCCGTCCTCCAGCACCGCCGTCTGACCGACGTTCTGGATGCCACCGGCGAAGGCCTGCCATTGCTGCTTCAAGCGCATGGCCGCCGCCTCGGACAGGCGAGTCTTGGCCGTCAGCACCCCGGACGGGCGGGCGCCGTTGCCCACCCAGCGCGACGCCTGCTGTTCGAGTCCCATGGCGAGGCCGATGGCGTCGCGCGCCAGGCCGATGGTCGAAATCCCGACCAGCGTATTGAAGCTGATCCCCCGCAGATGGAACATGTCCTCTTCGGGGATCGCCACCGGCTCGCCGCGCAGCATGGCGATCTGCCACAGGCCGATGCGGTTGACGTTGTAGAAGATCGACCCGTCGGTCGCCTCCAGCACCATCACGGCATCCGGATTGATCGGGATCAGTTCCACCGGGTTGCCGCGCCGGTCGCGCAGAATGGCGGCGTAGGCATTGCCGCGCAGCAGATAGCCGACCATCATCTGCTGCCAGAATTCGAACCAGGTCTGCTGGCGGTTCGGCCGCACGAACAGCCGGGCGACGACATGATCGGTGACCGGGTCGCGGCCCCCGTCATCCTTGCGGACGAACAGGCGCGGCGTACAGCGGGCCACGTCCTTGGCGCGGATCGCCACGCAGGCATAGACCGCCGCCACCGCCATCGCCGTCGCCTGGGAAATCATCAGCCCCGAGGCGCTGGGCACCGAGCCGAGCGGCGGAATCATCCCATAGGACGGGACGCCGGCCGAGGCGCGGGTCTGGGCGGGAGCGAACATGCGGCCCAGAAATCCAGGAAGTTTCATCAGATCACCAGCAGTCCGCGTTCCTCGTAGACCGAGCCGCCTACGGCGACCTGCAATCGCCCCACCGCCATGATTGCGGCGACCACCGCGTCGATGCGTTCGGTCGAGCGTTCCTTGTCGGGCTTCTCGTTGCCGGCCGGGTCACGGCGCACTGTGACGTTGGAGGCGCACCAAGTGGCGACGGGATTGCCGCCGTGCTTGAGTTCGCGACCGATCAACATGCGCATGAACTCGGCCGCCGCCGGCCCCATGCTGATGAAGCCCTGGCCGAACTCGACCATGCCCATCCCTTCGTCCTGGAGGTTGCGGACCAGCTCGCCGGCAAAGGTGCGGTCGTAGGCCACTTCCAGGATGTTGAAGCGGGTCGCAAGGTTCAGGATCTCCGCCTCGATGAAGCGGAAATCCGTGGTGTTGCCCTCGGTGGCCACCAGCCATCCCTGGTCGCGCCAGACCGTATAGGGCGCGCGGTCGCGGCGGGCCCGACGCAGGATGTCCTCCTCCGGGCACCAATGGCGCCAGATCACCTTGACCTTCTCGCCGGCCTGCTCGGGCGGAAACACCAGCGCCAGCGACGACAGGTCGTTGACGCGGGCCAGATCCAGGCCGCCATAACAGGACCGCCCGACCAGATCCTCTTCGTCGAAGGGGTCGGCGCCGTCGGCCCAGACCAGCATGTCGATCCAGCGGGTGACCTGCTCTGTCCATTCGTTGAGGCGCAGCCGCCGGATGGCATTCTGCTGCGCCGGCATCTCGCGGGCCTCCTCGACCTGGCGCTTGAGGTCTTCCACCTTGACGGTCACGCCGAGGCTGGGATTGGCCTTGATCCAGACCGCCGGGTTGGTCCAATCGTCGTCGGGGTCGATGGTGGCGATGTAGGCGAACCAGCTGTCCGCCGCCTCGGTCGGCACGCTGCCCTCCAGGGCCTTGACCGAGAACTCGTGGTGCTGCCAGCACACCGACTGACGATCGTGGCCGGCGGTGGTGATCTCGAAGATCAGCGGCTGACGCCGGGCGCCGGTGGCAGTGTTGAGTTTCTGGATGATCTCCGGATTGGGGTGCTCATGCACCTCGTCGACGGCGGCGAAATGCACGTTGAGGCCGTCCATCTTCGAGGCGTCGGCCGACAGCGGCCGGAACCAGGACGAGGTCGGCAGCACCGCCAGATTGTTGACGGTGCGCGTCACCCGCGCCCGTAGCGGCGGGCTGGCGTCGACCATGCGCTCGGCTTCGCCGAAGACAATGCGCGCCTGGTCCCGCGTGGTGGCGGCGGCGTAGACGTGGCTGCCCGGCTCGCCGTCGGCCACCAGGGCGTAGAGGGCGGCGCCGGCCAGCAACACCGACTTGCCGTTTTTCCGCGCCACTTCAACATAGGCGGTGCGGAAGCGGCGCAATCCGTCGGCCCGCTTCCAGCCGAACAGCGAGCCGATGACGAACGCCTGCCAGGGCTGCAGCTCGAATGGCTGGTTGGCCCACTCGCCGGTCGAATGGCGCAGATGGCCGAAAAACTCGATGGCGTGGCGGGCGGCGGCGCCATCCCAGATCAGACCGCGGGCCTTACCGCCCGCCAGATCGTCGAGATGGCGCTGGCAGGCCAGATTCACCAGCCGGCCGGCAACCACCTTGCCGCTGACCACGGCGCGGGCGTAAGCCTCGACGGCGCATGGGGGCGCCTTCGGCTTACGCGTCCTTGCCACGATTGAGGAACTCCTCGAACGGATCGATGGTCTCGGCCGGTTCGGCCATGCGGATGCGGGACCGCGACGACGGCGTCAGGCCGAATTCGCTTTCGAGCTGGGCCATCTGGAGGAGGCATTTGTTGGCCACCGCCAGGAACGGGTTTTGGATGACGTTGCCGGCCTCGGTCTTGACCACCGGCCCGCGCCGCTTGATCTCGGCCTCGGCATCAACCCAGCGGCACCACACCACGACGTAGCGGGCGAGCGCCCCGGCATCGAGTTCGGTCATCACCCCGTGCCGGGCCAGCATCTCGGCCATGGCCACGAACTTGCCCCTGGCCCGCTCGTCGAGATGGGCCGGTGGCTCCGGCACGGCGACGGCGGGCTTGGGCTCGTTCTTGTTGAGGCGATGCGGCCGGGCGGTGCCCTTGACCAGCTTCAGGTGGGTGGGCAGCGGCTTGCGGCCCGCCATGACGTCCTCCCGGCGCGACGATTAAAAAAGCAATGAAATGATGGTTTTAAGCGCTTGGCTCGGGCGTCGTACAGCGCCTTTATGGGGACACGATCAAGCCCTGGAGCAGACCATGCGTAAACCCGCCGACAACCGCCAAGCCCTCGACGCCTTCATCGCCAAGAAGGTCGAATTCGACGCCATGCTGGGACGCCTGCAGACCTTGAGCAGCGACCATTTCAACTGGATCCCGGACGAGATCACCTGGGGCCATGTCGGCACCCTGGGTCATTACGCCGAACTGCTGAAGCGCATCACCGACAGCGCCTTCCAGGAAGGAGAATTCGCCGAATAGGCGGCTGTCTCCCCCGCACCGCCCCGACCGGCAAGGCCGGCGGGGCTTGGGGTGATAGAAGCGCGGGGTCGGCCCGCGCCGCATCCCGAGGATCACACCATGACCCAGATCCAACTTTCCGATACCCAGGCCGTCATCCTGTCTGCCGCCTGTGCCCGCGACGATGGCTGCCTGCTCCCCGTCACCGCCGGCCTGAAGGGCGGCGCCGTCAACATGGTGCTGAACAGCCTGCTCAAGAAGGGCCTGGCCGAGGAGATCCCCGCCGGCACCGATGAACCGGCATGGCGCGAGGACGAGGACGGCACGCCGCTGACCCTGCGCGCCACCGCCGCCGCCTACCAGGCGTTGGGCATCGTTGCCGACACGGGCGCCGACACGGCACAGGAAGCGGAACCGGCGGCGGATATGGCCGAGGCCCCCGAAACTCCGCCCGCGGGCGCGCCCGCGACCAAGCCCGTCCGCAAGATCCGCGAAGGCACCAAGCAGGAGGCCCTGATCACCATGCTGCGCCAGCCTCTGGGCGCCAGCATCGCCGAGATCGCCCGCGAATTTGAATGGGCTCCCCATACTGTCCGGGGCACCATCGCCGGAGCCCTGAAAAAGAAGCTGGGCCTCACGGTCACCAGCGATCGGAA
>JAKAFA010000012.1 GCA_021818185.1 Pseudomonadota bacterium | reverse complement strand
AAGGTCTGGAAGGACAAGGTTGCGGTCCTGGTCGGCATGTACGCTCTGACCGAGGGGCGCGAGGCGGCGCCGCTGATCGAAATGCCGCTGGCTGAATGCCTGCGCAGCGACAGCGCGCTGGACCAGTTGTTCGGCCTGCCGGAACGGATCGAGGAACGTTGCTCCGATCTGGCGGACCTGTGGAAGGGAACGTGGCAGCCCCGCGAAGCGGCCCACCCGGCGATGGCCGAGATCAATGCCCGGATCGCAGCCGGCGGCCTGCCGGTGGTGAAGGCGGCGGCCGAGCATGCGCTGCTGCGGACCCTGGCCGGCCGGATGCCGCTGCGATCGGCCGAGCCCGAAGCGGAAATCCAGGCGGTGACCGACCTGTTCCGCCGCATGTGGACCGGCCAGGCGCTGATCGGCGGAGCCAAGGCCCTGGCCTTGCTGGAAAAGCGCCAGGCGCGCCACATCAATACCGAAACGGTGACCGACCTGCTGCGCGAACGCAAGGCGCTGGCCGACCGGCTGCTGTTCCTGATGACGCTGTCCGGCCAGTGCGTAGGCAATGGCAACCGCGCCACGGTAAAGGCCTTCATCGCCCATTATTTCGGCGACCGCGATTTCGTGCCGCGGGTGGTGGCCGGCATGGAGCCGCCGGTGCCGAAGCTCCAGACCCTGACCCAGACCCACCGGCTGCTCAAGGCCTCGTGGCTCCCCGACGAGGAGAAGAACGCGCACGCCGCCCTGGTCGAGACCGCCCAGGCCGATCTGCTCAGGCGGTCGCGGGTGTTCGAGCAGGTCGACAAGAAGAGCGGCGGCCCCGCCCAGAAGGCGCTGACCCTGATCGATCTGGCCCGCCGCGGCACCTTCATCGAAGGCGCCAATTTCGATGCCGCCGGCCGCCTGATCCAGGGCTACCTGCACGACCCGCAATTCATGGCCGAATATATCGGCGCCGCCGATCCCGACGAGCGCGAGCGCAAGCTCAGCCTGTTGTCGCGGACGCTGGCCAGCCTGGGCCTCCCGTGGGGCTGAGCGTATCGGCCCGCTGACACGGATATCGCTGCCGTTACACTCCGCGTCCCCCGCGCCACGGGGCAATTTTCGATAAAACAGAACGAAACCAACAGGTTGGGCAATTTTGCCCAGCTTGGCACGCTGCTTGCCTTTTACCCGGAGCCCGCGCCGACCGGCCGAACCGGCGTGCGGGCGGATCGATCTCCCGCGCGGGGCGTCGCGCACCGGTGCCTACCCGGCCAGGACTGCGCCCGTCGGCAGGGGACGAACTCTGTCACCCGTCTGGCAATGCCAATAGGAGGCAAGATGAACAAGGTTCTGTTGACGGGCGTTTCCGGCCTCGCCTTGCTCTTCGCGACGGTCGCCGCCCAGGCTCAGACCAACAGCTACAACCACAGCAACGTCCACCCCGACAACAGCACGACCACCAACACAAACACCAACACCACGAACAACAGCAACAGCAGCACGAACCACAGCAACAACACCGTTGACCCCACCATCGCCAGCAACAACACCATCGCCAGCAACAACGCGTTCACCAGCAACCACCAAAAGAGCTACACCGGCAGCACCGGCGCGCTGGCGGGCAACGGCAACGAGGGCGGCGGCCAGAGCTCGTCCGCGGGCACCCAGAACGCCAGCGGCGTGTCGGGCAGCGACAACAAGTCGCAGACCACCGGGGTCCTGGGCCTGGGCAACACCGTGGCCAGCCTGGACAGCACCGCGGTGCGGGCCGGCGGCCTGTTCGGCTCCGACCTGATGGTCGGCAACGGCGTCCAGATCCGCCAGAGCAACAACACCAACCAGTCGGCCAGCAACAGCGGCGACGTCACCGTCACCGGCGGCCTGGCCAACGCCAACGGCGGCAACGGCGGCTCGGCCAACGGCGGCAACGCCCACAGCGGCCCCCAGGCCGCCATTCCGCTCTCGGCCGCCAAGGGCGGCGGCGCCGCCAACCTGGGCACCATCGGCGGCAAGGGCGGATCGGCCAATGGTGGCGAGGGCGGAATGGCCTTCGGGGTCTCCCATAACGGCGCCGGCCTGTCCAACAGCAACCGTCAGGTGTCCGCCGCCCATTCCGGGTCGTTCGGCGCCTCGGGCGCGCTGTCGGCCGGCCTGGCCGGCTCGGGCGCCCGCTCGGGTTCGGGCAACCTGGGCGGCGCCGGGGCCGGGTCGCTGGGCGCCGCCATCGACCCGGCGGTGGGCGTGCTGAGCCACGCCGGAGGCACCGCCAGCCCGACCTCCGGCGCGGCCACCGCCAGCCCGACGGCCTCGGCCTCCAACCTGCAGCGGGCGACCGCCAGCTCGGCGGCTTCGACCACCAACACCCCGACCGCCATGGCGGGCGTGTCTGACCCGACCAGCGCGACCAGCGGCATGAACACCGGTGGCAGCGCCACCAACAGCAACAGCATGACCGCCTCTTCCAACCCGCAGGCCAATGGTGGGAACGGCGGATCGGCCGGCCAGGGCGGCAACGCCCAGGCGAATGCCACCGGTGGCGCGGGCTGGAGCTCGTCCAGCGCGCTGAACCTGGCCAGCGTCACCGCCGGGGCCGGCGGCTGGGCGTCGGGCGGCAACGGCGGCTCGGCGGATGCCTCGGCCCGCCTGACCACCGGCAACATCTCGGGCGCGGTGTCCGGCGCCAATGGCGTGATCTCGGTCGGCCAGAGCACCGGCATCCAGTCCATCAGCCTGGCGTCGGCCAACTTCAACATCAGCACCGGCCACTGAGGCCACGGGCGGGCTCCGGCGGGAGCCCGCCCCTTTTCTTTGCCTCGACGCGACGTCCCTTGCACCTCGGGAAAGGATCGGCCATGTCCGCACGCATCGTCCTGACTGCCGGCCTGCTGGCCGCAGCCCAGCCGCTGTATGCCGCCGAACCGGCCGGCGACCTGTTCGGCCCCGCCATACCCAGCCAGGTCCTCGGCCTGGAGCGGGGCGGCACCAATACCGGCACCACGCTGCAACTGAACGCCACCGCCCAGAACGCCACGAACAGCGGCAACTTCACGGTATCGGGCGCCGACACCGCCATCCTGGCCAACGGCGCGGTCAGCGGCAACCAGATCGCCGGCAACAGCGGCATCACCACGGTGATGAGCAACACCGGCAATCAGGTGAACCTGTCCAATTCCACCAGCGTCATCGTCAATATGCGTTGATGGGGGCCCGATGAAGCGCCACCTCGCCGCCGGCCTGACCGCCGCCGCGCTGCTGGCCGGCTGTCCGCCGGCCTTCGCCGGGTCAACCATGTTCACCACCTTCGCCGGCGTCGTCACCGTCCCGGTGACCAGCCTGCGCGAGGCCCGGTTTCATACCGTGATCCGCCAGGAGCACGACTTTTCCTGCGGATCGGCGGCGCTCGCCACGCTGCTGACCTATCATTACGGCCACCCGGTGAGCGAGGATACCGTCTTCAATTCCATGTTCGAGGTGGGCGACCGGAGCGCCATCGAAAAGTTCGGCTTTTCCCTGGCCGACATGCAGCGCTATCTCGCGGCCATAGGGATTCGGTCCGACGGCTACCGCGTCAGCCTGGACAAGGTGGCCCAGGTCGGGGTGCCGGCCATCACGCTGATCAGCACCCATGGCTACAACCACTTCGTCGTCATCAAGGGCATCAAGGACGGCGACGTGCTGGTGGGCGATCCGGCGGCCGGCCTGCACGCCGTTCCCCGGCCGAAATTCGAGGCGATGTGGCAGGGCATCGCCTTCGTCATCCGCGACGACATCGCCCTCGGCCGGAAGAGCTTCAACCGACGGGACGAATGGGGAGTCCGCCGCGACGCGCCCTTTGGGTCGGCCCTCGACCGGCGCGGCCTGGCCACCTTCTCGATCATGTTGCCGCAGCTCTTCCAGTTCTCGGAAAGCACCACCGGCACCGGCTTCTGAGATGCCCCGACCGCGCCGCCGCACCTCGTCCAAGTCTGATCGCCGCCAACGGAGATTGGGAGACCAGCAGATGACCAGCGATGGGACGACCCTTCGAGCCGTGCCTGCCCTCGCCGTCGCGTCGGCGCTCCTGTTCCTGGCCCGACCGGCCGCCGCCCGGGTGGCCGAGGATCCCTTCGGCGGGATGAGGCCGATGGACCATGCCGACCTCGGCACCTTGCGCGGCGGCATGATGATCGGCGGCATCCCGGTGGATTTCGCCATCACCGTCACCACCACCGTGCAGGGCGCCACCCAGACCCCGGTCGGCCTGCAAACCACGCTGGCCATCAACAACGCCGGCGGCATCGGCAGCGCAACCACCACCACCCTGGGCCTGCCCCAGGCAATGGCCGGCAACGGCATTTCCCTCGCCCTGGGCGGCAGCACTAATCTGATCCAGCAGGTGACCCGCAACCAGATCCAGACCCTGATCAGCAACGCCGCCAATAACATGTCGGTTTCCCACTCGACCGACATCACGGTCACCCTGCCGAAGTTCCTGTCGGCCAACCAATTGTATACGTCGCGGATGGGCGTCGCCAATCTGGGGTTCCAGGCGGCCATGGCCGGACTGGGCCACTGAATTCGACGGGAACACCGGCCGCGGCGACGGCGTTGGCGGCATGAAAAGATCCGGGAGGATTTCTTCATGCCCCATGTCTTCTTGATTCCCCGTGCTTTCTTGGCTTTTGCTGCCGCCGCGTTGCTCGTGGTCTCGGCCGGGTGCGGCACCACGCCCACCGAACGGGGAGTGAGCGGTGCCGGGCTCGGCGCCGGCGCCGGTGCCGCCACCAGCGCCATCGTCGGCGCCAACCCGCTGGTCGGCGCCCTGGCGGGCGGCGCCCTGGGCGGCGCGACCGGCGCGCTGACCAACCCCAACCAGGTGGATCTCGGCAAACCGGTGTGGCAGCGCTGAGCGGCGTCAGGGCACGACCGTGATGCGGCCACGCATCCGGCTGTGGCCCAGGCCGCAATACTCGCCGCAGCGCAGGTCCAGCGGGCCCGGCCGTGTGGGCGTAAGGGTGATCACCGTCACCCGGCCGGGCACCACCAGAACCTCGCGGCCGGCGATGGCCGCGCTGTGGACGCCATCGGCCGAGGAAAAGGCGAGACGGTAGGTTTGGCCGACCCGCAATTCCAGGGCGGGGACGAAGGTGAAGCGCCGCGCCAGGACCGGAACGTCGCCGGGCGGGGGACGCGCCACGCCGCCGGTCTCGTAGCGCGCCGCGAAGTCGCTTTCCCAGGCGGCGAAGGCGGCAGGGGTCATGGCTTCGCCCGCCGGCCGGTCATCGGCGCGCCAGGCCGGCATCAGCGCCAGCAGCGCGACAAAGGCGGCGGCGAAGGCCGCTACCGCCATGCGCTCGCCCCGGCCGGCCCCCAGCAAATCCTCACGGCGCATGGCAGGCCTCGCGCCGCAGCAGACAGGCCAGCACCTGACCGACGAACAGCACGCCACCGGCCACCGCCACCGCCCCGCCGATTCCCACCGCCGCCATGCCGCCCAGTTGGGCGGCGCCGTGCAGCCCCTGGGCCAGCCCCTCCAGCTTGCGCGGCGCCCCGGCGGCGCCCGCCAGATAGAAGCCGGCGGCATGCAGCAACTGGCCGCCGCCGAAGAGGTGGAATTGCAGCCGGACCAAGCGGCCCGGCCGTGGCGCCCGCCCCAGCGCCGGCAGCATCACCCCATGGACCAGCCCCATCAGCACCAGATTCACCGCGCCGATCTCGGCATGGTAATGGGCCGGGGTGCGGGTATCGCCCACCCCCAGCGCGAACCCGGCGCAGCCGCCCAGCGCGAACACCGCCAGCGACGACACCAGGGCCAGGGTGGCGGGCGAACGCCAGTCCAGCCGACGGTGCCCGATCAAGCGGAAGGCCAGCCCGCCGCCCATGACCAGCGGCGGCAGCGGCAGGGCCCACCACAGCAGCTGGGTGAAGGCTTGGCGCCCGGCCAGGCCCAGCACGTCGAAGCGCAGATAGAGCAGCGGCGCCGCCAGACAGGCCACCGCCAGCGCGGTGAAGCAGGCGCGGGCCAGGGCGGGCGGCAACGGCCCGCGGCCGAATTCCCGCTCGGCCAGAACCTGCCAGCCCGCCAGCAGCAGCAGGGTGTTGACGAATTGCAGCACGTGGCCGCCGCCCCAGAACAGCCGCTCATCCCGCAGGGCAGGATCGGTGCCGGCCGGGATCAACCATCCGGCCAGGACGAAACAGGCCAGCGCCGCCAGGAATCCCAGCCCGGCCAGGGCGATGCCGAAGGCGGCGGGGCCGCCCTGCCACGGCGCCGGCCGGGCCAACGCGCGCAGGCTGGCCCCCGCCACTCCGGCCGCCAGAACGGCCAGCCCGGCGAAAAACAGCGGATGGTCCAACACCGGGACGTAATTGTTGAGGGAAGGCTCGCCCCAGCCGGCCAGGGTGGGAACCAGCAGCAGCCCCGCCCCCGCCGCCGCCACGCCGGCCGGCGCCACGCCCCGCGGCGCCGGTGCCGCCAGAACCAGGGCGGCGCCCAGCATGGCCAGGAACCAGACCTGGAAGGCGAAAACCACATGAGTCACCAGCCCTCTGAAGAAGAAGTCCGCCCCCCACGGCAGCCGATCGCCCAGCCCCGGCGTGCGGGACGCCGCCAACAGCAGGGCCAGCGCCCCGGCCACCGCCAGCGCCCCCACCGCCAGCAGCAGCCAGGCCCGCAAGGCGGGGCGCAGGACCGCGGGCGGCGCAACGAAGCTGGACCGGTCGGCCATGTCATTCCCCTTTCGTCTCCATAGATGGGGTGGCCGGCCGCCGGGCGCCATCCGGCCGGCCGCCGTGGGAATGATGTCGCCGGGCCGAGGACGACGTACCTTCGCTCTTGCCGCCGGTCTCCGGCCCCCGTACTGTATTTCGGTAAGACGCAGCCAATTTGGCCCAAGCGTCAGCGCCTGGGGAGGAGCAATGGGGGACGACGTCATCGTCGAAACCAGACATCTGACAAAAGAGTTCAAGGGCTTCGTCGCCGTTTCGGATGTCAGCCTGAAGATCCGCCGCCACACCATCCATGCCCTGATCGGCCCCAACGGCGCCGGCAAGACCACCTGCTTCAACCTCATCACCAAATTCCTCGCCCCCTCGGGCGGGCGAATCCTGTTCAACGGCCACGACATCACCGGCACCCGCCCGGCCGAGGTCGCCCGCGCCGGCATGGTGCGGTCGTTCCAGATCTCGGCGGTGTTCGGCCACCTGACCGCGCTGGAGAACGTGCGGGTGGCCTTGCAGCGCAAGCTCGGCACCTCGTTCCATTTCTGGAAGCCGGTCCGCAGCCTCGCCCGACTCGACGGCCAAGCCATGGACCTGCTGGAGGCGGTGGGGCTGGCCGACGCCCGCGACATCCCGGCCGGCGAGCTGTCCTACGGCCGCAAACGCGCCCTGGAAATCGCCACCACTCTGGCGGTCGATCCCGAGATGCTGCTGCTCGACGAGCCGATGGCCGGCATGGGCGGCGAGGATGTCGAACGCACCGCCCAGTTGATCCGCCGGGTTGCCGCCGGCCGGACGGTGCTGATGGTCGAGCACAACCTGTCGGTCGTCGCCGACCTGTCCGACACCATCACCGTGCTGGAATGCGGCCGGGTGCTGGCCGAGGGCCCCTATGCGGCCATCGCCGCCGATCCCCGCGTGATGGAGGCCTACATGGGCACGGGAGTCGCCCATGGCTGAGCCCATCCTGGAGGTGGCCGGCCTCGAAGGCTGGTACGGCGATTCCCACGTCCTGCACGGCATGACCTTCGCCGTCCAGCCGGGCGAGGTGGTGACCCTGCTGGGCCGCAACGGGGTGGGCAAGACCACCACCATGCGCGCCATCACCGGCCTGCTGGCCAAGCGGCAGGGCAGCATCCGCGTCGAAGGGACCGAAACCATCGACCTGCCGCCCCACCGCATCGCCCGCCTGGGGCTGGGCTATTGCCCCGAGGAACGGGGCATCTTCGCCGGGCTGTCGGTACGCGAAAACCTGGAACTGCCGCCGGTGGTCCGCCCCGGCGGGCTGAGCCTGGCCGAGGTCCATGCCCTGTTCCCCCGCTTGCAGGAACGGGCCGGCAGCCAGGGGACCAAGCTGTCGGGCGGCGAGCAGCAGATGCTGGCCATCGCCCGCATCCTGCGCACCGGTGCCCGCCTGCTGCTGCTGGACGAGCCGACCGAGGGTCTGGCCCCGGTGATCGTCGCCCATATCGGCCGCATTATCCGCCAATTGCGCGAACGCGGTTTCACCATTCTGCTGGTCGAGCAGAATTTTCATTTCGCCGCCACCGTCGCCGACCGCCACTACGTCGTCGAGCATGGAAAGGTGGTGGACATGGTTCCCAATGCCGCGCTGGCGGCCAATATGGAGAAGGTCAAAGCCTATCTGGGGGTCTGACCCCCGCACAAAAACAACGCACGGGAGGACACGGGAAATGTTGAAACGGCTTTTCATCGCCGCCGCCGCCGTCGCCCTGTCGGCCGGCGCCGCCTACGCGCAGCCGTACAGCGACGGCAAGGTCAAGATCGGCGTGCTGACCGATCTGTCGGGCTTCTATTCCGACCTGTCGGGCAAGGGCTCGGTCGAAGCGGCGAAAATGGCGGTCGAGGATTTCGGCGGCAAGGTCAACGGCATTCCCATCGAGGTCGTCGCCGCCGACCACCAGAACAAGCCCGACATCGCCTCGGCCATCGCCCGCAAATGGTATGACGCCGAGGGCGTCGACGCCATCGTCGGCCTGGTCAATTCCGGCGCCGGCCTGGCGGTGCGCCAGGTGTCACGGGAAAAGGGCAAGATCGACATCAATTCCGGCGCCGGATCGACGGCGCTGACCAACGCCCAATGCTCCCGCACCGGCTTCCACTGGGCCTACGATGTCTATGCGCTGGCGGTGGGCACCGGCAACGCGGTGGTCAAGGAAGGCGGCGATACCTGGTACTTCCTGACCGCCGATTACGCCTTCGGCCACGACCTGGAAAAGCAGACCGCCAAGGTGGTCATCGCCGACGGCGGCAAGGTGCTGGGCGAGGTCGCCCATCCCCAGAACTCGTCGGACTTCTCGTCCTACCTGTTGCAGGCCCAGGCCTCGAAGGCCAAGATCATCGGCTTGGCCAATGCGGGCGGCGACACCATCAACGCCATCAAGCAGGCCAAGGAATTCGGCATCACGCAGGGCGGCCAGAAGCTGGCGGGCCTGCTGGTGTTCATTTCCGACGTCCACGCCCTGGGGCTGGATACGGCGCAGGGCATGTTGCTGACCACCAGCTATTACTGGAACCGCGACGAGGCCAGCCGCGCCTTCGCCAAGCGCTTCGCCGCCCGGATGGGCGGGCGGATGCCGACCATGGTCCAGGCCGGCGTCTATTCCTCGGTGCTGCATTACCTCAAGGCGGTGAAGGCGGCCAAGACCGACGAGGGCATCAAGGTCGCCGACGAGATGCGGGCCATGCCGGTGCATGACTTCTTCGCCGAGAACGGCACGGTCCGTCCCGACGGCCTGATGGTCCACGACATGTATCTGGCCGAGGTCAAGTCGCCGGCCGAGTCCAAGGGTCCGTGGGATTATTACAAGATCCTGCGCACCATTCCCGGCGACCAGGCCTTCATGCCGCTGGCGGACAGCACCTGCCCGCTGGTGAAGAAGTAAAGCGGCCGGGGCAGCATGACGACGGTCCTCGGCATTCCCATCCAGGTGCTGTTCGGCCAGTTGCTGCTGGGGCTGATCAACGGCGCGTTCTACGCCGTGCTCAGCCTCGGCCTGGCACTGATCTTCGGCCTGCTCAACATCATCAACTTCGCGCATGGCGCGCTGTACATGATGGGGGCCTTCGCCGCCTGGCTGCTGCTCAGCCATGCCGGCATCGGCTATTGGGGGGCGCTGGTGCTGGCGCCCCTGCTGGTCGCCGGCATCGGCATCGCCGTCGAACGCACCATGCTGTCCCGCCTTTACAAGCTCGACCATCTCTACAGCCTGCTGCTGACCTTCGGGCTGGCGCTGATCGCCGAGGGGGTGTTCCGCCAGCTCTACGGCATCTCCGGGCTGCCCTACGAGATTCCCGCCTCGCTCCGGGGCGGCTGGAACCTGGGCTTCATGTTCCTGCCGGTCTACCGCGGCTGGGTGGTGATGGCCTCGCTGATCCTGTGCCTGGGTACCTGGATCGCCATCGAGAAGACCCGGCTGGGGGCGCTGTTGCGCGCCGCCACCGAGAACCCGCCGCTGGTCCAGGCCTTCGGGGTCAACGTCCCCCGTCTGGTCACCGCCACCTACGGCTTCGGGGTGGCCGTGGCCGCCCTGGCCGGGGTGCTGGCGGCACCGATCTATTCGGTCAACCCGCTGATGGGATCGAACCTGATCATCACCGTTTTCGCGGTGGTGGTGATCGGCGGCATGGGTTCGATCCTGGGGTCCATCGTTACGGGCTTCCTGTTGGGCCTGGTGGAAGGGCTAACCAAGGTATTCTTCCCGCAAGGCGCCGCCACCGTGGTGTTCGTGGTGATGGCCATCGTGCTGCTGGTCAAGCCGGCCGGCCTGTTCGGACGGAGCAACTGACCATGACCGCCCTGCCCGCCGCCGCCCGCCACCGCCAGGCCCGCATTCCGGTCTCGCGCCAGATGCTGCTGGTGCTGATCCTGCTGGCCGCCGCCCTGGCCGCGCCGTTCGCCGTCTATCCGGTGTTCCTGATGAAGGGGCTGTGCTACGGCCTGTTCGCCACCGCCTTCGACCTGCTGCTGGGCTTCGCCGGCCTGCTGTCGTTCGGCCACGCCGCCTTCTTCGGTTTCGCCGCCTATGTCACCGCCAATGCCGCCCGCCAGTGGGGATGGCCGCCGGAACTGGCCATTCCCTGCGGCGTCGCCGCCGCCGCGGCGCTGGGAGCGGCGTTCGGCTGGCTGGCCATCCGGCGCCAGGGCATCTACTTCGCCATGATCACCCTGGCGCTCGCGCAAATGATGTACTTCGTCGCCGTCGAGGCGCCGTTCACCCACGGCGAGGACGGCATCCAGGGCGTGCCGCGCGGCCTGCTGTTCGGGCTGTTCGACCTGTCCAATTCCCGCACCATGTATTACTTTGTACTGGCGGTGTTCGTCCTGGGCCTGGCCTTCCTGCACCGGGTGGTGCATTCGCCGTTCGGGCAGGTGCTGAAGGCCATCCGCGACAACGAGCCGCGCGCCGTCAGTCTGGGATACCGGGTGGAGCGCTATAAGCTGGTGGCCTTCGTGCTGTCGGCCGGCATGGCCGGATTGGCGGGGTCGGTGAAGGCGCTGGTGTTCCAATTGGCCTCCCTCGGGGACGTGCATTGGCACGCCTCGGGCGAGGTGGTACTGATGACGCTGCTGGGCGGCGTGGGAACCTTGTTCGGTCCGACGGTCGGCGCCTTCGTCGTGGTCACCATCCAGGACGTCTTCGCCGAAGCCGGCTCGTGGGTCACCATCATCCAGGGCGCCATCTTCGTGATCTGTGTGCTGGCCTTCCGCCGCGGCATCGTCGGCATGGCGGCGCCCTGGTTGGCAAGACGGGGGATTGAGGCATGACGGGGTATCGCGACATCCTGGTCCATCTGGACGGCGGCGAGCGCGACGACGCCCGCGTCGCCGCCGCCGCCGCCCTGGTGCGCCGGTTCGGCGGGCGCCTGACCGGCCTGTTCGCCCGCATCGAGAACCACGGCCCCAGCCTGGTGGCGCACCGCGCCTCGGAGGCCTTCGAGGCCGCCGCCCATGCGGCCGAGGAGCATTTCACCGCCGCCACCCGCGGACTGCCCAGCCGGTACTGGCGGCTGGCCCACGGCGAGCCCAACCATGTGCTGGACGAGACGGTGATCTGCGCCCGCCTGTCGGATCTGGTGGTCATCGGCCAGCACCATGCCGGCAAGAACGCCCCGGCCCAGTTGGCCGACACCGTCATCAAGGAATCGGGCCGCCCCGTGCTGGTGATTCCGGCGGTGGGCGAATACCCGGTGATCGGCGACGCGGTCATGGTCGCCTGGAACGGCGGGCGCGAGGCCACCCGCGCCGTGCACGACGCCCTGCCCTTCCTGGAGACGGCGGGCAGCGTCGAGGTGGTCACCGTGCGCACCCACAGCGGGGCGGTGGGCGGCGAGAAGCGGCCGCCGGCCTCGGTCCTCGACCACCTGACCACCCACGGCGTCCGCGTCAGCCGCGAGATTCTGGCCGCCGAGGATATCGGCATCATGGATCTGCTGCTGTCGCGCGCTTTCGACCAGGGCGCCGACCTGCTGGTCATGGGCGCCCATGGCGGGCTGCACCTGCCCTTCGCCCGCGGCGCGGGCACCCGCTACATCCTGGAGCACATGACGCTGCCGGTGCTGATGTCGAACTAGGCACCGGCGGGCGGCGAACCGCTACAGGCTCACCGCCCGTCCGCAGCGCGCCGCCAGTTCGCCTTCCAGCAGCGGCACCAGGCTGGTGCGCGGTGCGCGGGTCGAAATCCACGCCTCGCCGTCCCAGGCGAAATGCCAGGCGCCGCTGACCGGCGAAGACAGCCACACTTCGCGGTTGGGCGCGTGCTTGTTGATCACGTACTGCCCGCCGCCCGGCAGCGACAGGGTCAGAATCCCCCCCTGCGCCTCGGCATCCACCTCGTCGCCCAGTTGCTCGTCGATGGCGTCGGCCAGCCGCTCCAGCAGGCGGTCGGCCAGGGCGGCGAACCGGCTTTCATCCAATTCCATACTGCTCCTCCTGTCTTCCCCGGATGGTACTGCCCCCGCGCTCCCCGGCCAAGCCCTCTACGGCCGATGGGTTACGCCCGCCGCTTGCCCTTGATCGCTGCCGCGGGCCTGTGGTGCAATGCCATAAAATGAGGTCGGTTGGGGGGCCGGACCTGAGGGAGGAGTGACCATGATCCGCATCCTGGTGATCGAACCCGAAGCCCCCTCGCGGCACGCGCTCCGCAATATCCTGGAGGGTGCCGGCTATGAAGTGGAGGTGGCCGCCGATGGCGACGACGCCGCGGGCGTCCATGCCGCCCGCCCGGCCGATCTGGTGATCGCCGACTTGGCCGATGTCGGCCCGCACCATACCTTTCCCGGTACGCGGATGCTGGCGACGGCCGGCGGGCTGACCGCCCGCGACGCCCAGGCCGTCAATACGGTGCCGGTGCACCACACCCTGGCCAAACCGTTCCGCCGCGACGACCTGCTGACGGCGGTACGCGCCACCCTGTCCGCGGCCCCATCCCGCCCGGCCACCGCGGCGATGTCGCCCGGATAAACATCACCGCTTGCGCGCGAAGGTCGATTTGGCTATAGAAGGCCCCTTCGATTTCCGGGAGCAGCAGGCCATGAAGAAGGACATTCATCCCGAGTACCACGAGATCAACGTGGTGATGACGGACGGTACCGAGTTCAAGACTCGGTCGACCATGGGCAAGCCCGGCGACACCCTGCGCCTCGACATCGACCCGAAGTCGCATCCGGCCTGGACCGGCGTGCATCGCATGGTCGACACCGGCGGCCAGATCGCCAAGTTCAACAAGCGCTTCGCCAATTTCGGCCTGAAGAAATAGGGTCGGCGTTCGCGGCGGCCCGGCCGGCCGCCGCGCTCCTCCTCCCCCGTTTCCTTTTCCTATGGACTTCCGCCCCCAGAGTCGGTAGAGCAGGCCGAAGGGGATGTTCTGCCCTGCCCGGGCGGTCGGGGAAGTTGCGCTGACATGCTGATCGTCCACTACGAGGTGTACGTCCTCGAAACGCGCGGATGGATGCTGCATGCTCGTTTTCCCCGGCAGGAACGGGACGCCGCCTTGGCCGAGGCCAAGGAACTGGAGCAGATCAACCTGAAGGTCCGCGTGGTGCGCGAGGCCTATTACACCGACACCAACACCTTCGAAGAAACCGACATCTACGCCACCGGCAAGGGGCCGCAGGACAAGCCCAAGGCCACGCCGCCGCCTCCCGCCCGGCATGCCGCCAAGCCGGCCCCATCCCGCCCCGCCGCCCGCCCGCCCGCCCGCCGGCCGGCCGAGCACCCGCCCAAGCCCGCCCCCCGCGATTCCGAGCCCGATGTCGGCATGGGCCGGGTGCTCAGCCGCCTGCTGGCCATTACCGCACTCGGCCTGGCCGCCGCCCTGCTGGCCGTCAAGGCCACCCCCCAGGCGATCACCATCCTGTGGCACTGGGGAATGCCGATGAACATCAACCCCGATACCTACGGGACGTTGCTGTTCACGGTTTTCGTGCTGACCTTCCTGATGGTGGCGGTGCCGTTGGCGCTACGCTTCCTGCCCCATCAGGCCACCATCTCGCTGAAGGCCCGGGAAGCGGCCGCCGCCGATGCGACCCGGCGCGAGCAGCAACGCAAGGTGCGCAAATCCCTTAACAGCCTGGCCCACAAGGCGGTGGCCCAAGGTTACGCCGAAGGTGAGGCCCCCCCCCACCCGGTCGAACCCCAGCCCGCCGAACCGGCCAAGCCGGCCCCCGAGCCCGAACCCGAACCCGAACCCGAACCCGAGCCCGAACCCGAGCCTGCTCCCCCGCCGGACTCCCCGCCGCCCGGCCAGGCCGATGCCGCGCCGCCTTCGGCTCCAGCCGGCAACGCCGAATCCAACCGCTCGGCGCTGATGCGCTTCATGGGCGGAGCCATCGACGCGACGAAGCAAGCCGGCGCAGCGCTGGACAACTACAACAAATTCGCCTTGAACCTGTATCTGGCCGGCGGTGTCGAGGCCCTGGGCGACCAGCGCTCGCTGGGCGAGGCCGACCGCCGCCAACTGACCGGAACCGCCCTGGAAACCTTGGGTACCAGCGGCGACCTCGCCCAGCGCTTCCACGCCCGGCTACCGGAATACATGCGCGAAAGCCGCTACCAAAGGGTGATTCAGGCCGGCCGCACCGCCATGGAGGAGTTCCTGGCCGGTGGCGACACCACCGCCCATGTCGGCCTGACCGCGGTAATGGCCGACTGGAACCGGCCGGCCGAAAAGAAGAAGTCGGGCATCATCACCGTCATGTTCACCGACATGGTGGGCTCTACCGACCTGACGCAGGCCAGAGGCGATGCCGCCGCCCAGGAGGTCGTCCGCCGCCATAACGCCATCGTGCGCTCGGCCATCACCCAGGTCGGGGGGCGAGAGATCAAGCATACCGGCGACGGCATCATGGCCTCCTTCCCCACCGCCGCCGGCGCGGCCGAAGCGGCGGTCACCATCCAGCGCAGCGTCTCCGCCCACAATGCGAGGATTCCGGACCAGGAGATGCATTTGCGCATCGGCCTGAATGCCGGTGAGCCGATCCAGGAGGAGGACGACCTTTTCGGCACCACGGTCCAACTGGCCGCCCGCGTCTGCGCCGCCACCGCCACCGACCAGATCCTGTGCACCGGCGTGGTCAAGGACCTGGCCGCCGGCAAATGCGCGATTCCCTTCGCCCCGGCCGGCGAGCACGCCCTGAAGGGGTTCCGCGACAGGATGGCGCTGTTCGAGATCCAGTGGAGTTAGGGCGGCCGTTGAGGCCGCGGCCAGACCTGCGGAGCGCGCGCCCGGCGAGGGCAGGCAGCGGGATTACGCCTGCCTCGGCAAATGGGCCGCCCGGAACTGGTCGCGGGCGCGGCGCAGCCGCACACACCGGCGGAAATTGCGCTGGCGGGCGGCGTCGGCGATGGATGCGCTCAGCAGGTGGTCGATGTGGCGGCAACCGTCCGGCGTGCAACTGAGGCAGCAGCCCAGTTGGGCGGCCAGGATGGCCGGCAGCCGCTCCCGGTCGGCGATGGCCTCGACCACCTCGGGGGTCAGGTCGCACATATCCAGGCAGTCCCGTAGCGTCAGCATGACGTCCTCCCGCCGGGCACCGCCGTGACGGCGGCATCGGGAAGTGTCCGCCGCCCCGCCCGGCACGGTCAAGCCGATGCGGCTGCCCCCTCCTTCATGCGCGCGAAACCTCCTCCAGCACCGCCAGCGGGAATCGGGCGAACAGGTCGGGGCCGGCCAGCACCGGCATGCCCCGGCGCAGCACCGGCACCAGATCGTCCCCGGTCATCAGGTTGCGCCAGCGCTCACCGGTCCCGCGCCGGGGCGCCTCGACATGCATTCCGCGCCAGTCGCCGGCCATCGGCGGCAGAGGCCGTTCCGGCGGCCACAGGCGGGCCGGCAGCACCGGCACCGCCACTACCACCGCCTTGTCGGAATCCTGGCGGGCGAAGGCCAGGAGCGGACCATTGCCGCCCCCCCGCACGGTCAGCGGGCGATAGGCGCCCTGGGCGAACAGGGCGGGATGCCGCCGGCGAAGGTCCAGCAGGCGGCGGACCAGTTCCTGCTTGACGGCGCCGTCACGCCACGCGGCCGGATCGGCGGGCAGCGGCCCTGCCAGGCCGCCCAGCAGGGCGCGCCGCCGCTCGAAATCCACCGGCCGGCGATTGTCGGGATCGACCAGCGACAGGTCCCACAGTTCGCAGCCCTGATAGAAGTCGGGCACGCCGGGGCAAGTCAGTTTCAGGACCGCCTGCGACAGGCCGGCCAGCATGCCGAGCCGGGCCAACCGCGCCTGGAACGGGCGGAATTCGTCGAGGAACGGCCCCGGTGCGGTGATCCGCCGCAGGAAGACCACCAGGCCGTCCTCGTACGCGCCGTCGGGTTCGTCCCACGAGGTGCGGCGCTTGGCCTCGCGCGCTGCCTTGACGGTAGCGGCGGCCATCCGCTCGATGAACTCGGCCTCGGCCGGCGGTCCGCCCTCGTCGGGCCACGCCCCGAGCAGGCTCTGATACACGAATACCTCATCGGCGGGGTCGGGGCAGAGGCCGCCGGGCAGGGCGGTGCGGGCCGGGGCGTTCAGGGCGCCCCAATGCTCCAGCCGCCGCCCCCATTCCTCGGGCAGGCCGGACAGCATGGCGATTCGCAGCCTTGTGTCTTCGCCCCGCTTGGTGTCGTGGGTGGCGGTGGCCAGCAGGGCACGGGGATGGGTGCGCCCGCGGGTCCGTGCCGCCTGGTGAAAGGCGGCGGGCGTCGTGCCGAACTCCTGCGGGTCGCCGCCCACCTCGTTGAGACAGATCAGCCGGTTGTAGCGATAGTAGGCGGTGTCCTCCACCCCCTTGGCCGCCACCGGCCCGGTATATTGCTGCCAGCGCATGGCGAAATCCACCACGGCCCGCCGGCCGTAGCCGCCGCCGTCGCGGGCCAGCGAGGTGTCGAGCACGCCGGCCAGGAAGTCGAACACCGCCGGCTCGCCCCGCGACTGGCGCTTGGCCCGCGCCACCGCCTCGCCGATATAGCGCCGGTCGGTATCGGTGACGCGGCGCGAGGTGACGTAGGTGCGATAGACCGGCAGGCACGCCACCACGTCGCGCAGGGCGGAGAACAGTACCGACAGAGTGAAATCCCGCGACCGCCAGTGCGACGCGGCGATGCGGCCCAGGCGCACGGTCAACACCCGCAATTCCGCCGCCATCTGGGTATTCATGATCAGCGCCTTGGCCTCGGCCGCCTGGCGGGGGAAATCGGAGGGGGTGCCGGTGAAACGCTGATAGGCGGCGGTGATCCGCCCCTCGCCCTCGGGATCGACGAACAAGCCGCCCACCTGGGCCAGGAAGTCGTAGCCGGTGGTCCCGGCCACCGGCCAGTCGCGACGGATCGGCTCATGCGGGGCGAGAATCTTCTCCACCAGCAGGTACAGCGGCTGCTCGCCACTCCGCCCCAGGGCTTCGCCCGCCGCGGCCTGAACCTGACGGCAATATTCGGCCGGGTCGAACAGCCCGTCCACATGGTCGATGCGCACCCCCTGCACCAGACCGCGGCCCACCAGTTCCAGGGTCAGGCGGTGGGCATGGGCGAATAGCGCCGGCTCCTCCACCATACGTAGCGCCGCCAGATCGTTGATGTTGAAGAAGCGGCGGTAATTGACCTCGTCGGCCGCCACCCCCCAGTAGGACAGGCGCCAAACCTGGCGCTCCAGCAGCCGGTGCAGCCGGGCCACCGCCTCGGGCCCGCCGCCGCGGCCCGCCAGCCTGGTCAGGGCGGCCTCGACCGCCCGGCGCACCGCCGGCCGTCGGGCCGCCGCCGCGAGGGCGGCCTTGGCCTCGGCCGCGCGCCGCCGGCGGCTTTCCACCGAGCGGCCCTCGCCGGCCAGTCGGCGCAGATCGAGCACCGCTTCGTCCAGCGCGTCGCCGTCGGGGCCGGCCCCCAGGGCCGCCGCCGCCGGTTCCAGGATGGCGGCGTAATCGCCGGGCGCGATGGGGAAGCGGTGTTCCCAGTACCACACCGACAGGCTGCCCTCTTCCGCATCGAAGCGCGGCACCAGTTCGCCGCGTTCCAGCACCGCGCCATAATGGTCGCCCAGGAACGGCAGCAGCAGCTTGCCCTTCAGCTCGCGCCGGGCCGGCAGCCAGTCGATGTCGAAATAGCGGGCGAAGCGGCTGTCCTCGCCCCATTCCAGCACATCCAGCCACCAGGAATTGTCCGCCCCGCCCACGCCCATATGGTTGGGCACGAAATCGACGATGATCGCCATGTCGCACTGCCGGCAGGCCGCGGCCAGCGCCTCCAGGCCGGCAAGGTCGCCGAGCTCGGGATTGAGGGCGGTGTGGTCGACGATGTCATAGCCGTGGGTCGAGCCGGTTCGCGCCTTCAGGATGGGCGACAGGTAGAGGTGGCTGATGCCCAGCCCGGCCAGATAGGGCACCACCGCCAGCGCCTCGGCGAAGCCGAAACCGGCATGGAGTTGCAGGCGGTAGGTCGCGCGGGGAACGGCAGGCGCAGCCATGGGAACGGCCCTCGGTCGCTGGCGGTACCGGCCTTCAACTAGGCCGCCCGTTCGCGGGGGCAACCCCGCCCCTGCGGCCGCTCACGAAAAGGCGCGCCTTCCGCCCCCGAAGGCGCATCACGGCCCGGCGGCGGGGGGAGGCGATGGGGAGGACGGTGTGGGGACCGCGTCGGACGGCTTGTGGCGGCGGACTTCGGTACCGGTGCCGTCGTCGAAAACGTCGAACAGATGGCGCAGAAAGCCGGGCGTAAGGGCCGATAGCGGGTTGACCACCACGTCGGGGGCGCTGAACGGGCCACGCATCGAGAAATTGAATGCCACCAGCCCACCGCCCTTCTCACCGCCGGTCACCAGCCAGCCCAGCACCGGGATATGACCCAGCACGCTGTTGAGGGCATAGGCCGGAACCACCGTGCCCTCCAACGCCATGCGCGAGCGGTCCAGGTCGAATTCACCCCGGGCGGTAAGGCCCAGCGCCGGGCCGTAGGCGCGGGCGTTGTCGATCTGGAGAAGGCCGTCGGTCAGGGTGAAGGGGGCGGTCAGGGTGGTAAAGGCCACGCCTTCGCCCCGCAGCACGTCGAGGATGCCGGTCAATGCCGCCACCGTCAGCAGGCGGGCCAGGGCCGGGGCGTTGACCACGCTGTAATTGGCGATATGGATGGTGCCGGCCAGCGGCTGGCTGTCCTGAGTGTCGTCGATGGTGGCGTCCACCTCCAGGGTGCCGCCCACCAGATCGTCATAGATGTCGAAGGCTTTCAGCACCGCCCCGGCATCGCCCGAAGTCAGCCGCAACGACCGCCGGTCGGGCCCAGCCGGTTGCAGGGTCGCGGCGAAGCGTTCCCCCTCGCCCACCGTGCCGTTCAACGTGGCGTTCCGCCAGTCGGCGCCATCGCGGCGCATGGCGAGGCTGACACCGGTCAGCTTGCCGCCATCGGTCAGCCACAGATTGCGCACCGTCATTTCCACCGCCATAGGCGGCGGGCCGTCCTCTTCCTTCTTCTTTTTCTTTTGGGGCAAAGGTTCGCCACCGTCTCCGTCATCGCTCCCGTCATCGCCGGAGACCTGCGTGCGGGCGTCGAAGCTCGGCCCGTTCAATGTCACGTCCAATCCGCCGCCCGGCCGGAAACCGATACTGCCCGCGACGTCGGTCCGGGCGTAGGACAGCTTGTGGAACTCGACCCGGTGAACCTTGCCGTTGGTCCCGAAGGCCACGGCACCGCGGGCCAGAAGGTCGCCGGCCGCCACCCGGAAGTACGGTACCGCCGCCAGCCTGTTGTGTTCTACCCGGAGCTGCACCTCGGCCCCGCCGGTCGTCCCGTCCAGCTTGCGCCAGCCCAGGCCGGAAAAGGCCATGCGGGCGGGGGTCAGGTCGACGCGGGCATCGATATCCGCCTTGCCGCCCGGTTGCAGGACGGCGGTGACGTTGGCCGCAACCGGCCCGGCCAGCCACGGCGCGACGAAAGGCGCGGTGTCGAGCCCCAGCGAACGCCGCTGCGCCTCGTCCACCCGCGGCGCCTGCACGACGTAGCGGCTGCGGAACGGCACGCCACGCGACGCGAAGTTCTCGCGCCACTGCAAGCGGGCGGGAATGGTGCCCAGCAGCATATGCCCGGTCACGTCCATGCCGTGGGCATCGACATCGAGAGCCAGGTCACCCTGGGTGAGGTCGAGACCCAGCAGCACCCCCGGCACCCGCGCCCCTTTCAGGTCGGCATGCGCCTTGATGGCCAGTTCGCTGAGCTTGAGGGCGGCCAACAGGGGAAATTGCAGGCGCAGGCGGGTGACCGCCTGGCCTCCCACCGCCTCGGGCTTGATGCCGAGCGCCGCGGCGTAACGCAAGGGCGGACGGTCGATCAGCTTCAAGGCATCCGCCACCGGCCCGGCGATGGTCAGGTCGATATCGGCCGCCTGGTCCGGCATGTCCAGCCCGGACAGCAGGATCTGCCCCCCGGTCAGGCGCAGGCCATAGACCTCGCCGGCCTTGACATCGACGCGGAACGCCTTGGTGTCGAAGGTGGCAACCGCCGCCGCATCGTGTACCGGCGGCATCGGGCGGAGATAGTTGACGGTGGTGCCGTCCATGGCGATCCGGCCTTCCGCCCGGCCGATCTCCAGATCCTCGACCCGCCCGGTCGGCGAGCGCGCCGCCAGGGTGACCCGCGCCTCGCGAATCATGCCCCTGCTGAGATTGTTCACCGTCCAGGCGCGTGGGTTGGGCGCCACGCCGGCCGGCCACAGCGTGGCCAGTTCGTCCACCGGCACCTCGCGCAAGGCCACGTCGGCGTTGATTGTGGTATCGCCGCCCAGGCCATCGGCCACCGCCGCCACGGTCAAGGTCGGGCCGCCCAGATCCACCGACAATTCGTCGATGCGGGCGTGGGTCAGGCCGCGGTCCAGGGTGCCGCGCAGGACGGCGCTACGGATCCTGCGGGTCATGGCGACGGGAGCGGGCAGCACCACGTCGCCCGCATCGCCCGACAGGTCGAAATCGACGGATTCGACGCCGTCCGCCAAGCTGCCGCGCGCCCGCACCACCCCCGACAGCGGCAGGTCCAGCGCCGCCAACCCGCCGAGCGGGACGCCGAAGCGGGCCAGCACCGCCGGCCGGACGCCTTCCAGGTGCAGTTCGCCGGCCAGGCCGTCGCCTTGGCGGGTATAAACCAGCCGGCCGGCCACCAGGGCCGCCTCGCCGGCCATGTCCAGGGTCAGGTGGGTGGTGGCCTCCAGCCCGGCGGGGGTGCGCCGAAAGCGGAAATCCGCATCGGGCGCGTGCCAGGTGGTGCCCCGCGCCCGGTCCTCGACCACCAGATCGGCGCCCAGGATGGCCAGCCGTTGCAGCCGGCGCCCCGGCTTGCCGGGATCGGGGCTGCCCATCAGCCCGTCGAGCAGACGGGTGACCAGCCCTCCCGCCTGGCTGGCGCTCCCCTGGTCGCCCAGGCCGAGGGCGAAATGGCCGTCCGCCTCGCGCACCAGCCGCAGTTTCAGCCCGTAGGCCCGCACCGCATTGGCGGCCAGTTCGCCGGACAGCAGGGCCCGCCCGTTGACGGTCAACGCCAGTTGCGGCACCGTCAGCACCGGATGGGTACCGCCGGCATAGACCTTGACCCCCAGCGCCCGCAGCTCCAGCCTGCGGCGGGACTCGTCCAGGGTGAGAACGGTGCGGTCCAACTTCACCCAGGCACTGCCGTCCTGGGCGGTCAGTGCCGATTCGATCGAAGGTGTGAGGAAGTCCAGTGCGATCGGCCCGGCGGAAAGGCGCCACACTACCACCGGAACGACCACCAGCAGGCCGAGGACCAGGGTGCCCAGGGCGTGAAGAACCAGATTGAACGCGCTTCTGCCCACCCGTACCCGCCTTGACCCCGGTTCCCGCCTCTACCATCGTCAAAGGACCATACGATCGGGGAAACGACAAGGTGAACTTTAGATTCCACCTCCCTTTGCCACTGCCGGGCAATCCGGCGCGCGCCGCCGTCGGCCAGGCCCGCTGGCTGGAAGCGGCGGCGGAGCAGTCCGACCCCGCCCTGGCCGCCTTCATGCGCGACGCCGTCGCCGCGCCGCCGCTGGCCGACCTGCTGGTCTCGGTGTTCGGCAACAGCCCGTTCCTCACCGCCTGTCTGATGCAGGAACCGGACATGCTGCGCGACCTGACCACCCACGGCCCCGATGCCGCCCTGACCGCCGTTCTGGCCGGGCTGCCGGCCGACGATGCCGGCCAGGCCGAGCTGATGGCCGGACTGCGCCGCGCCAAGCGCCGCTGCGCCCTGCTGGTCGGCCTGGCCGACATCGCCGGCGCCTGGCCGCTGGAGGCGGTGACCGGCGCGTTGTCCACCTTTGCCGAAGCGGCGCTGCGGCGAGCCGTCGCCTTCCTGCTGCGGCGCGAGGCGTCCCGCGGCGAGTTGGAGCTGGCCGACCCCTCCCGTCCCGAGGATGGCTCGGGGCTGGTGGTGCTGGGCATGGGCAAGCTGGGAGCCCGTGAACTGAATTACTCCAGCGACATCGACATCATCGTCTTCTACGATCAGGACCGGGTGCGCTACACCGGCCGGCGCTCGGCGCCCGAATGCATGATCGGCTTGGCCAAGGACTTGGCGCGGCTCATGGCCGAGCGCACCGCCGACGGCTACGTCTTCCGCACCGACCTGCGGCTGCGCCCCGACCCCGGCTCGACCCCGGCGGCGGTGTCGCTGGCCGCCGCCGAGGCGTATTACGAGGGCTTCGGCCAGAACTGGGAACGGGCGGCGATGATCAAGGCGCGGCCGGTCGCCGGCGACGCGGCAGCCGCGGCCTCGTTCCTCGACGTCCTGCGGCCGTTCGTCTGGCGCAAGTCGCTGGATTTCGCCGCCATCCAGGACATCCATTCCATCAAGCGCCAGATCAACGCCCATCACGGCGGACGGTCCATCGCGCTGGCCGGACACAACGTCAAGCTGGGCCGCGGCGGCATCCGCGAAATCGAATTCTTTGTCCAGACCCAGCAATTGATCTGGGGCGGACGCGAGCGCGACATGCGGGGGGCCGGCACGGTGGCCGGCCTGCGGGCGCTGGCGGCGGCCGGCCATGTGGGTGCCGAGGTCGCCGACGAACTGGAAGCGGCCTATCGTTGCCTGCGCCAGGTCGAGCACCGGCTGCAAATGGTCGACGATTGCCAGACTCAGACCCTGCCCACCGATCCCCAGCGACTGGCCGAGATCGCCGCCTTCTGCGGCCATCCCGACCTTCCCTCCTTTGCCGACGACCTGACCGGCCGCATGCGGGCGGTCGAGGCCCATTACGCCCGCCTGTTCGAGACCGCGCCGGCCCTGGGCGGCCATGGCAATCTGGTTTTCACCGGCGCCGAAAACGACCCCGAGACGGTGGCGACCCTGGCGGGAATGGGCTTCGCCAATGCCGACGCGGTCTGCTCGACCCTGCGCGGCTGGCACCACGGGCGGGTACGCGCCACCCGGTCGACCCGCGCCCGCGAATTGCTGACCGAACTGACCCCGGCCCTGCTGGCCGCGCTGGCCACCACCGCCCGGCCGGACGAGGCCTTCCTGCGCTTCGATTCCTTTCTCGGCGCCCTGCCGGCCGGCGTGCCGCTGTTCGCCCTGTTCGCCTCGAACCCGTCCCTGCTCGACCTGGTGGCCGAGATCATGGGCAACGCCCCTCTGCTGGCCGAGCACCTGGCCCACCACCCCACCCTGCTGGATGCGGTGGTCCAGGCCAATTTCTTCGCGCCATTGCCGCCCGCCGACGTCCTGGCCGCCGAATTGGACGAGTCCCTGGCCGAAGCCGGCACCGACCAGCAGGACCGGCTGGACGCCGCGCGGCGGTGGGCCAACGACCGCAAATTCCAGGTGGGGGTGCAGACCCTGCGCGGCATGATGACGCCCGAGGAGGCGGCCGGCGCCTTCACCGCCATCGCCGAAGCGGCACTGGGCGCCACCGCCCGCTGGGTCGAAGCCGACCTGGCCCGCGTTCACGGCCCTATCCCCGGCGGCGGCTGGTGCCTGCTGGCCATGGGCAAGATGGGCGGGCGCGAGATGACCGCCACCTCGGACCTGGACCTGATCCTGGTCTACGAGGCGCCCGACACCGTCGAGGAATCCGCCGGCCCCCGTCCGCTGGCGGTAGCCGCCTGGTATGCCCGCCTGACCCAGCGGCTGGTGGCGGCGCTGACGGCGCCCACCGGCGAGGGGGTGCTCTATCCGGTCGACATGCGGCTGCGGCCCTCGGGCAATTCCGGCCCCATCGCCTCCAGCTTGGCGGCCTTCGGCCGCTACCAGCACGAGGCGGCCTGGACCTGGGAGCACATGGCGCTGACCCGCGCCCGGCCGGTGGCGGGCGATCCCGGCCTGTGCGCCCGGGTGGCGGGGCTGATCCGCGACGTCCTGACCCTCAGGCGCGACCCCGGCAAGCTGCTGACCGACGTGGCCGACATGCGGGCGCGCATGGCCCGCGAGCACCGGGCCGCAAACCGCTGGCAGGTCAAGCACATGCCCGGCGGCCTGGTGGACATCGAATTCGTCGCTCAATACCTGCAACTGGCCCATGCCCATGCCCATCCCGGCATCCTGGCCGCCAACACCGGCGACGCGCTGGAGGCGGCATCCCGCGCCGGCCTGCTGTCGCGGCCCGACCACGATGTCCTGGTCGAGGCCTGGCGGCTGTGGTCTTCCATCCAGATGGTGCTGCGCCAGACCATCGCCGGTGAACTGGACGAACGCAATGCGCCCCGCGGCCTGACCGACCTGCTGGCGGGAACGGCCGGGCTGACCGATTTCAAGACCCTGGTGGACCGCATCGATGACTGCGCTGCCGCCGCCCATGCGGTATACCAGCGGCTGGTTGCCCAGCCCGCCCGGCAGCTGCACGGTTGAATACATAAGCTCTTCACTTGCGGACGGGGCGGGCATCCCGCAAACCACCGGACGGGACCATCACTTGCGAAGGGGATAATTCATGACCTTGACCATCGGCCAGGCGGCGCCCGACTTCACCATGCCCACCGACGAGGGCGAAGTGTCGCTCGGCAGCTACCGCGGCAAGCGGCTGGTCCTGTATTTCTATCCCAAGGACGACACCTCGGGCTGCACCAGCGAGGCCAAGGCCTTTGCCACCGATTTCCATCGCTTCGGCATCCATAATGCCGAAATCCTTGGGGTGTCGCGCGATTCCCCGGCCAGCCACGCCAAGTTCCGCGCCAAGCACACCCTGCCCTTCCCGCTGGCCTCGGACGAGGACGGGGCGGTGTGCAATGCCTATGATGTGTGGAAACAGAAATCCATGTATGGCCGCACCTATATGGGCATCGAGCGCACTACCGTGCTGATCGACGAGGCCGGCATCGTGCGCAAGGTGTGGCCCAAGGTGAAGGTGACCGGCCACAGCGAGGCCGTCCTGCTGGCGCTGGCCGAATTGTGATTTCCCTGGCGGAAGCGGCGGTCACCGTCCTGTCCAGCGCCGATCCGGCGGCGAAATGCCGCCTGACCCGCGCCTTCGCCGCCGATTGGGCGGCCGGGCTTCTGGCGGCGGAAGGCGGCCCGCCGCCGCCGCCCCGCCCGGCCCGGCCGCCGCACCCCGCGTTGCTGCCGCCCAACCGCATGCCCAAGCGCTCCACCGGCGGTCCGGCTGGACGGGGCGCCTTGCTGCACGCCCTGGCCCATATCGAGCTGAACGCCGTGGATCTGGCCTGGGACATCGTCTGCCGCTTTCCGGCCGAGGCGATGCCGCGCGCCTTCCTGGACGATTGGGTCCAGGTGGCCCTCGACGAGGCCGAACATTTCGACCTGCTGGCCGGATTGCTGGCCGGCCTGGGCTTGGCCTATGGCGATTTGCCGGCCCATGACGGGCTGTGGCAGGCGGCGGAGAATACCGCCGACGACCTGATGGCCCGTCTGGCGGTGGTGCCGCTGACCTTGGAGGCGCGGGGCTGCGATACCACACCCGCCACCATCGCCAAGCTGGAGCGCAACGGCGACCACACCACCCCGCCGGCCCTGGAACTCATCTACCGCGACGAGATCCGCCACGTCGCCGCCGGTGTGCGCTGGTTCCGCCATCTGGCGGCCAAGCGCGGCCTCGATCCGGCCGCCACCTATCATCGCCTGCTGGCCGAGCGTTTCCGCGGCCGGCCCAAGCCCCCCTTCAACCACGCCGCCCGCGCCGAGGCCGGCATGCCGCGCGACTGGTACGAGGCGGAGGCCTAAGTCTGGAGGGACGCGGCCACGGTTTCCATCTGGTCGGCCACCTGGAGCACCTGCGAATTGGTGGAATAGGCCTTCTGCGCCAGGATCATGTCAGTCATCTGGGTTTGCAGGCTGACGTTGGACGCCTCGACCGAGCCCGCCACCAACTGGGTCGGGCTGTTGCCGGCGCTGCCGCCATCGATATTGGTGACCGCCTGCACCGTCGGCGCCCCCGAGGAGGCGGAGACCTGGAACATGGTGCCGCTGATCGGCGTCAGGTTGTTGGGGGCGACAAAGGTGGCCAGCGGCACCTGGAACAGCACCCGCGTCTGGTCGTTGGAGAAGGTCCCGAGCAAAGTGCCGTCCGCCTGAAAGGCGGTGCTTTTCAGCGTGCCGGACAGATAGCCGTTCTGGCTGGAGGAATTGACCACCACCTGGGGATTGCTGCTCCCCGAAGTGAACTGGGTCAGCTTGCTGATGTCGATGGTGGTGTTGGTGGTCTGGCCGTCCGACCAAGTGGCCGAAACGTTGACGCTTTGCGGGCTGACCAGCTGGCCGTTGCCGTTGAATGTAAGCTGCACCGGCGCCGTGCTGATGCTCGGAAACGTTGGCACGGCGGTCGCCAGGTTGACCGTGACCGGTGCGGTGGTCCCCGTGCCGGTGGTGACGTTGAAGGTGGCGTTGGCGGCCCCCGACACCGGCGTGCCGTTGATGGCGGTGATGCCCGTCCCGGGGATCACCTGCACCGACACCGAACCGGTGGCGCTGTCGCCGCCGGAGACGCTGCTGGGACTGACCGTATAGGTGTTGTTGCCGGTCGGCGTCCAGGTCAGGTTCATGTTCACGGCGGCGCCGGCGGGATCGGTGATGGCGGCGGTACTGCTCTGGGCGGCATGCAGTTCGGGGCTGTCGAAATGCAGGTACCAGCTGTCCGGCCCGGCCTTCTCGAAGTCCAGCGCCAGGGAGTGGCTGTTGGACTGGGCGTCGTAGATCGGCAGGTCGGTGTTCAGCGTGTTGACGGTGGGGGCGAGCGGCGACAGGTTGACCGAGGCCGAACTGGCGGTACCGTCGGCCCAGGTCAGGGCGAACGGAACCTGGGTGGGCGGCGTGTAGGTATTGGTCCCGTCGGTCATCGAGATCACGTTGCCGGAACTGTCGGTGGTCACCGTGTAGGTGTCGGTGGCGCCGGCCGCGGTACTGCCTACGGTTCCACCCGTGACCCCGGTCGCCGACACCGTCCAGGTATCGGCGTTCACCCGCGACCATGACAGCGACAGGGTCTGGTTGTGGCCCAGGTCGTCGGGAACCTGGATGGAGCTGCCCTGCGGGCTGGCGGTCTGGGTGGCGTCCGAGGGGATGTTGGCATTGAGCGACGCCGCGGTGGTCGCCACCGCCGGCATGGTGGTGGTCGGCAGCGTATAGACCGGGGTCAGGACGTTCTGGTTGATGGCCCCGGTGGTGGGATCGGCCATCCAGCCCATCAGGTAATCGCCGGAATCATTGACGTAATAGGCCTGGCCGTTGGGACCGGCGGTCTGGGTGAAGGACCCGGCGCGGGTGTAATAGGCGGCCTGGGGATTTTGCAGGCTGGCCGAGATCGGCGCACCGTTGGACGAGCCGGGCGAGACGACGAAGAAGCCGTCACCGTTGATCGCCAAATCGTTGGTCTGGCCGGTAGTGGTGATCTGCCCTTGGTTGCTGATCAGGTTGCGGGTATAGGCCGACACGCCGAAAATGTCGGTGCCCGCGCCCACGTTCATGGTCGGGTTGAGGATGTTGCCCACCGCGGTCGGATCGGTAAGGTGTTCCGACAACTGGGTCTGGAACAGCGTATCGACACCTTTGTAACCGGTGGTATTGACGTTGGCGATGTTCTGGCTGATGGCGCCCAGGTCCGAGCTCATCGCGTTCATCGCCGACGCGGCGTTGTTTATCGTGCCCCACAGCATCCTCGCCTCCATTGGCCAGGCACACGGATCCGCCAATCGGAGATGCAGATGCCGTGCCAGAGGCGGCGCCGGAGTTCCGCGGCGGCCGCCCCCATTCCCCCGGCAAGTTTTGCCGGCTGGGCCAAACTGGCGGCAGGAATTGCCGGATCGTCAGTGCCCACCACCGACGGCGAATACCAGCAACAGGACCATCAGCCAGATGACGGTGCCGACCACCAGCACCGCGGTCTTGCGCCGCGCCTCGGCTGGAGTCTCGGCCGGCTCCGGCACCATCGGCGGCCCCACCGCCGGCGGCGGTACCCGCGGCCCGGCGGCCGGCGGTGGCATGTCGCGCCGGGCGGCCGCCGGCGGGCGCACATCCAGGCGGCCGGTCAGGGCGTCGAGGAAATGCTGGGCCAGGCGGATTGCGGCGGCGTGCAGCAGCCCCTCGCCCAGCGTCGTCAGTCGGCCGCCGGCCTCGACGCGGGCACGGTAGCCCAGGATGGTTCCTTCCCCCTCTTCGGCCAGGGTTACCGTCGCGGCCCCGTCGATCCAGCCGGCGGTGGCGCTGTAGGCATGGGCGGTCACCGTCCAGACGGCCGGAAAGGTTTCCCCCGACACTGCCGCACGGCATTCGAAGCGGCTGGCGACGGTCCCCACCTTGCCGGCCATCCAGCCGCGATATTCGCCGGGCGCCACCTGGACCAGATCCTCGCAGCCCGGCAGGCAGGCGGCCAGCACGGCCGGATCGCGCAGGGCCTCCCAGACACGGGCCCGGGGAGCGGCAATCCGTTTGGTGCCGTTGACGTTCATCGCCCCGTCCTGCGCCCGCCGGCCGGCATCGCGCGGGCCGCTACGCCCAGGCACCACAAGCGTTGCAGCGGCCCCAGTGGCGACGCGGCGACGGCCTTCACCGCCGCCAGCCGCACCCGCGGCGGCAGCCGCCGCGCCACCGGCCCGCCCAGGCCGCGCCGCCCGCACAGCGCCTCGTCGGCCTGGCGGAAACGGCCGAGCAGCGCCAGTTCGGTCAGCAGCACCGCCTCGCCGCCCGCAAAACCGGCGATAAGGCCGGTCTGGCGCAGCGCCTCGCTCCGCATCAGGCCCGGCCCGGCCGCGGTGCCGGCCATGTGGCGCAGTACTTCGCGGATGCGGTCGGCGGTTTGGGTTCCCTCGGCCGGATGGCGCGCCGCCAGGGCGGTAAGCGGGCGGCCGTCCTCGCCCAGCTGGCGTTGGGCCGTATGGGCGAACACCACACCCGGATCGGCCTCCAGCAAGCCGACACACCGTTCCAGCCAGCCCGGCGCCGGCAGGTCGCCGGGATCGACCCAGGCGAAATACGGTGATTGGCAGAAACCGAACACCCGGTTGCGGTTGGCCGCTGCCCCGATGCCGCGATCGACCCGCGTGCAGTGGATGCGCCGGTCGCGGGCGGCGAATTGTCGGGCGATTTCGAACGACGAATCCGTCGAGGCATCGTCGGACACCACCACCACGAACCCCGGAAAGCTTTGCCGGACCAAGCTGTCCAGCACATCCGGCAGGATGGCTTCCCCGTTCCTGACCGCGACCCCGATACAGACCTTGGGAAGGCCGTCCTGCATGCCCTGCGTCCCCGATCAATCCAACCCGGATTGTCGCCTGCGCTTTCCCCGCAGGGCAAAGGCGCGGGCGGCGGGGGTGGACCGTCCGTGAGGATTATCCGCTTGGGCGGGAGGGCTTAGGCCCCGGCGCGAAATCTCAGACCCGGACCAGATGCACGTCGGTGACCGGCTTGTGCCCCAACATTTCCTTCAGGGTGCGGCGGACCGCCCGGCGGGCGGCTTCCTTTACCACCCCGTCGTCCTGGCGGACCTTGAGGGGCAGTTCGCCCACCGCCTCTTCGACCGCCGCCACCACCGCGGCGTGTTCCTCGGCCTCATGCTCGGCATCCAGGAGGCCCAGCGCCGTCAGTTGCGGCTCACCCACCAGCCGGCCGGCACGATCCAACACCACGGCGACGGCCG
>JAKAFA010000218.1 GCA_021818185.1 Pseudomonadota bacterium | reverse complement strand
GTCTTCACTTGTCAAAGAGCAGAAAACCCCGAAGGATCTTCTTCTTCAGTACTGCGGCTTCATCCGCCGTACCGCCCGTCATCGCGTCGGGAGGCCGGTTTATACTCACGCCCCGGCTCGGCGTCAACATCTTTTTTTCAACCCGCCGCCGGATCCCCGGGGCGCCCCTGCCGTGCCGACCAACCGGTCCGCACCGCGGCGAGGCCGGGGTTCTAACCAAACCCGGACACATCGTCAAGGGCTTTTGTTACGACCCGATGGCAGAAGTCGGCCCCAGCCTTCCGTCGCGGGGAGAATCGCCCCCGGTCCGGCGACCCTATGCATTTGGGAGGACGCCCCGTCGCCGTCAAGCTCCGCGGCCACGTCCGCCGCTCCCGCACAAAGGAATGTCAATTGATCGGACCCCGGAGCCGAAAATGGCTCGGGATCCGGACGCCCTGCCCAGGGCATCCCTGGCAATTCGGCAACAGTCAATACAAAAATATGGCGCTTTTGTCTTGCCTTCGCGCGCACGGGCTGAGATAAAGCCATGACCGTTCGGACAGGGGATGGCTGGACACGTGTCGGGGTGCGTGATTTCCAACAAAATCAGGCGCAGCATCAAAGCCGGCGCCCTGGTTCTGGCGCTGGGCCTGGCGGCAGCCGTGGTCGCGCGCCCGTTCGTTTCGGTCGTCGATACCGATCTTCCGCTTGATCCCATCCCCCCCGCGTATGCGGACTTTGAAAGCGAACATCCCGTCTGGCCGGAAATCGGCGAGGCGGACAGCGAACTGTCCGACCGGGCATCCCGGCCGGTGGAACGGGTGATGGCGGTCGGCAGCGGCGACACCGTTGCCGACGTGATGGAGCGGGCCGGCGTCGCGCCGGCCGATGCCGGGCAGGCGATGTCCGCCCTGCTCTCCGTCTATGACCCGCGGTCGCTGAAGGCCGGCCAGAAGGTGACGGTCACCTTTGCCCCGCCGCCCGACGGCCTTGGCCGAGGTCCGTTCCAGGCGGTCAGCCTGAACCCCGACCCCATGCGGGAGGTCAAGGCCCGCCGCACCGCCGAGCGCGGCTTCGCGGCCAGCGAGGCCAAGCGCCAGGTGACGCGGGAGATCGCCCACTACTCGGGCTCCATCAAATCCAGCCTGTTCGAAAGCGCCCACGCGGCCGGCGTGCCGACGCCGGTGATCATCACCATGATCCACGCGCTAAGTTACGACGTCGACTTTCAGCGCGACATCCAGGCGGGCGATTCCTTCGACGTGATGTTCGAAGGCTATTACGACCCCAAGGGCCACCTGGTCCGCGCCGGCGACATGCTCTATGCCGCGGTCGGCCTGGCAGGGCGGCCCATCGCCATGTTCCGGTTCGAAAACAATCAGGGTGTGGTCGAGTACTTCAATGCCAAGGGGGAAAGCGTCAAGAAGGCGTTGCTGCGCACCCCGGTGGACGGAGCGAAGATCACCTCGGGCTTCGGCATGCGCCGGCATCCGATCCTCGGCTACACCAAGATGCATAAGGGCGTCGATTTCGGCGTGCCGGCCGGCACGCCGATCATGGCGGCCGGCGACGGCATCGTAGAGGTCGCCGGATTTCACGGCTCATATGGCAATTACGTCCGGCTGCGCCATTCCAACGGCTACGGTACCGCCTATGCCCATATGAGCCGCATCGCCCCCGGCATCCATCCGGGCAAGCACGTCGCCCAGGGCCAAGTCATCGGCTTCGTCGGGGCCACCGGCCGGGCCACCGGCCCCCACCTGCATTTCGAGGTCCTGGTCAACCATGTCCAGGTCAATCCGATGAGCGTGAAGATGCCCACCGGAACCAAGCTGGCCGGACGCGAGTTGGAGCGCTTCAAGCGCGCCAAGGCACGGCTGGAGGACCTGCTGGTCAGGATTCCGTCGGCCACCCGCATTGCCGCCAGCCCGGCCAAGTCCGGCGGCGCCCTGACCGACTGATCGCGCCGCCGATCCCCCCCTCCGCATAGGATAACGCCCGAAGCCTCGGGAGAAGCTTCGGGCGTTCACGACCGGCAGCCCATTGGGGGGGAGGGGGATTGGGCTGCCGGCCTATTGGCCACCTTCTATCATGGGCACCTGTGCGTTGCAAACGGATCCGCGTGACTTCCGCACATGGCACACCTGCACTTTGGTCTCATGCCGCGTCGGCCGCCACCTCTTCACCGGCGATTGACAGGCTTCCGTTCCGCACGGTGACCAGCACGGTGTCCCCATCCTTGACCCGGCCCTCCAAAATCAGCCCGGCCAGGGGATTTTGCAGAGTGCGCTGGATCACCCGCTTGAGCGGCCGGGCGCCGTAGACCGGGTCGTACCCCTTGTCGCCCAGCCAGTCCCGGGCGGCCTCGTCCAGGTCAAGGCCGATCTTGCGGTCGGCCAGCAGCCGGCGCAGCCGGCCCAGCTGGATATCGACGATCCGGGTCATGTGGGCACGGTCAAGACGGTGGAACAGCAGGATTTCGTCCAGGCGGTTGAGGAATTCGGGCCGGAAGGCGGCCCGCACCACCGCCATCACCTCGCCCCTCACCTCGGCGGAATCGTGGCCTTCGCCCTGGGCCGCCAGGATCTCGGCACCCAGGTTGGAAGTGAGGATGATCAGGGTGTTGCGGAAATCCACGGTGCGGCCCTGCCCATCGGTCAGCCGACCGTCGTCGAGCACCTGGAGCAGCACGTTGAATACGTCGGGATGGGCTTTCTCGACCTCGTCGAACAGCACCACCTGATAGGGCCGGCGCCGCACCGCCTCGGTCAGGGCGCCGCCTTCCTCGTAGCCGACATAGCCGGGGGGCGCGCCGATCAGCCGGGCCACCGAATGCTTTTCCATGAATTCCGACATGTCGATGCGCACCATGGCGCCTTCATCGTCGAACAGGAATTCGGCCAGGGCCTTGGTCAGTTCGGTCTTGCCCACCCCAGTGGGGCCGAGAAACAGGAACGAGCCGATGGGCCGGTTGGGGTCCTGCAGTCCGGCCCGCGCCCGGCGCACCGCGTTGGCCACCGCCACCAGCGCCTCGTCCTGGCCGACCACCCGCGACTTCAGCCGCGTTTCCATGCCCAGCAGCTTCTCGCGCTCGCCGGCCAGCATCTTGTCGACCGGAATGCCGGTCCAGCGCGAAACGACGGCGGCGATATGCTCCTCGGTCACCGCCTCGTTGAGCATGCGGTGGGTGGCGCCGTCGCTCTGTGCCAAGCGCCGTTCCAGATCGGGGATGATGCCGTAGCGCAGTTCGGAGGCCCGTTGCAGGTCGCCGTTGCGCATGGCGATCTCCATCTCGGTGCGGGCCTGGTCGAGCCGCTCCTTGACCTTGGTGGACGAAGCCAGCTCCTCCTTTTCCGCCCGCCAGCGGGCGGTCAGATCGGCGGATTGGCGCTCCAATTCGTCCAGTTCCTTTTCCAGCCGCTCCAGCCGATCCTTCGAGGCGGAATCATTCTCCTTCTTCAGCGCCTCGCGTTCGATCTTGAGTTGGATGATGCGCCGGTCCAATTCGTCCAAGTCCTCGGGCTTGGAATCCACCTCCATGCGCAGACGGCTGGCCGCCTCGTCCATCAGGTCGATGGCCTTGTCGGGCAGGAAGCGGTCGGTGATGTAGCGGTTGGACAGGGTGGCCGCCGCCACCAGGGCGGTGTCGGTGATCCGCACCCCATGGTGCAGTTCGTATTTTTCCTTGATGCCGCGCAGGATCGAGACGGTGTCCTCGACGCTGGGCTCGGAGACGAAAACCGGCTGGAAGCGCCGGGCCAGGGCGGCATCCTTTTCCACATGCTTGCGGTATTCGTTGAGGGTGGTGGCGCCGACGCAATGCAGTTCGCCGCGGGCCAGGGCCGGCTTGAGCAGGTTGGAGGCGTCCATCGCCCCTTCGGCGGCGCCGGCCCCCACCAGGGTATGCATCTCGTCGATGAACAGGATGATTTCCCCTCCCGCCGCCGACGGGCCGCGATCCATCGAATCGCCGGCCGAGCCGGCATTGGCGGCGGTGATCTCGGTCAGCACCGCCTTCAGCCGCTCCTCGAATTCGCCGCGGAACTTGGCCCCCGCCACCAGGGCGCCGAGGTCGAGAACCATCAGCTTCTTGTTCTTCAGGTTCTCGGGCACGTCGCCGTTGACGATACGCAGGGAGAGGCCTTCGACGATGGCGGTCTTGCCCACCCCCGGCTCGCCGATCAGCACCGGATTGTTCTTGGTACGCCGGCTCAGCACCTGAATGGTGCGGCGGATTTCCTCGTCGCGGCCGACCACCGGGTCCAGCTTGCCCTCGCGCGCCGCCTGGGTCAGGTCGCGGGCGTATTTCTTCAGGGCGTCGTACTGATCCTCGGCGCTGGCCGAATTGGCCTTGCGGCCCTTGCGCACCTCCTCGATGGCGCGGTTGAGGCCCTGGGCGGTCACCCCCGCCCCTTTCAGGATGCGCCCGGCCGCGGTGCTCCCGGCGACGGCCAGGGCAAGCAACAGGCGCTCGGCGGTGACGAAGGAATCCCCCGCCTTGTCCGCCATCTGCTCGGCCTGTTCGAGGACGCGGGCCAAGTCCGGCGTCAGATGCAGGCCGCCGGCCCCCGGGCCTTCGACCTTAGGCTGTTTGTCCAGTTCGGATTCGGTATCGGCCAGCGCCTTGGCCGGATCGCCACCGGCGGCGCGGATCAGGTTGGCCGCCAGGCCTTCCTTGTCGTCGAGCAGCACCTTCAGCAGGTGTTCGGGGGTCAGGCGCTGGTGTCCCCGGCGCAAGGCCAGCGTTTGCGCCGATTGGATGAATCCCTTCGAGCGCTCGGTATACTTTTCGAATTCCATGAACCCCTCCGCGGCGACGAGGCCCGCCCGCTCCGCGCATCGGCCGCGGGCCAGCCCCTCGATGAGACGGGGTTAGATATGGAGGAGTTCGGGCGGGGCGCAAGGCGCGGCCCCGCCCAGGACTCGCGGCCGGGCTTAAGCCCCCACCTGCTCGCCGTCGCCGACCGGCTCGGCTTCGGGGCCAGCCCCTTCTTCCCCGTCCTCGTCGCCTTCGACCGGGTCCATCATCTGGTCCTCGGCCGGGGTGGGCGAGGATTGCGGGCGCTTCTGACCGGTGCTCTGGTTGAAGGCGTTGAGCAGCCGGAAATAGTGCTCGGCATGTTGATAGTAGTTTTCGGCGGCCACCCGGTCGCCCTGGGACGACGCATCGCGCGCCAGGGCGAGATAGCGCTCCATCACCTGATGGGCGTTGCCGCGGATGCGGCCGTCGGGGCCGTTGGAATCGAACACTTGGTTGCGGCCGCCCCCCCCGCCACCCAGGTGCGGGCGCGGCTTGCCGCCGCCATTGGGATTGCCACGGCCGCGGGAACGTTGCTTCGGATGGTTCACGGGTCCTCTGCCTTCTTTGCTGTCAATGGCACCACTGTCCCGACCTTCAAGAGGCCGGGCCTGACCGTATCCCTGCCGGCACCGGGCCGGCATCTACCGCTTCCGGCGAAGGGGCGGCGTTGGGGGGTTCGGATCGGCGCTCGCGAGGGGCGGAGCCGTAAGCTCGACGCTGTCCTCGACCACCGGCGCGCGATGCCGTCACCGTAGTCGGTAACTCGTGACTTTCCAACACTTTTTTTCAGGCCGGCCGGATGGCGACGACGCAACGCGGCACCCCGCCCAGGTCGCGGCGGATCTCCGCGACCGTCAGCCCGGCATCCTGCGCCATTTGCCCCACCGCTTCGGCCTGCCCCGCCCCGACCTCAAGGGCCGCCGCCCCGCCCGATGTCAGCAAACGAGCGACATGCGGGACCAGGACCCGGTAGCAATCCAGCCCGTCCGGCCCGCCGGCCAGGGCCAGACGGGGATCGAACACGGCCACCTCCGGCTCCAGGCCGGCGATCTCATCGCTTGGGATATAGGGCGGATTGGCGAGGATTGCATCGAAGCATCCGTCCAATCCCCTCCCCCAATCGGCACAGACGAAGGCCGTCCGCCCGGCCAGACCGCAGGCGGCGGCATTGGCGCGGGCCACCGCCAGCGCGCCGGGGCTGCGGTCCACTCCCAGGCCCCAGGCCGCCGGCCGTTCCGTCAGCAGGGCCAGCAGCAGGCAACCGCTGCCGGTGCCGAAATCCACCACCCGCAACCGGCGGTCCCGGCCCGGCAGGGCGGCCAGCAGGGCCTCGACCAGCGTCTCGCTGTCGGGACGGGGGTCAAGGGTGTCGGGCCCGAGGGCAAGGTCCAGCGTCCAGAAGCCGCGGCGGTTGACGATGCGGCTGACCGGCTCGCGGGCGGCGCGCCGGGTCACCAGGGAGTCCAGCGTCGCCGCCTGGGCGGCGGAAAGCGGCGTCTCGGGACGGGTGAACACAGT
>JAKAFA010000217.1 GCA_021818185.1 Pseudomonadota bacterium | reverse complement strand
CGAGTTGCAGCACAAGCGCGCCGACGCCTTCCACCGCCTGATGGTCCACCCGTTCAGCCCGCACCTGCAGGACGGCACCTTCGACCGCGCCATCCTGCCCAATGTTTTTTCCTTCTACCACCTGGTACTGGGCGAGGAGGCCCAGACCTGGGACGACGAATGCCGCACCCTCGTCGAGGGCCTGAAGACGCAGTTGGGCGACGAATTCCAATGGGACGCCTTCTACGGCGACCCGGCGGCCAAGCGCATCCTGTGGCGCGCCCTGGTGCGCATCGCCGCCTCGTTCAAGCGCTGGGAGGTGCGCCGCGACTGGTTCATCAAGCTGATGCAGTACACCCCCACCACCGTCAGCATGGGCCAGAACGCCTTCGTGGTGAAGACGGGCGAACACGAGCCGGCCGAGCCGCGGGTGTTCACCAACCACGAATTCTGCCAGTTCTTCCAGGCCCAGTTCTCGCCGCTGACCGAAATGTCCGCCGATGACCTGACGGCGTTCCGCCGCGAGTTCGGCGCCGACCCCCACCACCTGATCGGCGATTTCCTCCTGCACTTGGCCTCGTGCCCGGTCTGAAGCGGCCGATCACGGGAAATCCTGGCCGATGCCGCCAGGCTGGCGCATACTGGCCCGCGCCGCCACCGTTGCCGGAGACTGTCCCATGACGAATGCGGTCGCATCCTTCCTTGCCCATGCCCTGGCCCTCGAAACCGAAGCCGCCGAGCGCTATGCCGAGCTGGCCGACGCCATGGCGGTCCACAACAATCCCGAGATCGCCGCCGTGTTCCGCCAGATGGCGGAATTCTCGCAGTTGCATGCCCAGTCGGTGCGCCGCCGCACCGAAGGCCACGACCTGCCGCGCCTGCGCTCGTGGGAATACCGCTGGTCGACCCCCGAGCCGCCCGAGGTCGGCGACGTCGCCGATACCCACTATCTGATGACGCCCTGGCATGCGCTGCGCTTCGCGCTGAACAACGAGCGGCGCGGCCACGCCTTCTATGCCGGCCGGGCCGAAGGCGCCGAGGACCCGGAGGTCGGGCGCCTGGCCGCGGAATTCGCCGCCGAGGAAGGCGAGCACGTCGCCACCCTGGAGCGCTGGCTGGCCCGCGTCCCGCCGCCCACCGCCGACTGGGCGGCCGATCCCGACCCGCCAGCGGTGGTGGACTGAAGCCCCCCGTCGTCAGAGGGCGGGGCCCGAGAAAACGGTCATCGACGCATTGGATACCGGCACCGGAGAGGCGGCCCCCTGCCCCGCCGCCCCTGGCGCACGATTTTGGGAAAATTCGGCGATGACATCGGAAAGGAGGGTGATTTGTCGCTAAGCTGTGCGATAGCGTTAATAATTAGGGTTTCTTCACGGTCACAGACCATCTAGGTGGCGAGACCGCGAAGGAATGGGGGGAAAGCGATGTATGAAGTCGGGTCCCAGGCGCTGACGATTCGGCCTGCTCTGCGGCTTGTGCCGAAACCGGTCACGCCGGCGGGCGCGGTTCTCTGGCTGATCCTGATCTCGGCCATGCTCCGGCTGGTCTTCGGGGCGGCGATGGGTCTTGGGATCGATGAGAGTTACATGGTCGCCATCGGCCGGCAGCCTCAGATCAGCTATTTCGATCACCCGCCGATTTCCTGGTGGCTGAGCTGGGGCGCCGCCAGATTGTTTCACGACGAGGCGGCGATCGTCGTGCGCCTGCCCTTCATCGCCCTGTTCGCGGCGACGACGTGGTTGATGTTCCGGCTGACCGAGCGCCTGTTCTCGGCCGAGGCCGGCCTGTGGGCGGCGATGCTCTTGAATTTGTCGCCGGTGTTCGGCGTTACCACGGCAAGCTGGGTACTGCCTGACGGCCCGCTGGACTGCGCCCTGCTCGGCTTCACGCTCTGCCTCGTCCATGCCCTGGATTCCCAGCACGGAAGCCGCTGGTGGGCGGCGGTCGGGCTCTGGGCGGGCCTGGCGTTGCTGTCGAAATATATCGCGCTGCTCATTGGGGCCGGTGCCTTCCTCTACCTGCTGAGCGAGCCGGTCCATCGCCGTTGGCTCCGCCGGCCGGAACCCTATCTTGCCGCACTGCTGGCGCTGTTGCTGTTTTCGCCGGTTGTGATGTGGAATGCCCGGCACGGATTCGCCTCGTTTCTTTTCCAGGGCGGACGCGCCGCCGGAGCCCGGTTGCATCCCTTGGCGCCCTTGATCGTGCTGGGCGGCGAGGCGTTGTTCCTGCTCCCTTCAATCTGGCTGCCGCTGATGGCCAGCTTTGTTTCGTCGCTTCGCCGCGGCCCCGGCCGGAATGGCGAGTGGCTCCTGTGCTGCCTCGGCGTCCTGCCGATTGTGGCCTTCGCCATGATCGCCTTGTGGTCGCAAAGCCGCATCTTCTTCCATTGGGCGGCACCCGGCTATCTGATGCTGTTTCCCTTGCTGGGCCGCGCGGTCGCCGCCCGCCTTGCCGAGGGCGACCGCAAGACCCGGATCTGGGTCCTCGCCAACGCCGCCGTCGTCATCGCCGCGGCGACCCTGGTCGCCTCGGAGGCCCGCTGGAATTGGCTTCCCGAACTCGGCGAGCACTTCGCGCCGGGCGCCGACCCGGATCTGGCCGCGGTGGATTGGTCATCCCTGAAGACGGAACTGGCCCAGCGCCATCTTATCGGTCCGGATAGCCCTGCCGTCGCCGCCATACGCTGGCACGAGGCCGGGAAGCTGGATTACGCCCTTGGGGGGACCATTCCGGTGCTGTGCCTCGGCAAGGATCCCCGCGAATACGGTATCTTGCGGGATATCGGGGCCTATGAAGGCCGCAATCTGCTGATCATCGCCTCCCGCAGCAGCCTGCCGCAGATCCGGGCGGAATTCGGCTCCATGTTCCGAAGCATCGACCCGCTGCCCCCTCTTACCGTGATGCATGCCGGAAAGGCGGCGATGACGCTGCCGCTCTATCTCGGCCGCGACCTCCACCGGAATGGGGGATAAGAGGAGCCCGACGGCGCCGGGGGAGCGGCCTGCGCGATCCCCCGGCCTCGGCTCAGAGCGGCCCCAGCCCCAGGCGGCCGAACAGCGAGGCGTCGGATTCCGGCGAGGAATTGGGAGCGGTCAGCAGCTTCTCGCCGCAGAACACCGAATTGGCCCCGGCGAAGAAGCATAGCGCCTGCATCTCGTCGCTCATGCCCTGGCGGCCGGCCGACAGGCGGACGAAGGAGCGGGGCATCAGGATGCGCGCCACCGCGATGGTGCGGATGAAATCGAAGGGATCGGGCCGCGGCTGGTCGGCCAGCGGCGTGCCGGGAACCGGAATCAGCAGGTTGATCGGCACGCTGTCGGGGTGCTTGGGCATGGTGGCCAGGGTGACCAGCATCTTGGCGCGGTCGGCATTGCCCTCCCCCAGGCCGACGATGCCGCCCGAGCAGACATGCAGCCCGGCCTCGCGCACGTGCTCCAGGGTGTCCAGCCGGTCCTGGTAGGTGCGGGTCGAGATGATCTCTTCGTAATGCTCGGGGCTGGTGTCGACGTTGTGGTTGTAATAGTCGAGCCCGGCATGCTTCAGGCGCTGGGCCTGGTCGCGCGACAGCAGGCCGAAGCTGGCGCAGGTCTCCAGGCCCAGGGCCTTGACCCCCTCGACCATGGCCAGCGCCACCTCGAAATCCTCGCCGTTGGGGCCGCGCCAGGCGGCGCCCATGCAGAAGCGCGACGCGCCATCAGCCTTGGCCTTGGCGGCGGCTTCCACCACCTGCTCGACCTGGAGCAGCTTCTCCTTGTCGAGCCCGGTGGCGTAATGGGCCGATTGCGGGCAGTACTTGCAATCCTCGGGGCAGGACCCGGTCTTGATCGACAACAGCCGGCTGATCTGGATGCGGTTGGGATCGAAATTGGCCCGGTGCACGGTATGGGCGCGATGGAGCAGGTCCATGAAGGGCTGGGCGAAGAGCGCCTCGACCTCGTCCTCGCGCCAGTCGTGCCGCACGTCCGCCGTCTCGATCTTTGCCGCCACCGTCACCGCATGTCCTCCTTCACGTCCACCCTGGATTCCTGTTGCTGCCAGGAGGGCGGAGATTAGGCCTGCGCACACCGGCTTTGCAACAGGCCTGAAATAGGCCTAGAACAGCTCTCCCATGCATGACCTTGATCAAACGATCGACCTGCGTCTCGGGGAACTGGCGGCCGCCGGCCGCCGGCGGCGCCTGCGCGCGGTCGAACCTCTGGCCGCCGGCCGGGTGCGGGTGGCCGGCCGCGAGTTGGTGAACTTTTCGGCCAACGACTATCTCGGCCTGTCGCGCCATCCGCTGCTGGTCGAGCGGGCGCGCGACTGGGCGGCGCGGTTCGGCGCCGGCTCGGGCGCCTCGCGCCTGGTCACCGGGCATCTGGCGGCGCTGGAGGCGGTGGAGGAGCGCATCGCGCGGGCCAAGGGGACCGAGGCGGCACTGGTCTTCGCCAGCGGCTGGCAGTGCAACGCCTCGGTGCTGCCGGCGCTGCTGGACGGCGGCCTGTGGGACGGCCGGCCGGAGGTATTCGCCGACCGCCTGAACCACGCCAGCCTGCACATGGGCTGCCAGGCGGCGGGGGTGCGCCAACACCGCTTCCGCCACAACGATTTGGGCCATCTGGCCGAGCTGCTGGACCGCCACCGCGACGGGCCGGCGGTCATCGTCACCGAATCGGTGTTCAGCATGGATGGCGACGTCACCGACATCGCCGCCCTCGCCGGGCTGGCGGCGCGATGCGACGCCCTGCTCTACGTCGACGAAGCCCACGCCACCGGGGTGCTGGGGCAGGGCGGCTTCGGCCTGACGGTGGGCCACGCGGTCGACGTGACCATGGGCACCTTTTCCAAGGCCATGGGCAGTTTCGGCGCCTATGTCGCCGGCTCGCGCGCCATGCGCGACTGGCTGGTCAACCGCGCCTCGGGCCTGATCTACGCCACCGCCCCGCCCCCCGCCGTGCTGGGGGCCATCGACGCGGCGGTGGAACTGGTCCCCGGCCTGGTGGCCGAGCGCGCCCGTCTGGCCGAGCGCGCCGCATGGCTGCGCGCCACCTGGGCGGCGGCCGGCCTGGATACCGGCGGCTCGGCGACCCAGATCGTGCCGGTCATCCTGGGCGACGAGGGCCGCACTCTGGCGGCGGCGGCGGCGCTGGAGGAGCGCGGCCTGCTGGGCATCGCCATCCGCCCCCCCACCGTGCCGGCCGGAACCAGCCGCATCCGTTTCGCCCTGTCCGCCGCCCATGCCGATGCCGACATCGAACGCCTGGCCGAGGCGGTGATCGCGGTATGCCGATGACCACCTTGCTGCTCATCCACGGCTGGGGCTTTGATTCCGGCATCTGGCGGGAGGTCGTCGCCGGCCTGGACGGCCTGGATTGCGCCACCCTTGACCTGGGTTTCCGCGGCCCGCCCCACATCCCGGCGGTGGACCGCCCGCTGGTGGTCGGCCATTCCATGGGGTTCGCCTGGGCGCTGGAGCATTTGCCCCGCCCGTGGGCCGGGGCGGTGGCGGTCAACGCCTTTCCCCGTTTCACCCGCGCCGCCGACTTCCCCGACGGCGTGCCGCCCCACCGGCTGGAGCGCATGCAAAGCCAGTTCGCCGAGGACGCCGCAGAGGTGGTGGTCACCTTCCTGGCCCGGCTTGGCGTGGCCGAGCCCGACGCCGACGGCATCCGGCCGCCGGCTCTGGCGGCGGCGCTCGCCTGGCTGGCCGATTGCGACCGACGGGCGGAACTGGCGGCGCTGGATTGCCCGCTGCTGGCCCTGGCCGGCGGACAGGACCCGCTGATCACCCCGGCCATGAGCCGGGCCGCCTTCCCGGCCGCCGCGCTGAAGATCCTGCCCGACGGCGGCCACCTGCTGCCCCTGACCCATCCCGGGTGGGTGGCGGGCCATCTGCGGCGGATGGCGGCGGCATTGCCATGACCCGCAAGCAACGGGTGGCCGCCGCCTTCGGCGCCGCCGCCACCACCTACGATTCCGCCGCCGAGGCGCAGGTCCGCTCGGCCGACCTGCTGGCCGCCCGCGTCCTGGCCGCCGGCCTGCCCCCCACCCCCCGCGTGCTGGAATTCGGCTGCGGCACCGGCCTGCTGACCCGCCGCCTGCTGCCCGCCCTGGGCGGCGCCTGGACGGTCACCGACCTGGCCCCGGCCATGGTCGCCGCTTGCCGCGCCGCCCTGCCCGACGCCGATGCCGAGTTCCGCACCATGGACGGCGAACGCCCCGACCTGCCGGCGAACAGCCTCGATCTGGTGGTTTCCAACCTCGCCGCCCAATGGTTCACCGATCTGCCGGCGGCGATCGAGCGGCTGGCGGCCTGCCTGAAGCAGGGCGGACGGCTGATCCTGACTACGC
>JAKAFA010000011.1 GCA_021818185.1 Pseudomonadota bacterium | reverse complement strand
GGACCGGAACAGCACCATTGAATCGTCTTTCGACCGCAGGAACCCGCGCCGGTCCCAGAAGTCAGCAGCCTCGGCGTCGATGGCCTTGACCACCAGGGCGCGGCCACCGATCAGTTTGGCAGCCTCGACACAGCGGATCAGCGCATGGCGTAACAGGCCGGTGCCGATTCCCCGGCCTACCCATGCCACATCCGTTGCCAGTTGGCCCAGGAGCAGGCATGGCACCGGGTCGGGCGGTTGGCCGGCTCTGATCGACCTGGGCAGTGCCGCCGGAACCACTGCCGTTGGCGCAAGCCCGTAGTAGCCCGCCACCCGGCCCTGCTCATGTACCACCATCACGGCGGTGAAGCCCTTTTCCTGATTTGATAGGGCGCGGTGCTTCAGCCAGTGGTCCAGAGCCGGTTTGCCGCAGGTGAACCGCGATAGGTCGTGCGCGGCGGACAGCGGCTCGGGTGCGGACAGCGACATGATGGCGGTCAGTCCTGCCTTTGCTCCCATGGGGGCTGACGCCGCAGGACTTCGACTATCGAAGCGACCGGCGCGGCTGGGGCCGACAGTGCTGCCATGAACGCGGCAAACCCGTCCTCGGTCATGCGCACCAAGCCGGTTTCCAGCACCACTTCCTCGGCGGCGCGCACCGCCGCTTCGCGCACAAAGTCGGTGCGCGACCGGCCACGCAGACCGGCGGCGCGGTCGATCAGGGCTAGATCGTCCTCAGGCAGACGCATCGATAGCGGATGCTCTTTGCGCTTGGCGGCGGCGGACATGGGTTCCTCCATCTACATGGACCCTATGATGGGTCGCTGTAGCGCGTTTTGCAATACGCCAATCTGGGGCGGCGACCGGCACCTCCCCGAACGGGTAGCCAAAAAATCCCTCGACACTCATTAGGCGGGAATGCCTCGGAACATGCTGATTTTGCACACAAATATTCTTATAAGAACTCGTTGGGGTATCTACTCAACCCGCCAGCCTTGCCGCGGTGGTTCAGCTGGCGCTGCGCGACAATCCATTCTCGGGCGACATTTTCATTTTCCGTACGAACAGGGTCGACCGCATCAAGATCGTGGCGTGGGACGGCAACCGGCAGAACATGCCGCAGGGCCGATAGCCTCACTGTAGAATGCCGCGGTGACCGGCACCGTGAACGGGCACGGTAAGGAGCACGGGGCTCGCGCGCATCGGAGTGAAGCTTTCGCGTTGACGGGGTGAGCCGTTCAGCACCCGCACACCCTACCGGGACTGGAAGCGTTCTCACGGTGGGGCAAACAACCCTTCGGTGGTGCGTCATGGCAAAGCTTTCCACCTCCTCCGGCATCGGCATCGATCCCCCCGCGACAGGCAGCGGGACGGCATCACCGGCCACATCGGCCACCGGCTCTCCCACCGTTGGGGAGAGCGCAACGACCACGCCAGGTACGTCGGCGGGAGGGGGCGCAGCACCGAGTACGACTACCCCAACCACACCGCCAGCCACGGCACCGGCCAGCACGACCACACCGACGACGCCGGTTACGCCGACAACGCCCCCAGCGACACCGGCCACGACCACGCACGGGCCGTTGGTGGTCAATCCGGTGACCGTGACCGAAACAGCCAACACGACGGCCACGATTTCGGCGAGCCAGCTGCTGTCCGCTGACCAGGCGCCGGCTCCCGGCGATACCCTGCATCTGGTGTCGGTATCGGCGCCCAGCCACGGCACCGTCAGCCTGACGCCAAGCGGGGATGTCAGCTTCACCCCGGACACCGGCTTCACCGGGGCGGCGGGCTTCACCTATACGGTGGGCGATGCCCAATTCGGTCTTCAGGGCAGCGCACCGGTCACAGCCAACGTGGCGCCTCCTCCGCCGCCGACCGTGGTCAACGACACGGCCACAGCCACGGAAAACACCAGCACCGTCCTTCCTGCTTCGCAGTTACTGGCCAACGACAAGGCTGCGGTGCCGAACGATACCTTGCACATCTCGGCGGTATCGGGAGCCACGAACGCCACGGTAAGCCTGACACCACAAGGGGACGTGAGCTTCACCCCGGCCAGCGGCTTTAGCGGGAATGCGGCCTTCAACTATACGGTCGCCGACCAGTTTGGCTCGCAGGCAAGCGGCTTGGTCACTGTGACGGTCCAGCAGCCCTCCTTCCCGCCACCGGCTGCCGGCAACGGGGTCATCTACCTACTGGCGAACCACACGACAACCATCCCGAATGACCAGTTCGTGATCAATGATACGCCGTTGACCGGGGCTGACCCCCTGCACGTGGCCTCGGTATCGACCCCCACCAATGGCGGCGTCGCTTTGAATGCGGGAACGGTTACCTTCACCCCCACGCAAGGCTTCACCGGCACAGGTTCCTTCACGTACACAGTAGCCGATACAACCGGCGAGACATCCAACCCCGCCACCATCACCGTGCACATCGTCCCCGAGGTGCCGCCCGTTTCCACCAATCCTTTGACCTTTGACACGGCCTTCCAGACCCCGCTGTCATTCAATGCCGTCCAGTTGGAGCCGGACACCCAAAGCTATTCGCCCGCCACCGCTCCGTTGGATGTGCCCCACATCATCGTCGATCCTCTGCCGCAAATCGTATCGACATCACACGGCACCGTGTCCTTCGACCAGCCATCGGGACAAGTTATCTTCACGCCGGATCAGGGCTTCGTCGGCCAAGCGGGGTTCGATTATCAGTTCGCCGGCACCCGTGGCGGTCCGCCCATAACGGTCAATGTCGATGTCGCCCCGCCCCCGCCGCCCACCGTGGTCAAGGACACCTTCAACGCCAGCGAGAACACCGCGATCATCCTGCCGGCATCGCAGGTGCTGGCCAACGACCACGCCTCTGCCGCGAACGACACGCTCCACATCTCGGCGGTATCGGGAGCCGAGAACGCGGTGGTCAACCTGACGCCCCAGGGCGATATCAGCTTTACCCCCAACCAGAATTTCGTCGGCGTGGCGAGCTTCGACTACACCGCCACTGACCAGTACAACCAGAGCGCCAGCGCATCCGTGGCGGTCAATGTCATGGCGGCGCCATCGCCCATACCTCCCACACCCACGCCATCGCCCTCTCCGGCCCCGCTCCCACCGCCCGTCATCGAAAACCAGGTGATTCAGCAGATCATCCAGGTGGACATCAACATCTTGCAGCAGATCACGGTGGGGCCGACCACCATCGTCGTGCAGCCGCCGATCCAGCCGGTTCCAACCCCGACAACCCAACCGCTGGTCTATTTCGACGGCACCTCGCAGGCCTTCGGCAGCGAGTTGTGGTCCTCCAACGGCCGTACGGTGGGCCAGGCGGTGGACATCAATCCGGGGCCGCCCTCCAGCTTCCCGGCCGACATCACCGCCATCGGCAGCCTGCTCTATTTCTCGGCCGACAATGGCATCCACGGGCGCCAGCCCTGGACCTTCGACGGAAGCCACGCCCAGATGCTGGCCGACATCAATCCCACCGGATCGTCCGACCCCACCGCCTTCACCCAGCTTGGCCATGCGGTGTTCTTCACCGCCACCGACGGAGTTGACGGTCGGCAGGTGTGGGAATCGAGCCCGACCGCCGGAGTGCAGATGGTCACCGACATCAACCCCGGTCCCACCGGCGCCATTCCCGCCAACCTCACGCCGCTCGGTGACACCCTCTATTTCACCGCCACCGATGCCCAGCATGGCGCCCAGTTGTGGGCGCTGGCTGCAGGCAGCCAGCCGGCCGAGCTGACCAGCCTCAATCCGGGACCGGTGGGAGCGCTGCCCGACGACCTGACCGCCTTGGGCAATAGCCTGTTCTTCATCGCCAACGACGGCACCAACGGCCGCCAGCTATTCTCGGTGACCGGCACCGGGGCACCGGTCGAACAGGTGGTCACCCCCGGCCCCAACGGGGCCTTCCCGGCGGCGGGCAGCGACAATGCCCTGCTGACGGTGGGCACCAGCGATCTTTACTTCGTGGCCAACGGCCCCGGCCAGACGCCGACGCTCTACCATGAACATGCCGGCGGGCCGCTGCAGCCGGTGGCGACCCTGGCCAACCTCACCGCTCCCCTGGCCGCGGTGCAGGCGGCGGAGGCCGGCAACAACCTTTATTTCGCCGTCACCGATGCCAACGGCACCAGCGAGCTGGCCCGCTTCAACACCGCCACCGGGCAGCTGACCGCCAATATCGCCCCCGACCTGCAAAGCGCGCCCTCGGATTTGACGGCGGTGGGCAACGACCTGTTCTTCACCGTGCTCAACCACGCCACCCAGGGCAACGTCGCCTTCCGTGACCTTTATGCCGACAATGGGCAGACCACCCAGAAGGTGGCGTTGGGCAGTCAGCAGACCCTGCCGCACGACCTGACGGCATCCCAAGGTCAGCTGTTCTTCGCCGACCACGGCCAACTAGAAACGGTGAACCCGCACGGCCCGCTGGCGGCAACCATCCTGACGGTATCGGGAGGCGACATCTACGTGCCCATCGATATTGCACCCGCACCGCATGAGGTGTTGCCGCTGGTGTGATGGGCCGCGTCCGATCCCCATATGGATAGCAACCGGCGGGAGTGGTTAATCGAGGCGATGCCAATGCCAGACTCAGATCGTAGGCCAAGGAAGATCAAGGATTGGAGGTGCTTCTTCAAGGGCGAGCGGACCTTCCGTACCGGGCCGCTGGGGCATCTCTGCAAGAGGAGCAAGCTGGGCACGGTTGGCCACCGGATATGGCCATCCAACAAATTGAGGTGGCCGGCTGGCTGATGCCGAGGAGGCGCAGGCGCGGTGGACATCCTTGAGGAAGTGCGTGAGCGAGGGCGGCTGTTTCCCGGCGGTGAGTTGAACCGCATTGCGACCGGCCTCGCCACGATCCGGGGGCGCTCTCTGGGGCCGCAGGAGGGCGCCTTCATCATCATCGAGAACGACCGGGGCTACATCCAGCTCTTGGCCAACGACGAAGGGCACGAGTTCCTGGCGGAAATCCAGTCGCCGGCCTACAGGCCAGAGATGGTGGTGACCAACGAGATGGTCGGTATCATCACCGCCTGCGGTTTCCGGCTGCCCGAGGGCAGAGAGAATTTCTCCAGGTGGTTCATGGTTTCCGACGAAGCTGACCTGAGAGCCATCGCCGAGTTGATGCTCGGCCTGATGAACATGGTGTTCGGCCACCAGCCTGGGAACGCGTTGCAGCTCACCGTACACGAGCCATAACCGGGAACCCTGCCGAGCTTGGCAGCGTCAGCCCCCAGCCAGCAACCGGGCGACCGTGTCCGCATCGGGAAACATTCCTTCACGCAGCCAGGTGGCGGCACGGTAAGGATGGGCAACCACCAGCCGGGCGGTGGCGGTCTCGACGATGCCGACCTTGCCAGGCTCAAGAATACGGCTCCTGGTGGTGACGAAATCGTCGAAATTGGCGGTCACCAGCAGGTGGGCGCGGCCGGCGAGCGCGGTCTCGACCACATGGGCATCCTCCTCATCGCGCATCGGCATGAGTCCGACACCACCGAGCGTGAGGTACGGAGCCATCCCCATCGGTCCCAGGCGGGCATAGCTGGCGATGGCTTCGATCACCGGGTCAACGGTCTGGCGGCGGACACCCCAGTCAACCTCGAACACTTTGCGGAGCCGGCCCAGCATGCCCCAGGAGATGACCAACTGCACCGTCATGGTGCTGGTGGACTGACCGGTGCGGACAGTAGCCACCAGGGACTGCGCCGCCGTCTGCCGTGCCCCTTTCTTGTCGGCCAGGTAGGCCGCGCACCAGATATTCAGGTCGAGGCAGAGATTGAGGTGCCGGAGGGCCGTCATCGGGTCTGGCGTACCGCCTCGGCAAGGATGGAATCCTCATCGGCAGGGCCGTCTTCAACCGTCATCTCGGCGACGAATTGGCGATGGGCCACCTCCCACTCGGCATCCACCGTCTTGCGGGTGATCTCGCGGGCCAGCGCATCCATATCCTCGATGGTTCCCACCTTCTCGATCCGCCGGAAGGCGGCATGGGCCTCGGCAGGCAGGTGGACATAGAAGCGCAGGGCTGCCGCCGCGATCTGGGCGGGGGAGCGGTCTTCAAGCTGGGCAATGCGCTCCACGATACGAGCCGTTTCTTCATCGGCATAGGCTGAGATGGTTCGGGCCGCCATCTTTGTCTCCAATTTCTCCGCTTCCTCCAGAAGCTAGGCATGGCTGGTGGGGAATGCAAGTGCAGGTTGGCTGGCTGAGGGGAATACATCGGCAGCAGCCCCGCTCCGGACACCCATCAGGCCGCCTCACGCCATCATCCCGTTTCCAGCGTCACCTCGCCGGTGCGGGCGGCGGTGAGGACCAGGAATTCCAGGCCTCTGGCGCTGATCAGGTAGTGGGTGCGCAGGGCGGCCATGAAGGTGCCAATCTGGTCGTAGGGCAGGGCTGCGTGGTGCTCGACCTTCTGGACCTTGCCACGGGCGGGCAGAAGGTGGTCGAGGTGCCCCTTCCACCGGGACGGGTTTTCGCCGTGGCGGTAGCCGCGCACCTTGGCCCAATCAAGCACGCTCTCAATGCGGCCACGCAGACGGGTGGCGGTCTCCGTCTTGGTGGCCCAGATCGGCTCCAGCACCTGCATGACCAGGCCGGCATCGACGGCGTCCACCGGCAACTCGCCAAAGACGGGATAGGCGTAGGTGGTCAGGGTGTTACGCCACTGGTCCGCGTGCTTGGCGTTGCTCCAGCCGGCTTCGTGCCCCCGGATGCCCATCGAGCTACCCATCACCGAAAGCCGGTAAGTGGCGATCAGCGGCGGACGTGTCCAGACGGTCGCCGCTGCGAGAAGCTTGGTTTTCCTGGCTTTTTAGGAGTAGTCGGGACAAGCCCGAACGTCCACGGAAGCGTGGATGGCGGAGAGGGTGGGATTCGAACCCACGGTGGGCTTGCGCCCACACCGGTTTTCGAGACCGGCCCATTCGACCGCTCTGGCACCTCTCCGCAATATGCGAAATGCCCTGGTCGGGGAGGCGCGGAGACTATCGCAACTCCGCTCGCCCCGCAACCCATAACGCCAAGAAAAAATCGCGCCCGCGGCGGTCAGCGGGGCGCGATCACCATGACCATCTGGCGGCCTTCCATTTTGGGGAACTGTTCGACCTTGCCCAGGTCTTCCAGCTCGGTCCGCACGCGGTCCAGCACGCGCACACCCAGATCCTGGTGCGCCAGTTCGCGACCGCGGAAGCGCAGGGTCACCTTGACCTTATCGCCTTCCTCGAGGAACTTGCGCATGTTGCGCATCTTGACGTTGTAGTCATTGTCGTCGATGTTGGGTCGCAGCTTGACTTCCTTGACTTCGATGACCTTCTGCTTCTTTCGAGCTTCGGCCTTCTTTTTCTGCGACTCGTATTTGAACTTGCCGAAGTCAAGGATCTTGCACACGGGCGGGTCGGCGTTGGGCGACACCTCGACGAGGTCAAGCCCAGCCTCCTCGGCCATGATCAAGCCTTCACGCAAGCTGACGACACCGATCATCTCCCCATCGGCGCCCACTAGGCGGATGTTGCGGGAGTCGATCTCTCGGTTGACGCGGGGCCCATCCGACTTGGGCGGCGTCTGAAGCGGCGGCCTAGCTATGTAACCCTCTCCCTTGAACAGAGTGCGCAGAAACTCAGCCCGCGCTCCCCCGCACGGCTGGGTCGGTTGAAACGGGAATCACGCCGGCGGAGCCGACGCGGCCACAAGTGTAGCGACTGCCTTATCCAGCGCAACAATTTCTTGCTCGGCGCCCCCCAGACGGCGGATGGCGACTGTGCGCTGCTCCGCTTCCCGCCGGCCGACCACCAGCATGGTGGGCACCTTGGCCAGGGAATGCTCGCGCACCTTGTAGGTGATCTTTTCGTTGCGCAGGTCGGTCTCGACCCTGAGGCCGGCGGCCTTGAGGGAAGCCGCCACCTCGCGGGCGTAGGGATCGGCTTCGGAGACGATGGTCGCCACCACCACCTGGACCGGGGCCAGCCAGTCGGGGAAACGGCCGGCATGATGTTCGATCAGGATGCCGAGGAAACGCTCGAACGAGCCCAGGATGGCGCGGTGCAGCATCACCGGCCGCTTCTTGCTGCCGTCCTCGGCGACATAGGCGGCGTCCAGGCGCTGGGGCAGGACGGTATCGACCTGCAAGGTGCCGCATTGCCAGTCGCGGCCGATGGCGTCGCGCAGCACGAATTCCAGCTTGGGCCCGTAGAACGCCCCCTCGCCCGGGTTGAGGGTGGTCTCCAGCCCGGCCGCCGAGGCGGCGCTCTTCAGCGCCGCCTCGGAGCGGTCCCAATCGGCATCGGTGCCGGCCCGCTTGGCCGGACGGTCGGAGAATTTCACCCGCACGTCGGTGAAACCGAAATCGGCATAGACCTGCTTCAGCAACTCGCAGAAGGCGATGGTTTCCGAGGTGATCTGCTCCTCGGTGCAGAAGATATGGGCGTCGTCCTGGGTGAAGGCGCGCACCCGCATGATGCCGTGCAGCGCCCCCGACGGCTCGTAGCGGTGGCACGAACCGAATTCGGCCATGCGCAGCGGCAGGTCGCGGTAGCTTTTGATACCCTGGCGATAGATCTGCACATGGCAGGGGCAGTTCATCGGCTTGACGGCCAGATGGCGGTCGTCCTGGGTTTTGACCGTGAACATGTTCTCGACGAACTTGTCGGCGTGGCCCGAGGCCTCCCACAGGGAGAAATCCACCAACTGCGGGGTCTTCACCTCGACGTAATTGTTGGCTTCGAGGCGGCGGCGCATATAGGCCTCGATGGTGCGGTACAGCACCCAGCCCTTGGGATGCCAGAACACGCTGCCCACCGCCTCTTCCTGTAGATGGAACAGCGACATCTCGCGGCCGAGGCGCCGGTGGTCGCGCTTCTCCGCCTCCTCCAGCATGGTCAGGTAGGCGTCGAGGTCCTTCTTGTCGAACCAGGCGGTGCCGTAGATGCGCTGGAGCATCTCGTTGCGGGCGTCGCCGCGCCAATAGGCGCCGGCCAGCTTCATCAGCTTGAACGCCTTGCCCAGGCGGGCGGTCGAGGGCAGGTGCGGGCCGCGGCACAGGTCGATGAAATCGCCCTGGCGATAGAGGGTGATCGACTGGTCGCCGGGAATGGACGAGATGATCTCGGCCTTGTAGGCCTCGCCGGCCGCCTCGAAGAAATGGATGGCGTCGTCGCGATCCCAGACCTCGCAGGTAATGGCCTCGTCGCGCGCCACGATCTCGTGCATGCGCGCCTCGATGCGCTCCAGATCCTCGGGGGTGAAGGGAGTCGGCCGCGCGAAGTCGTAGTAGAAGCCGTTTTCGATGGACGGGCCGATGGTCACCTGGGTCTCGGGGTACAGTTCCTTGACCGCCTCGGCCATCACATGGGCGGCATCGTGGCGCAAAAGGTCGAGGGCGTCGGCATCCTTGGCCGTGACGATGGCCAGATGGCAGTCGCGGTCCAGGGTGGCCTTCAGGTCGCGCATGACGCCGTCGACACGGATGGCCAGCGCCGCCTTGGCCAGGCCGGGCCCGATGTCCCGCGCCACCACCTCGCCCGTCACCGGACCGGGGTACTGGCGAACCTTGCCGTCGGGAAGGGTGATGGCGACCATGGGACCACTCTCGCTGCTGGTGGAATCGTAGGCGGAAACCGTCGGACTGTAAGGCGTCCGGCCGGCAAGTCAAGTCATCGCGGCCAGCGCCGCTTCAACCTCGGCGGGTTCCAACCCTGCCAGATCGGCCCGGCGCAGCACGGTGACCCGTCCGCGCGGCGCGCACAAGGTGGGATCGCTGGCGCCCGAGAACAAGACCACCGATGGGCAGCCGGTGGCGGCCAGCACATGCATGGGGCCGGTATCGTTGCCCAGGGCGGCCAGCGCATCCCGCCCCAGAACGGCCAGGTCCATCAGGTCGGTGCGGCCGGCCAAGTTGCGGGCGGCGGGACAGGAGGCGGCGATGGCGGCCAGTTCCGCCTCTTCGGCTGCGGTGCCCAACAGGACCGGCGTCACCCCGCGCTCGGCCAGCCGGGCGGAAAGGGCGGCGAAGTGCTCGGCCGGCCAGCGCTTGGCGGGGCGGTGGACGGCACCGCCGGGGCAGATCAGGGCAAAGGGGTGGGGCAGGCCGAACCGTGTGATGTCGGCCGTGACCCAGGACAGGTCGGGCGGCGGCACCGGGGCGATTCCGGCCATGGCCAGTTGCTCGGCCTGCCGGTCCAGGGTGTGCAGGCGGTCGCGGCCAGGATTGGCATGGGGATGGGAACAGCCCCGCGCGATCCCGCTCCATTCGACGCCGCCCCCCATCAGGCGGAAATAGGACGAGCTGCGATCCGAGGTCTGGAGATCGTAGACCCGGCCGAACCCGCCGCCCCGCAGCCGGGCGCGCAAGGTCAGCCAGCCGCCGGGCTGCCACCATTTCGGCCGCGTGTCGACCCACACCCGGTCGAACCATGGGCTGGCGGCGGCAAAGGCGGCGTAGGGCCGGGTGGTCAGCAGGGTGATGAGGCTGCCGGCATGGTGGGCGCGGATGGCGGCGAAGGGGCCCGTCGACTGGATGAAGTCGCCCAGGGCCCCGAGCCGGATGACCAGGACCGGCCGGCTCACGCCGATTCCGCGCCGGAGACGGCCGGCGCCTGGTGGCCCAGCACCTCGCGGTAGACGTCGAGAGTGGCGTCGCACATCCGCTGGCGCGAGAAATTGTCGCGCACGAATTGCTGCGCCAGCTCGGCCATGGCCGCCCGCTCGGGCGCTTCCAGCGCCAGGAACCGGGCCAGGGCGTCGGCCAGGGATTGCGGATTGCCGGGCGTCGCCAGCCAGCCGGTGCGGCCGGGCAGAATGGTCTCGCGCGGGGCACCGTGGTCCGAGGCGATCACCGGCCGGCCCATGGCCTGGGCCTCGACCACCACCCGGCCGAAGGCCTCGGGATCGGTGGAGGCCGACACCACCACGTCGGTCAGCATGTAGGCGGCCGGCATGTCGCCGCATTCGTCGACGATATGCACCACGTCGGTCAGGCCGCGGCGCTGGATCAGGTCCATCAGCTCCGAGCGGTAGCCGGCGCGCCCCTGGTCCGAACCGACCAGCAGGCAGCGCACGTCGTGGCGGCCGAGCAGCGCCAGCGCCTCGATCAGCACCGCCTGGCCCTTCCAGCGGGTCAGGCGGCCGGGCAGCATCACCACCCGGAAACCGTCGGGCAGCCGCCACCTCTGCGCCAGGGCGATGATCCGTTCAGGGCTGACGCGGTGCGGATCGAACCGGCTGAGGTCGACGCCGCGATGCACCACCCGGATGCGGTTGGGATCGGTGCCGTACAGCCGCTCGGCATGCTCGGCGATGAAATGGGAGATGGCGATCACCCGCTCGCCCCTGGTCATCACCGAATTGTACATCGCCTTCAGGCCGAAGCCGCCGCGATTGTAGGTCCCGTGGAAGGTGGTGACGAAATGCACGCCGGTCCGCTGGGCGGCGCCATAGGCGCTCCACGCCGGGGCGCGCGAGCGGGCATGCAGGATATCGACGCCGCGCTCGCGGACCAGCGCTTCCAGCCGCGACACGTTGGCCCGCATGATCAGCGGATTCTTGCTGTCCAGCGGCAGGGTGACGTGCTGGCCGCCCACCCGCTGGATTTCCCGCACCATCGGCCCGCCGGCCGAGGCGACCAGCGGGACCCAGCCCGCCTCGGCCAGGGCCTGGGCGACCTCGACGGTGCCGCGTTCGACGCCGCCGGTGACCAGCGAGGGCAGGACCTGAAGCACGACCGGTTGACGGCGGCGGCTGGCGGGGGCATCGATGGTATCGGCGGCCGGATCGGCGGCCAGGGTGTTGGCGGTATCGTGCTTCATGAAAGGATGGCTGCTCGATGGAGGACAGGCAAAACGGGGACGGCCTTCCCGCCGGGGCCGGGATATTAGCACGGGCCGACGGCGCGTCCATCGCTTACCATCGAACCGCCGGCCGGACGCCGGGCGTGGTCTTCCTCCACGGCCTGCAATCGGACATGACGGGCGGCAAGGCGACGGCGCTGGAGGCATATTGCCAGGCCGCCGGTTACGCCTTTGTTAGGTTCGACGCCTTCGGTCACGGCCGCTCGTCGGGCGAGTTCGCCCGCGGCACCCTCGGCCGATGGGCTGCCGACGCCGTGGCGGTGCTCGATTCCCTGACCGAGGGGCCGCAGGTCCTGGTGGGCTCGTCCATGGGCGGCTGGGCCGCCCTGCTGGCGGCGCTGGAGCGCCCCGACCGGGTCGCCGGGCTGGTGGGAATCGCCGCCGCCCCCGATTTCACCGAAGACCTGATGTGGGCGCAGATGAGCGAGGCCCAGCGCCACAACCTGCTGGCGCGGGGCGAATTGCACTTGCCCAATCCCTACGAGCCGGCGCGGCCGACCGTGGTCAGCCGCCGGCTGATCGAGGACGGCCGCAACCGCCTGCTGCTGCGCGGCCCGGTCAACCTGGCCTGCCCGGTGCGGCTGCTGCACGGCCAGCGCGATCGGGACGTCCCCTGGCAGACCGCCCTGCGGCTGGCCGATTGCCTGGCCACCGACGACGTCGAGGTCCTGCTGGTCAAGGACGGCGACCACCGGCTGTCGCGCGACCACGACCTGGCGCGCATAACCCGGACGGTAGGCGAGTTGCTGGCCGGGCTGGGCTAGGCTTTCCCCTCCCCGACGCCTCCCCGCAGCCGGCGGAACAGCAGCAGCGAGCGGCCGGCAACCGGATAGCGGTGGCCGGCGGGATAGACCGGCTCGCCGCCCTCGGGCTGGTCGGTGGCGATCAGGCGGCGCCAGCGATCGCCGCCGGGCACAGCCGGCAACAGAAACTCGACCATCCGGTAATCGGCATTCAAGACCAGCAACAGCGACACGTCGCTGCCCGGCCGGCGGATCGCCGTGGCGCGGGCACGGCCGTCCAGCACCAGCCCCAGGCATCTGGCACCGGCATCCGCCCAATCCTCCTCGGTCATCTCGGCGCCGGCGGGAGTCAGCCAGGTCACGTCGCGCACGCCGCTTTCGGGATCGGGAATCCCGGTCAGGAAGCGCCCGCGGTGCAACACGCGAAAGGTCTGGCGAATGGCGATGCAGCGCCGGGTGAAGGCCCGTAGCGCCTCGCCCTCGGGCCCGATCCCCTTCCACTCGAACCAGGTGATGTCGTTGTCCTGGCAGTAGGCGTTGTTGTTCCCCCCCTGGCTGTGACCGAATTCGTCGCCGGCCAGCAGCATGGGGGTGCCTTGCGAGCACATCAGGGTGGCCAGCAGGTTGCGCCGCTGGCGGCTGCGCAGGTCGCGGATCTCCGGATCAAAGGCCGGGCCCTCGATCCCATGGTTCCAGCTCAGATTGTGGTCGGTGCCGTCCCGGTTGTGCTCGCCGTTGGCCTCGTTGTGCTTGCGGTCGTAGGAGGTCAGGTCCGCCAGGGTGAAACCGTCATGGGCGGTGACGAAATTGATGCTGGCCCAGGGCCGTCGGCCGCGCTTGTCGAACAGGTCGGCCGAACCGGTCAGGCGGGTGGCCAGCTCGGCCCGCCTTCCGTCGTCACCCCGCCAGTAGGCGCGCACGCAATCGCGCCAGCGGTCGTTCCACTCGGCCCAGCCGGGGGGAAACTGCCCCGCCCGATAGCCGTCCGGCCCCAGATCCCAGGGTTCGGCGATCAGCTTGATCTCGGACAGCACCGGGTCCTGGAGGCAGGCGTCGAGGAAGCCGCCGCCCTGGTCGAAGCCGTGGGATTCGCGGCCCAGGATGGTGGCCAGGTCGAAGCGGAAACCGTCGACCTGCATCTCGGTGGCCCAATAGCGCAAGGAATCGGTGACCATCTGCAATACGCGGGGATGGCTGACGTTCAGCGTGTTGCCGGTTCCCGTGTCGTTGACGTAATAGCGCGGCTGGCCGGGCGCCAAACGGTAATAGGACGCGTTGTCGATGCCGCGGAACGACAAGGTGGGGCCCAGTTCGCTGCCCTCGGCGGTGTGGTTGTAGACCACGTCCAGGATCACCTCGATCCCGGCGTCGTGCAGGCGGGAGACCATTTCCTTGACTTCGTTGACATAGGGCGTCGCCATGTAGCGCGGTTCGGGCGCGAAGAAGCCCAGGGTGTTGTAGCCCCAGTAGTTCCGCAGCCCCCGCTCCACCAGCAGACGATCGTCGACGAAGGCGTGAATGGGCAGCAACTCGACCGCCGTGATGCCCAGCCCGCGCAGATAGGCCACCACTTCGGCCTGGGCCAGGCCGGCGAAGGTGCCGCGCCGGCCGGGGGGAACGGTGGGGTGGCGCCGGGTGAAGCCGCGCACATGGGTTTCGTAAAGGATGGTGCGTTCCCAGGGGATCAACGGCCGCCGGCTGCGCCCCCAGGTGAAGGCCGGGTCGTGGACCAGGCATTTCGGCATGGCCGCGGCGCTGTCGCGCCGGTCGAAGGACAGGTCGGCACGGAGCGAACCGACGCGGTAGCCGAACAGCGCATCCGACCAATGCAGGCGGCCGACCAGTGCCTTGGCGTAGGGATCGAGCAGCAGCTTGTGGGGATTGAAGCGGTGGCCGGCGGCCGGCTCGTAGGGACCGTGGACGCGAAAACCGTAGACGGTGCCGGGACGGGCGTCGGGCAGGTAGCCGTGCCAGATTTCGTCGGTATATTCCGGCAGGTCGATCCGCTCCAACTCGCGCCGGCCGCCGGCGTCGAACAAGCAGAGCTCGACCCGCGTGGCGTTGGCGGAGAACAGGGCGAAATTGACCCCCAGACCGTCCCAGGTCGCGCCCAGCGGGTAAGGACCGCCCTCCCGCAGGCGGACGCTTCTGCCGATAGTGGCCATGACGGGAAAACGCCCCATCCGCCACCTTGTTCGCCGCCCCGGTTGCGCCTACAACCGGACCATGATCGCCATAACCCGCTCCATCGCCCTGGCCGACGACGAGATCGAGGAGAGCTTCGTGCGCGCCTCGGGACCCGGCGGCCAGAACGTCAACAAGGTGGCCACCGCCGTGCAGCTGCGCTTCGACGTGCGCCGCTCGCCCAACCTGCCCGACGACGTCAAGGCCCGCCTGGAGCGGCTGGCCGGCAGCCGTCTGACCCAGGAAGGCATCCTCGTCATCACCGCCCAACGCTTCCGCAGCCAGGAGCGCAATCGCCAGGATGCCGTGGAGCGGCTGGTCGAACTGGTGCGCGAGGCCGCCGCCCGGCCCAAGACCCGCCGCCCCACCCGGGCCACCGCCGCCTCGAAGCGGCGGCGCCTGGAGGGCAAGGCGCGCCGCGCCGCGGTCAAAAGCCAGCGCGCCTTCAAGCCTGGGGGCGAGTAGCCCTAATCCTCCTCGGTCGCCGGGCGGCCCAGCCGGAAGAAGGCGTGATGGCCGATCACCACCCGGCCGACGGCACGGGCGGCCCAGCCCGGCCGCTCCCGGGTCGGCAGGAAATAGAGGGCACCGTGGGTGGGGTCGCCGGCGCCGGAAAGGGCCCGCCGCGCCGCCGCCTGGGCCGCCTTCCATCCTGCGGTCTCCAAGGGCCGGCGCCGGCCGGCGCAGACCCACCCGAACTGGCAGGCCCCCAACGCGCCCGTCTGCTGGTGCACCACGCCGCAGATGCTGTCGGGAAAGCCGACCTCGGCGACCCGGTTCAGCGTCACATAGGCCACCGCCAATTGCCCCTCGGCGCTTTCGCCGCGGGCTTCGTGATAGACGTTTTGCGCCAGACAATCGAAGGCCGCAGCGGAAACCGCCGGTGCCGGGCGGGGCTTGGGGGCCGGGGCCGGGGCGTGGGCCGCCAGCCACGCATTGTCGGCGGCCGTGGGCGGGAGGTCTCCGGCCGGTTCGGGGTGGCCTTGGGCCCACAGGGCCGCAGCCACGGCGAAGGGTAGCGTCCAACGGTCCATGGCGCCATTGTCGCCATCGCCGCCGGGCGGCGCCATTCGACGCACGGAAAGAAGCGGCTGCCGTGACGGGCTAGGTCAGATGCCGCACAGGGTGTAGGGACCTATGTCGAGATGGATGTGGTCGCGGTGCAACCGATCGTGATTCGGGGTCAGCACCACGCTGAACCGGTCGCAGGAGGCCCGGGCCAGGGCGCGGAGGAACTGGCCGCGCGACCCGCCGGACCACCAGTCGCGCCGGACCGAGATTTCCGTCCCGTCGTCCAGCTGGAAACCGGCCACGTCGATGGCCCGGCCCATGGCATGCTCCGACAGCCGCCCGCCACGGCTGGTGCCCATCCGGGCGGCGGCCACGCTGGCCGCATTGCGTCGGGTGCGGCAATCGTAGGTGCCGTAATGATTCAGGCGCCGCACCCCCTGGCCGAAATAGCGCTGCGCCAGTGGCTGCACCACCTCGTCCTCGAATTCCACCAGACGGCGGGCCATCTCGCAGCTCAGTACCCCCGGGCGGTTCCAGGCCGGGCTCCGGCCGCTCAGGCGCACCGGGTTGGCGATGTGGCAGCGGCCGATTCCAAAGGATTGCAGCGGCCGGAAGGCGACATGGTCCTGGTCCAGTTCCGCCAGACAGGCCTGGTCGGGATTGAGCAGGGTGATGGTCGGCGGCGGAGCGGGCGGCGGCGGCGGTGGCGGCGCGGCGCAGCCCCCCAGCACCGCGAGCGCAACGACGACAAGAATGCCCCGCAACGACAAGGCCCGGCTCCGGCTGAATACCCCTTCAGCGCGGCAGCTTAATCATAATATCGCGAGGATGCCACCAAAAGATCACAACTCAGGCACGCGGCGATCAATTGACCGTGGTTTCGGCCCCGCAATAGCGGGCGACCTCGGCGAGCAGTTTGCGGATGGAAATCGGCTTGGTGATGACCTGATCGAATCCTTCCCGCAGGAAGCCGGCGACCGAATCCGGATCGGCGAACGCCGTAACCGCCACCACCGGCACGGCCTTGGTGCGGGCGTCGCCCTTGAGCAGCTTCAGGAGATCGACTCCCGATTGCTTCGGCAACTGGATATCCATCAGAATCAGGGCGGCCCGGGCCTCGGCCGTCAAGTCGACCAATCCCTCGCCGTCGGCCGACTTTACCGTCGCATAGCCGGCAATGGACAGCGCCTGCTCCAGCAACTTCATATTCATGGGATTGTCTTCGACGATGACGACGGTTTCCGTCATGACCCCACTCCCTGTGGCGAAGCGCTGCGGCGGGCCAAGGGGGCGCCATCGCGCCCAGAGGCCTGGTAATTGGTGGCGAAGGCGATGAACTCGGCGGCCGGCAGCGGCCGGCCGATCAGGTAACCCTGGATCTCGTCGCAGCCGTTGCGGGCCAGCAGGGCGGCCTGGGCCTCGGTTTCCACGCCCTCCGCCACCGTCTTGAGCGACAGGGAATGGGCCAGCGAGATAATGGCGTTGGCGATCACCCGCCCGTCTTCGTCGTGGTCCAGGTCGCGCACGAAGGCGCGGTCGATCTTGACGGTATTGACCGGGAAACGCTTGAGATAGGCCAGCGACGAATAGCCGGTGCCGAAATCGTCGATGGACAATTGCACCCCCAGCCGCGCCAAGTCGCGCAACACCTTCAGCGTCGCCTCGCCATCGACCATCAACATGCTTTCGGTCAACTCCAGGTCGAGAAGCGAGGGTTCGATCCCGGCCTCGGCAATGGCCGCTTCCACCTGGCCGGCCAAGTCGGGCTCGCTGAACTGGCGGCCCGAGATGTTGATCCCCAGCCGCAGCGGCGGCAGGCCGATCTCCTGCCAGTGCTTCACCTGGGCACAGGCGGCGCGGAACACCCAGGTGCCGATGGGTACGATCAGGCCGGTCTGTTCCGCCACGGGTATGAACTTGTCCGGCGAGATGATGCCCAGTTCGGGATGGCGCCAGCGGATCAGCGCCTCGGCGCCGATCAGGCGGTAATCGCTCAGCCGCACCTGCGGCTGGAAGAACAGCTCGAACTGCCCGATCTTCAGGGCGTCCTTCAGCGACCGCTCCAGAGTAAGGCGCTCGCTGGCGGCAAAGGACATGGCGGTGTCGAAATAACCCAGGCGCAGTTCGGGCTGCTTCTTGACGGCGTGCAGGGCCATCTCGGCATTGCGCAACAGGTCGAGGGCCTCGCCGCCGTCGCGCGGGAAGACCGAGATGCCGATATCGGCCGGCACCGACAGGTCGGTACCTTGCAGATGGTAGGTGCGGCCAAGCGCCTCGTGGACGGCATCCACTGCCCGGGTGACGGCCGCCAGGTCGGTAAGGTGGGGGATGACCAGGGCGAACTCGTCGCCTCCCAGCCGCGCCGCCGTCCCGTGGGGGGCCACGACCTGCACCAGGCGGCGGGCGGTCTCGCACAGCATCTGATTGCCCACCTCGTGGCCGAGCGAATCGTTGATGGTGGTGAAGCCGTCCAGGTCGATGGTCAACACGGCGACGTGATGCGCGCCGGTGCGCGCCGCGAGAAGCGCATCGGCCAGGCGTTCGCCCAGCAGCGAGCGGTTGGGCAGATCGGTCAGCGGGTCGTGGTTGGCAAGATAGGCGACACGCTGGGCCAGCGCCTTGTTTTCGCTGAGGTCGCGAATGGTGCCGGTGAACAGACGGCGCTTGTCGAGCCGCAATTCCGAGACCGACAGATGCACCGGGAATAGCGAGCCGTCTTTGCGCCGGGCGGTCACCTCGCGGCCGACGCCGACCACCGTCCCGCCGCCGCCGGCCAGATAGCGACGGATATACTCGCCGTGCCGGCTGACATCGGGCTCGGCCATCAGGATCGAGATGTTGGCCCCCACCAGTTCGGTCAAGGGGTGGCCGAAGATCCGCTCCACCGAGAGGTTGGCGTTGAGGATGGTGCCGTCTTCGTCGATGGTGATGATGCCATCCAGCACCGTGTCCATGATGGCGCGGATGCGGTGTTCGCGGGCCGCCACCGCCCGCATGGCGGCGGTAACCTCGGTGGTGTCGCGGCCGACCACCAGCGTCGCCACATGGCCATCGCGCCGCAGCGGCACGGCCGAAAGCTCGAGGTCGCGCACCCGGCCCGAGAAGGTGACGATCTTTACCGGCGCCGGATGGTCTTCGGCGTACAGCGCCTCCAGCCCGGCTTCGAACAGGCTGCGGCAGTCCTCCTGGATGAACTCCACCAGGGGCCGCCCGAGACAGGCCGCCTCGGACGGGGCGCGCAGCATGCCCAGGCCGGCGGCGTTGATCCGCTCGATCACCCCGTCGACGCAGACGCAAATCAGGTCGGGCGACAGCTCCACCAGATCGCGGTACGACGCCTGATCCTTGATCAGGGCGCTTTCCAGCATCGAGATGTCGGTGATGCGGTCGATCAGGCGCAGGATCTGGGTGCCGGAATTGTTGATGGACTCGGCAAAGTCCCGGTAGCGCCCCGGCTGGATCGGGCCCAGCATCTCGGTGGCGATCATCTCGGCGAAGCCGATGACGTCGTTCAGGGGCGTGCGGATGTCCCTGCTCATCCGCGCCATGAATTCGGTCTTGGCGCGGTTGGCGATGTCGGCCTCTTCCTTGGCCTCGGCCAGCTTGACGGCGGCGGCCCGCTCGGAGGTGATGTCGCGGATGAACAGGGCGCAACGGTGGTCGGCCGGTCCGGCCCCCGCCACCGCCAGCATGCGGTTGGCGAACCAGCGGATGCCGTCGTTGTCCTCGAATTCGACGGTCCGCCGCGACGCCATGGCCTGGTCCAGGGCCTCGCGGCGCTTGGCGGCCAGCAAGGGCGGCAACAGGGCGAACAGGTTCTGGCCAACCAGACTGGCGGCAGGCTCGCCCAGGTATTCGGCGGCCTGGGTGTTCAGGGTGGCGATGCGCCCGTCCTCGTCCAGCAGCAGCGCCAGATCGTGGCTGGCGTCCAGCAGCGCCTGACCGGTACGGCGCGAGGCTTCCAGCGCGGTCTGCGACTGCTGGCGTTCGACGGCGTGGTTGATGACCCGGACCAGCATATCCAGGCCGGGCAGCGACTTGACCAGATAATCCTGGGCGCCGGCCCGGATGGCGTCTTGGGCGACGCGCTCGTCGTCGAGACTGGTCAACACCACCAGCGTGGCGGAAGGGGCGGCGGCCCGCAGCTTATGCACCGAATCCAGGCCCGACGCGTCGGGCAGGCCAAGGTCCACCAGTACGCAGGCGTAATCGTCGAACGGCGCAAGGGCCAGGGCCTCGCCCAGCGTCGCGCGGCAATCGGCCCGCCATGGGGCCAGCGCCTCGGCCAGCTTGATCTGGATGAGGCGCTGGTCACCTGGATTATCCTCGATGACGAGGAGCCGCTTCGATGCGCCGCCGATAGTCATGACTCCGCAAGATGCAGCATTGCGCCCCCAAAGTAAACGATGGGCAAACCGGTCACAGCAGCAGCCCGACCACGGTCCCGGTCAGGCAACTGGCCAGAGTGCCCGAAACCAGGGCGCGCAGCCCCAGGGCGACCACCTCGCCCCGCCGTTCGGGCGCCATGCTCGACAGGCTGGCGATCAGGATGCCGACCGAGCCGAAATTGGCGAAGCCGCACAGCCCATAGGTCATGATCAGGCGCGAGCGCTCGGACAGCACGCCCGGCGGCAGATGGGCGAGTTGCAGGTAGGCCAGCAATTCGTTGAGTACGGTCTTGGTGCCCATCAGGGCGCCGGCGGCGGCGGCCTCGCCGGCGGGAATGCCCATCAGCCACGCCACGGGAGCCATGATCCAGCCCAGCGCCCGTTGCAGCGTCAGCGGCGCCCCGGCCAAGTCGGGCAGCAGGCCGAGAGCGGCATTGGCCAGCGAGACCAGGGCGACCAGAACCACCAGCATGGCCAGGATGCTGACCAGCAGCCGCACCCCGTCGACGGTACCATGCACCAGCGCATCCATGGTGCCGGCATAGGCGACATGCACGGTCTTGTGCCCGCCGGTTTGCGCCTGGTCGGGGACCATCACCCGCGCCACGGTCAGCGCGGCGGGCACGCTGACCAGGGCTGCGGTAAGCAGGTGGCCGGCGGCGTCGGGAATGACGCCGGCAAGGAAGGTGGCGTACAGCACCATCACCGTGCCGGCGATGGTGGCCATGCCGCCGGTCATCACCACGAACAGCTCGCCCCGCGACAGCCGGCCGAGATAGGGGCGGATCAACAGGGGCGATTCGATCATCCCCAGGAACGGCATGGCCGCCGCACTCATGCCCACGGCGCCGCCCAGGCCGAACGCCCGCTCCAGCACCGCCGACAAGCCGCGCACCACCAGGGGCAGGACGCGCCAGTGATAGAGGATGGCCGACAGCGCACTCATCACCAGGACCAGCGGCAGGGCCTGAAACGCCAGGACGAAGGCGTTGGCGGGATGCGCGACGTCGAAGGGCGCCGGCCCGCCGCCGACATAGCCGAAGACGAAGGCGGTGCCCGCCCGGGTGGCGGCGGCCAGCGCATTCACTCCGCGGTCAAGCAGCAGGAACAGGCCCTTGGCCGCCGGAACCTTGAGCAGCACGGCGGCTACCGCCAGCTGGGCGGCAAGACCGGCGGCCACCGGACGCCACACCACCCGCTTCCGGTCTTCCGACAGCAGCCAGGCCGCCGCCACCAGGCCGGCCAGCCCGGCCAGACCCTGGAGATGCACGGCTCAGCGGGCCTGCGGCTGCCGGGCGAGCCATTCCAGCACGGCCGGCACCATCGACTTGCAGGTCAGGGAATAGGCGGTAAGGAGCTTGTCCTTGTCCTGGGAGGCATGCAGCAGGTTGTCCACCACCTTGCGCAGGATGTCCTTGCCGAAATTCGGCGTCCGCAGCACCAGCGGCAGCTTGTCGCCGAAGGCGCCGCGCAGGGAGATCGCCAGCACCTCGCACTTGTCGATGTTCAGACGCTGGAACTCCTCCAGGTTCGGGGCGGCGATATAGCACAGGATGTCGCCGAAGACCTTGATGGTCGATTTGTCCAGGCTGGCGACAACGTTGAAGAAATTCTTGTCGCGCGCGAAGAACGTCCAGGCCCTCTCGCCCAGAGTCTTGTGGATGAACTCGTACATGTCCCGGTTCCAGACGGCGATGCCGCCGATGGCATGGGGACGATGGGCGAGGATCTCGGCGAAGTCGGGGCCGGCGGCCTGCTTGACCTTCTTGAGGGTGGCCGGTTCGTATTGCCCCAGCGCGGCGATGTCCTCCTCACGCTGGAGGGCGACCAAATCCTCGCCGATCTCGATCAGCTGCGGGTAGCTCAGATGGTCGCGATAGGCGATCAGCAGCGGCAGTTGCCAAGCGAAAGCGACATACCGGGTGATCTCGCGGATCTTGCGTTCCTCGACCGGGTCGGCGGCACGTTGCACTTCGACATGCTCGGTCTTCTTGAAGAACAGGAAGGATTTCCGAGTCACCGTCTCGGTGACGGTCTCGCGCGCCCGGTCGCCTTCGAACACCTTCTTCGCGCAGGTCCGGACCAGCAATTGCTGGATCTGGTTCAGGCTGACCTGGCAGACCAGCATCTGATTGTCGTCGCGCACCGGCGCGTCGCCCTCGCGCGGGCGCACGATGGAATCCACCAAGTCGCGGTGGTCGGCGAAGCATTTCACGAAGGTGGTCAGCAGACCCGGCTCGGCAATCAGGTTTTGATAGCCCACCTCGGCCGGCAACAGCCTGGCCTCCTGGAACACCGCCAGCACCCGCTTGAGGCCGTCGATGATGGCCTTCTTGGTGTCGTTGTCGATATCCACCGGAGGTGGAAGCGTTGCTACCGCCATGACCGCTGTCCCCAATCCGTCGCTCGCCCGCGCACCGTTGCCCCCCCTGCCGGCCCGCGTTGCGCTCAGGTTTTCCCCATCACCGGCCGGCCGTCAGGGATGGCCCTGCACTGCCGCCCCGATTGACGCCGTAAATCCCCCGCTGGTCCGGAATGGGCCTGAACTTGTCGGAAATGCCGAGCACCGTCTCGGCCCCCCCCAGATACAGAAAGCCGTCGTCGGGCATCAGGCGGCTGACATTGTCCAGCACCCGCGTCTTGGTCGGCTGATCGAAATAAATCAGGACGTTGCGGCAGAATACTACGTCGAACTGACCCAGCGGCTTCACGTCGTGCAGCAGGTTGTATTCGCGGTACTGCACCATCGCCCGGATGGCCGGGTCGATCTGCCACATTTCGTTGTTCTTCTTGAAATACTTGACCAGCAACTGGATGGGCAGGCCGCGCTGCACCTCGAACTGCGAATACAGGCCGGCCTTGGCCTTTTCCAGCACCTCCTGCGAGATGTCGGTACCGACGATCTCGATCTTCCAGCCCGCCAGCTTGGCCGCCTCTTCCTTGAGGATCATGGCCAGGGAATAAGCCTCCTGCCCCGATGAGCAGGCCGCCGACCAGATGCGGAACGACTTCCGCGCCGCCCGGGCCTGCAACATGTGCGGCAGCACGATGGTGCGGAACTGGTCGAAGGGCTTCATGTCGCGGAAAAAGAAGGATTCGTTGGTGGTCATCGCCTCGGTGACCTCGCGCAGGAGGTCCTCACCGGCCGAGCGCAGGCTGGCCATCAGCTCGTCCAGCCCCTTCAGCCCGCGCTTGCGCGCTACCGGGGTCAGGCGGCTTTCCAGCAGGTAGGCCTTGTCGGGGGTGATGACCAAGCCCGAACGATCCTTCAGGACCTTGGCGATGAAGTCGAAATCTTCCGGCCGCATGGGTTCAGCGCCTCGCCGCCAGCTTCATGATCCACGGGGCGATTTCGGGCAGCGGCAGGATGGCCGAGCAGATCCCGGCGCCGGCTGCCGCACCCGGCATGCCCCACACCACGCTGGTCGCCTCGTCCTGGGCGATGACCGTACCGCCGGCAGAGACCACCGCCTGCCCGCCCTTGCAGCCGTCGGAGCCCATGCCGGTCAGGATACAGGCCAGTACCCGCTTGCCATAGGCGGCAGCGATACTGCGCAGCATGGGATCGACTGCCGGCCGGCAGAAGTTTTCGGGCGGATTCTTGTTCAAACGCAACACCCTTTCCGTCCCCCGGCTTTCCACGACCATATGGAAATCACCGGGGGCGATGTAGACGCGGCCCCCCTGGATGGGTTCGCCGTCCTTGGCCTCGCGGGCGTCCCAGCCCGACACCCGGTTGATATGCTCGGCCAGGATGGTGGTGAAGGTCGCCGGCATATGCTGGGTGATCAGGATCGGCTGGCGCACCGACCCCGCCCGCATGGTTCCGAGGAGGGTGAACAGCGCCTGCGGCCCACCGGTCGAACTGCCGATGGCGATGAGGTCGGGGGGCTCGGCCGGGGCGGTGCGGAGGGTCGGCGGCCCCGCCGGAACGACGGGGCGGGGCGGCAGCGGCCGCGGGGCAGCCTGAACGCCCGGCCGGGCGGCGCGGCGCGGGTCGCGCAGACGAGCCTGGCCCAGAGCCTTCACCTTGGACAGCAGCTCGCTCTTGAAGTCCTGGCCGCCAGCCAGGTCGCGGGTGCTTGACGGCTTGGCGATGTAATCGGCAGCGCCGATTTGGAGGGCGCGCAACGAGACGTCGGCCCCCTTCACCGTCAGCGTCGACTGCATGATGATCCGCAGGCCGGGATCGACCTGCAACAGCTTGGGCAGCGCGGTCATGCCGTCCATCACCGGCATCTCGATGTCGAGCAGCGCGACGTCGATCTCGTTGCGCTCGATGGCCGACAAGGCCATCTGGCCGTTGCCGACCGAGGCCACCACGGCGATGCCCGGATCCTCTTCCAGGATGCGGGTGACCAAGCCGCGCACGACGGCGGAATCGTCGACGATCATCACGCGGACGCGGTCGTTGGCAGCGGTGGCGGCAGGGGTGGGTTCAAGAGCCATTGAGATGCACACGCGGCGACGGCGAAGGGATTACAGCAAGCCGACTTGCGAGAACTTGGCCTGCAGAATCTCGCTGTCGAAGGGCTTCATGATGTACTCGTTGGCCCCGGCGGTGATCGCCTCCTGGATATGCTCGATGTCGTTCTCGGTGGTGCAGAACACCACGACCGGATGGTCACCGCCCGGCAGCTTGCGCAGCTCGCGCAGGAAGTCGATCCCATTCATCACCGGCATGTTCCAATCCAGCAGGACGGCGTCGGGCATGGCGTTGCGACAGTGGTCCAGCGCCTGGCGGCCATCTTCCGCCTCGGCGGTGCTGAAGCTCAGCTCGTTCAGGATCTTCTTGGCCACCATGCGGATGACCTTGGAATCATCGACGATCAGACAGGACTTCATGCCCAGTATCACTCCCCTCGCGGGGCCGCGCCCCGATGCGTTGGCCGTCTGCCCAGCATGCTATTCGCTTCGCGTGAAATCCAGAAGCTTGGCGACATCGAGCACGACCAGGAGCTTGCCTTCCAGCCGGTAGATGCCCATTGAAAATTCCCGCCACTTGGGATCAAGGGTCGGCGGATTGCGCTCGAACTTGGCGGCCGGCAGGGACAGCACTTCGCCCACCGAATCCACCATCAGGGAATAGAGCTCGCCGCCCATGTCGACGACCACGCTCATCCCCTTGTCCTCTTCGCGCCGACGGGGCAGATCCAGACGCAGCCGGACGTCGATGGCGGTGACGATGCGGCCGCGCAGGTTGAGCGAGCCCGCCACCTCGCGCGGGGCCAGGGGAATGCGGGTGATCTTCTGCGCCCCGAGGACATCCTGGACGGTCAGCACCGGGATGCCGAACATCTGGCCCTCGATCAGCATGGTCACGTAGTCCTGCATCTCGGGGGCGGCCAGGTCGGTACCCTGGCGCTTGGCGGGAACGATCTGATTCATGCGGCACCTTTGACGGCGGCGAGCAGCTGGGAGATGGTCTGGAGCAGGGAATCGCGGTCGAACTTGGCGACGTAGTCATTGAAACCGACCGTGCGGCCGCGCTCGAAATCCTTGTCGGTCGCATGGGACGACAGGGCGACCAGCGGTATGGCCTGCCAGCGGCCATCGGAGCGCACCGCGGCAGCGAAGTCGAAGCCGTTCATGCCCGGCATTTCGATATCGCTGATGATCAGGTCGAAGTCGTGGCCCTGCTCGCGCATGGCCAGGGCCCGGTCGGCCCCCTCCACGGCGATGACGTCGAAGCCGGCGACCGACAGCAGCGGGGTCAGCAGGTTGCGGAAGAACGGGCTGTCGTCGACCAGCAGGATGCGCGGCTGGAGATGTTCCTCCTCGCCGTATTCCTTGGCCGGATTGCCGAACCAGTCGCCGAAGGCCTGGGGCAGATAATAGCCGGCATCGACGATGGTGGTGGCCTTGCCGACGATCACCGCGGTGCCGATCACCCCCGGCTGGTCGGTGCGCAGCTCGACCTTCAGGCGGTCCTCGACGATATCGACGATCTCGTTGACCACCAGCCCCATGGTGTGTTCGCGGTCCGAGAACACCAGCACCGGCTGGCGCCCCTCGTCGCGGAACTGGGTCGAACCGTCGATGGAGATCAGCGGCATCAGATGGCCGCGATATTGGACCATCGGTTTGCCGTGGCTGTACTCCACCTCGGCGACGTCGATCTCTTCCAGACGGGCCACCAGGGCGAGCGGCACGGCCTTGAGGTCGCTGCCGCCGGCGCGGAACACCAGAAGCGAAGTCTTGGCCTCGGCGTGGCTGTCGCGCACCAGTTGGGTGTCGGTCGCCTGCGCGCCGCCCAGCATGCCGGATTCCCCGGTCGCCCCGGCGATGCCGTTGGGGTCGAGGATCATGATCACCGACCCGTCGCCCAGGATGGTGTTGCCCGAGAACATGGTGATGTGCCGCAGGATGGGCGCCACCGGCTTGACGACGATTTCCTCGGTGTCGAAGACCCGGTCGACGATGATGCCGAAGGTGTAGGTGCCGACCTGGGTGACGACGATGAAGGTTTCCTGCCGCTCGCCCTCGCCCTCGTCGGACAGGCGCAACAGCTTCTTCAGGCTGACCAGCGGCAGCAGCCGGTCGCGCAAGCGCAGCACCGGTGCGTTGTTGATCATTTCGATGCCGTGCTCGGAGTTGTTGGTCACCCGGACCAACTCCAGCACGCTGATCTGCGGGATGGCGAAGCGCTCGCCGGCGCATTCGACGATCAGCGCCGACACGATGGCCAGCGTCAGCGGGATCTTGATGACGAAGGTCGAGCCCTTGCCCGGCTGGCTCTTCAGCTCGACCGTGCCGCCGATCCGCTCGATGTTGGTCCGCACCACGTCCATGCCGACGCCGCGCCCCGACACGCTGGTCACCTTTTCGGCGGTCGAGAACCCGGCCTTGAAGATGAACTGGTAGATCTGCTGGTTGGTCATGGCGTCCAGCTCCGCCTCGGTGGCCAGGCCATTGGCCACCGCCTTGGCGCGGATGCGGTCGAGGTTCAGCCCGCGGCCGTCATCGGAAATCTCGATGATGATGTGCCCGCCCTCGTGATAGGCGTTGAGCACGACCTTCCCGACCTCGGGCTTGCCGGCCCGCTTGCGCTCCTCCGGCCCTTCAAGGCCGTGGTCGGCGGAATTACGCACCATATGGGTCAGCGGGTCCTTGATCAGCTCCAACACCTGCCGGTCCAGCTCGGTTTCGGCGCCCAGCATCTGCAGGTCGATCTTCTTGTTCATTTCGACCGAGAGGTCGCGCACGATGCGCGGCAGCTTGGCCCAGGCATTGCCGATGGGCTGCATGCGCGTCTTCATCACCCCTTCCTGCAGGTCGGTGGTGATATGCGACAGCCGCTGCAACGGTGCCGTGAACTCGCTGTCGTCGCGCCCGCGCACCATCTGGAGCAGCTGGTTGCGGGTCAGCACCAGTTCGGACACCAGGGTCATCAGGTTTTCCAGCAGCTCGACATTGACCCGGATGGTCTGGGCCGCCACTGCCGATTCCTTGGGAGCCTCGGCCGCCACCGCCGGGGCCGCCTCGCGCACCGCGGGGGGCTGGGGCGTCGGCGCCGGAACGTTGGCCTTGGGGGCCGGCATTTCGACCGGTTCGGGTTCGGCTGCCGGTTCAGGCTGGGCGGCGACCGGCTCGGGCTGGACCGGCTGGGGTTGCGGCGCGGCCGCAGGCGCGGGCTCGGGTTCGGGCGCGGCGGCCGGAGCAGCGGCCGCCGGCGCCTCGGCCGCTGGCGCGGCGCGTCCTTCCGCCATGGCGTTCAGGCGGGCGATCAGCTCGGAATCGTTGCCTTCCGGCTCGCATTCGTGCTGCTCCAGGTGCCCCAGGATCAGCTTGATGCGGTCGATGGCCTGAAGGATCAGGGTGACGGCATCGGGAGTGACCTCCAGCTCGCCGTCGCGGATCTTGCCCAGGACGTTCTCCCCGGCATGGGCGACATGCTCCAGGCGAGGCAGGCCGAGAAAGCCGCACGTCCCTTTGATGGTGTGGACCAGACGGAAGATGTTCTGGAGAATGGCCGGTTCGGGGTTCTGTTCCAGCTTGACGAGCTCGACGTCGAGGACCGAAAGACTTTCCGAGGTCTCGGTCAGAAATTCGCTGAGAAGATCATCCATGGTCGACTCCAGCTCCCATCTTCGGCCAGCCCGCGCGCGCCGCCGACTGCCCGCACATATTTGTCCGGCCATTCCTCTCATACCACGCCCGGAATAGCTTTAGAAGGACCGCTGACCATCCGAAGGAGAATTGCCGGTAGGGCAGCGAACGGCCCGCAGTTCCACCGCGCCCTCGGATGCGGCGACCGCCAGCCCGCCGGCCGCGCGCTGGGCCAGAAGCCGCACCAGCAGGGCCTGCCCGCCGCGGGGGCCCTGGGGCGGCGCGCCGTCGGCCAGGACGGCGCGCACCTCGTCGGTCAACTGGGCTGGCGTCCCCTGTGCCACCACCGCGACCACGCCGCCGCCGTCGGCCACCGCCACCTGTCCGCCCTTCGGCAGGGCGTCGCGCGCCACCAGCACCAGATTGAGCAGCAACCGGGCGATGTCGGGCGGCAAGGTTGCGGCGGCCACCCGCCACTCCAGCGCCACGGCCGGGCTGGCACTGGCCAGATGGCCGGCGACCAGATCGCGCAACGCGTCGGCCGGCTGGGGCTGAGCGGCCGGACCGAAGGCGGCACGCAGGAATTTCAGGCGGGCGGCCGCGCCGCCGGCGCTAGCGGCTACCAATTGGATCGTTTCGGGGTCGGCGAAGCCGTCCTCCAGCAATTCGGCGCCGGCCGCCGCCGCTCCGACCGCGCCGGCCAGATCGTGGCACAGCCGGGCGCAGAGCAGTTCGGCCAGGATCAGGTCGTCGCCGTTCATTGCCTCCCCATCGACGATCGCGGTCGCAACGAAGGCTAGCAGGTGCGCCGCCGGCTGGTAAGCCGCGAATCAGCCGAGGTCGCTCAGCACTTCCATGGCTTGGTTGAGCTGGCTCATGCGATGGTGGCTGCCGTAATGGGAATCGGGGTGGTGGATGGTGGCCAGCATGCGGAACCGCGCTTTGATGGCCCGGCGGTCGGGATGCACCCCTGGCGGAAAACCAAGCACATGCAGGGCCTCGGCCCGGGTGTTGACGCCTTCAGGCAGGGGCTCGAAGGCCAGGACCGAGATCACCGCTTTCTGGCGCTCCAGTTCCTCGGTGACCGCCTCCAGCAGCTTCAAATGGTCCTGAGCGGCCGGCGCCGGAGCCGGCGGTGGGGGTGGGGGCGGAGGTGGCTTGGCCTCGGGATCTTCCAAGCGCACCACCCGGGTCCCCCGCGCCATCGCCAGGGCCAGGGCCAGGGCCTGGCGGATGAAGGCGACCTGATAGCCGGGCGCCATGCGCACCTGTAGGCGGGGCTTGCGGCGCCAAGGCCGGCCCTTGGCCGGGCCGGACTTGAGGATCACCGTTTCGCGGTCCTCGGCCGCCGGCTCGCCGGGATCGGGGTAGGCGGCGATGGTGGCGGCGGGAATGACCAGCAGGACGGAACGGGCGATATCGCCGACATTCACCGAGCGGCTGCCCGCCAGCCGCTCCACGGCGTCGCGGAAGGCACTGGCACACGGGATGGTATAGGAATGCTTGACGGTGCCGCCGTCGGTCCCGGCCGCCGCGGGGCCGACGCTGTCGCTGACGCTGTCCATGGGAGGGCGGACCCGATCCGGTTGCCGACGCGAAACGAATAGGGCGCCATCCCCCCGCCGTCAACTGCAAAGGTTGGCTCCCGGCCGGCCGGCCACCCCCACAGACGACAAGACCGGCTTCCGCATGGGCGGAAGCCGGTCTTGGCAGGTGGGAGACCGGACGGCGACCCGAACCGGAAATCGTTACGGCTGCTTCCTTCCGGACCTGACCGGGTTGGCGACGGGTCCGCCCGCCGCCGATCTCCCGGCGGGATATATCTGCGGTCCGCGCGGGGAATGCAAGGGAAAAGGGGCACCCCCGCAACTCGGCCGCAAAAGAAAGGTTCGCCGCACCGTCCTAAGCGAAGGGCCCGCGGATCGCTCCGCGGGCCCCCATTCCGTCACGGAACCGCGTTCAGACGCGGTTCATGCGGTTGTCGATCAGATCCTCGACGACGGTCGGATCGGCCAGGGTCGAGGTGTCGCCCAGGTTGGAGAACTCGTTCTCGGCGATCTTGCGCAGGATGCGGCGCATGATCTTGCCCGAGCGGGTCTTGGGCAGGCCGGGCGCCCACTGGATCAGATCCGGGCTGGCGATGGGGCCGATTTCCTTGCGTACTGTCGCCAGCAGTTCGTCGCGCAGGGCCGGCGTCGGTTCC
>JAKAFA010000216.1 GCA_021818185.1 Pseudomonadota bacterium | reverse complement strand
GATCTGCCTTCAACCACGACTTCTCGAAATTCAAGGCGAACTGCGAGGATGACCGACGGATCATCGCGGCGCTCGGCTCGGCGCTGGCCGGCTCCGGCCGCCCGCTGGTCGTCACCTCGGGAACCGGGATGGCGGCGGCCGCGCCGGGCCGGCCGGCCACGGAGGACGGCGCGGTGATCGGCTCCGACGTCATCCCGCGGGCGGCCTCGGAAGAGGCGGCCGCCGCTGTCGCCGCCCAAGGCGGCAACGTCTCGGTGGTGCGTCTGCCGCAAGTCCATGACACCGTCAAACAGGGCCTGGTCAGCTATCTCATCGCCATCGCCCGCGAAAAGGGCGTGTGCGCCTATGTCGGGGACGGCCGCAACCGTTGGCCTGCCGCTCATGTGCGCGACGTGGCCCACCTCTACCGGCTGGCGATCGAAAGGGCGGAAGCGGGAGCAAAATATCACGCCGTCGCGGAAGAGGGCGTGCCACAGCGAGAGATTGCCGAAGCGATCGCTCGGCGCCTGAAGATCCCGGCCCAATCCATCGCCATGGACGAGGCCCCCGCCTATTTCGGCTGGTTGGCGGTGTTCGCGACGCGCGACATGCCCGCCTCCAGCGATCTGACGCGGGAAAAGCTGGGGTGGCACCCAGCAGGCCCCGGGCTGCTCGCCGACCTCGACCGGCTGGCCGTCGCCTGACCCCGGCCGGAATGCGGGTGCGGGTGCGGGGGCGCGGCCGCCCCCGCCTTCGCCCCGCTCCTCAGGCCTCCCAGCCCGGCTCCGTTTCCAGCTCGGCGACCTCTTCGTCGGTGAACACCCGCGAGCGGGTGTGGAAAGCCTTGCCCTCGGGCCCCTCCAGCGAGAAGGTGCCGCCGTGGCCGTCGATGACGTCGATGATCAGTTGGGTGTGCTTCCAGTACTGGTACTGGGCCTTGCCCATGTAAAAGGGACAGCCGCCGATGTCGCCCAGATAGACGTCGCCCGCCCCGATGGTCAATTCACCCGGCAGGTAGCAATTGGCGGCGCTGTTATCGCAGCAGCCGCCCGACTGGTGGAACATCAGTTCGCCGCCATACTTCCGCTTGAGGTGCTCGATCAGGTCGAGGGTGGCTTGGGTGGCTATCACTTTGGCAACCATGGCAATCTCCCATGCGGACGGCACAAAAAAAATGGCGCCCGACGGGGTCGGGCGCCACAGATTACCCCGCTTAGACTGCGGCTCAGAAGAAGCCGAGCTTGCTCTCGGAGTAGCTGACCAGCAGATTCTTGGTCTGCTGATAATGGTCGAGCATGACCTTGTGGGTCTCGCGGCCGATGCCCGATTCCTTGTACCCGCCGAACGCGGCATGGGCCGGATAGGCGTGGTAGCAGTTGGTCCACACGCGGCCGGCCTTGATGGCGCGGCCCATGCGGTAGGCGATGTTGCCGTTGCGGCTCCACACGCCGGCGCCCAGGCCGTAGAGAGTGTCGTTGGCGATGGCCAGCGCATCGGCCTCGTCCTTGAAGGTGGTCACGGCCAGCACCGGGCCGAAGATCTCTTCCTGGAAGATGCGCATCTTGTTGTGGCCCTTGAAGACCGTCGGCTGCACGTAGAAGCCGCCGGCCAGCTCGCCGCCCAGATGGGCCCGCTCGCCACCGATCAGCACCTTGGCGCCTTCCTGCCGGCCCAGTTCCAGGTACGAGGTGATCTTGGTCAGCTGCTCCTGCGAGGCCTGGGCGCCGATCATGGTGTCGGTGTCCAGCGGATGGCCCTGCTTGATGGCGGCGATGCGCGCCAGGCAGCGATCCATGAACTTGTCGTAGATGGATTCGTGGATCAGGGCGCGCGACGGGCAGGTGCAGACTTCGCCCTGGTTGAAGGCGAACAGCACCAGGCCTTCGATCGCCTTGTCGAGGAACGAGTCGTCGGCGGCGAACACGTCAGGGAAGAAGATGTTGGGCGACTTGCCGCCCAGCTCCAGGGTGGCCGGGATCAGGTTGTTGGCGGCGGCCTGGGCGATGACGCGGCCGGTGGTGGTCGAACCGGTGAAGGCGATCTTGGCGATGCGCTTCGAGGTGGCGAGCGGCATGCCGGCCTCACGGCCATAGCCGTTGACGATGTTCAGCACGCCGGGGGGCAGCAGGTCGGCGATCATCTCCGCCAGCACCAGGATGCTGATCGGGGTGTTTTCGGCCGGCTTCAGCACCACGCAGTTGCCGGCGGCCAGAGCCGGGGCCAGCTTCCACGCCGCCATCAGGATCGGGAAGTTCCACGGGATGATCTGGCCGACCACGCCCAGGGGCTCGTGGATGTGATAGGCGACGGTGGTCTCGTCGATCTCGCTGATGCCGCCTTCCTGGGCGCGCACCACGCCGGCGAAATAGCGGAAGTGGTCGACCGACAGCGGAATGTCGGCGGCCAGGGTCTCACGGATCGGCTTGCCGTTGTCCACCGTCTCGGCATAGGCCAGCTTTTCCAGGTTGGCTTCCAGGCGGTCAGCAATCCGCAGCAGGACGTTGGCGCGCTCGGCCGGGGCGGTCTTGCCCCACGCGTCGGCGGCGGCATGGGCGGCATCCAGCGCCAATTCGACGTCCTCGTGGCCCGACCGCGCGGCCTTGGTGTAGGGCCGGCCGGTGATCGGCGTCACGACATCGAAGTACTCGCCCTTAACGGGGGCGACCCACTTGCCGCCAATGAAATTGTCGTACTTGGCCTTGTACTCGACCGGAGCGCCGGCGGTATTGGGCGAGGCATACAGCATGGTGTCTCCTTCCTCGATCTTATATTTGAAGCGTACCGATGCGTGGGGCGGCGGCCAGGCCGGCGGAAAGGACCGACAACACCGTAACGCCTGCACCCAACTGGAGATCATGGATACCGCGTCCCCCAACCGGGCCGCTATGCGACATTGGTCCAATACCGTGTCGAGGGTCCAATGCCGCGTCGGACAAGCCGGGATCCCGGCGCACCAAAGAAGACCGCATGGTGGAGAACCATGCGGTCTGCAAAGTGGGAGGAAAGTAAGGAGGGGAACAGAAGAAAGACAAACACCCGAGGTACAGCATGCCGAATGCGTCTCTCTTTACGGTTCGACAATGCCGCAAGGGTGGGCCCTCCTGCCATTGGACCTTGGTCCAATAACGGCCGACCGGCCCACCTTCTAAACTTCCCCGACACGACCAAAGGGGAGAGCCGGATATGCGCAAGGTAGTGGCAGCCGCTTTGACCCTGCTGGCGGCCGTCGGAGTGGCCCACGCCGGCGAGCAGCCCATCCGCCTGGGGCTGCTGGCGTTCGGCACGGTGCAGTGGGAAATCGCCACCATGCGGGCCGATGGCCTGGACGCCGCCCACGGCGTACGGGTGGAGCCGGTCCAAACCGCCGGCAAGGACGGCGCCGCGGTGGCGCTGCTGGGCGGCACGGTGGACGCCATGGTCAGCGACTGGCTGTGGGTGTCGCGCCAGCGGGCCATGGGCCGCGACCTGACCTTCGTACCGTATTCCACTATGACCGGCGCGCTCTTGGTGCCGGCCGGCTCGCCCATCCGCGGGATCGCCGACCTGAAAGGCAAGCGCATCGGCGTGGCCGGCGGGCCGCTGGACAAGGGCTGGCTGCTGTTGCGCGCCCTGGCGGAACGGCAGGCCGGCCTGGACCTCGCCCGGCAGGCCCGGGCGGTGTTCGGGGCGCCTCCGCTGCTGGCCCAGCAATTCCAGGCCGGCCGGCTGGACGCGGTGCTGACCTTCTGGCAGGCGGCCCTGCCGTTGGAGGCGGCCGGCGCCCGCCGGCTGATCGAAGTGGCCGCCATTCCCGCCCAACTGGGCATCGACTCGCGGATTCCGCTGGTGGGTTGGGTCTTCCACCGCGCCTGGGCCGACGCCCATGCCGACACGGTGCGCGCCTTCCTGGCGGCCGAGACCGAGACCCGCCACCGGCTGTGCTCCGACCCCGCCGCCTGGCGGAGCCTGGACCCGCTGACCCATGCCACCGACGAGCCGACCCGCCAGGCCCTGCGCCGCGGCTTCTGCGCCGGCATCCCCACCGCCTGGGGCCCGCGCCAGCGCCGGGACGCCGCCAGCCTGTTCGCCGTGCTGGCCAGGATGGGCGGTGCCGATCTGGTGGGGCCGCGGCCGCAATTGCAGGACGGCACCTTCTGGCCGGGAATCAGCTATTGAGGCGCCGCCTGACCCATCAGGCGCTCTCGCTGCTGCTGCTGGGCCTGGCCTGGCAGGCGGGGTCGCTGGTGGCCCCGCCCACCACCCTGCCCTCGCCGCTCCAGGTAGCCCGGGTTCTGGCCGAATCCCTGCTCCACGGCGACCTGCTGCGCCAATTGGCCATCACCCTGGCCCGCGTCTTCGCCGCCTTCGTCCTGTCGCTGTCGCTGGGCGCCGCCCTGGGCCTGGCCATGGGCCGGCTGGAACGGCTGGACCGGCTGATGGATGGCTGGCTGATCTTCTTCCTCAACCTGCCGGCCCTGGTCACCACCATCCTGTGCTATGTGTGGTTCGGCCTGACCGAAGCCGCCGCCGTGACCGCCGTGTCCCTCAACAAGATTCCGGCGGTGGTGGTGACGGTGCGCGAAGGGGCGCGCGGACTGGACCCCGGCCTGCTGGCGGTGGCCCGCACCTACCGCTTCGGCCGCTGGGGCACCTTCCGCCACGTCGTGCTGCCGCAGCTGACCCCCTTCCTGCTGGTGGCGGCCCGTTCCGGGCTGGCGCTGATCTGGAAGATCGTGCTGATGGTCGAGCTGCTGGGGCGTAGCGACGGTATCGGCTTCAAGCTGCACGTCTTCTTCGAGATGTTCGACGTCGCCGGCATCCTGGCCTACAGCCTGGCCTTCGTGGCGGTGGTCCATGCCATCGAACTGTGGCTGTTCGCCCCCCTGGAACGAAAGGCGACGGCCTGGCGTGGTTGACGGCATCCAAGCCCGTATCGATGAAAAGCGCCTGGGCGGCCGGGTCATCCTGCGCGACCTGCGCCTGACCGTGGCGCCCGGCGAGTTCGTCGCCATCACCGGCCCCTCGGGCTGCGGCAAGTCCACCCTGCTTTCCATCCTGGCCGGCCTCGACACCGCCTTTCGCGGCCGGGTGCACGCCCCCGGGCGGCTGGGCGTGGTGTTCCAGGAACCGCGGCTGCTGCCCTGGTACAGCGTGGCCCGCAACATCGCGCTGGCCGCCCCGGATTTGACCCCCGCCGCCATTGAATCGGCCCTGGCGGCGGTGGGGCTGGAGGGCGCCGGCCGGCTGCTGCCCGGCCAGTTGTCGCTGGGCATGGCGCGCCGCGCCGCCCTGGCTCGCGCCCTGGCGGTGGTGCCGGAGCTCCTGCTGCTGGACGAGCCCTTCGTCTCGCTGGATGCCGCCAGCGCCGACCTGGTCCGCACCCTGGTGGCGCGGGCCTGGAGCACCCACCGCCCCACGGTGGTGATGGTCACCCACGACCTGGAGGACGCCGGGCGCCTGGCCCAGCGGATCATCCGCCTGACCCCGGCGTGATCACTCCATCACCCGCCGCCGCAACAGGCCGCGGGCCGGGTCATAGCCCCAGATGGCCAGGGCCGAGAAGACGGCCAGGCTGCCGGCGACCCAGGCCAGGGCCGCCGGATTCACCTGCAAATAGAGGGCGAAGCGAATCAGTTCGATGGCGTAGGTGAAGGGATTGTAGCCGGCCAGGGTGGCGAGCCACGGGCTGGAATCGGCGATTTTCCACAGCGGAAAGAGCGCCGACGACATGAAAAAGGCGGGAAAGATGACGAAGTTCATCACGCCGGCGAAATTCTCCAGCTGGCGGATGGCCGAGGACAGGAACAGGCCGGCCGCCCCCAGCATCAGGCCGCTGAGCAGCAGGGCGGGCAGCACCGCGACATAGCCCCAGGCGGGGGCGCGGACGCCGAACGCCCAGGCGGCCAGCAGGAAGGCGTAGACCTGGGCCACCGACACCAGGGTGCCGGCGATCAGCTTGCAGGCCAGCAGCCACCAGCGCGGCAGCGGGCTGGTCAACAGGGTGCGCATGCTGCCGGTCTCGCGGTCGTAGACCATGGACAGCGAGGTCTGCATGCCGTTGAACAATTGCACCATGCCGATCAGGCCGGGCAGGACATAGACGTCATAGGTGATGTAGGTGGCATAGGGCGGCGCGATGGCCACGCCCAGCGCGGCGCGAAAGCCGGCGGCGAACACCACCAGCCACAGCAGGGGCCGCAGCAGCGCCGAGACGAAGCGTTCGCGCTGGCGCACGAAGCGCAAGCCCTCCCGCACCAGGATGCCCCACAGGGCCGTCGCCCATGCCATCACGATGCCTCCCCGCCCGCCCCGGCGCCGAACGGCGCCTCGCCTCCTGTCCCTGGGCCGAACGGCGCCTCGCCTCCTGTCCCTGGGCCGAACGGCGCCTCGCCTCCTGCCAAGGCGCCGAATGCCGCCTCCATATCGCCGGTGCCGGTGGC
>JAKAFA010000215.1 GCA_021818185.1 Pseudomonadota bacterium | reverse complement strand
TGCTGCAGGCCGTCATCCTGATCCTCACCGCCGCCTTCATGGGGCTGGGGGTGCTGCTGCGCTGGCGGCAATGGCGGACGCCCAATCGATCCAACGAGGAGGACCAAGTATGAACGAACAGGGCATCGACATCCGCCAGCTCCGCGGCCTCGTGGTGCGGCCAGCGCTGGACGCCATCGGCCTGGGCGGGCCCGCCGCCGAGGAATTGATGATCGGTACCATCCTGCAGGAATCCGGCGGTGGCCACTGGCTGCACCAACTGGGTGCCGGCCCGGCCATCGGCATCTGCCAGATGGAGCCGGCCACCCATGATGACATCTGGCGCAACTTCCTCCGATCCCGCCCCGACCTTGCTGCCAAGGTCCAGCGACTGATGGTCGAGGCGCAGGTGGGGGAGATTGGGGCCAGCGAGATGGCCGGCAACCTCTACTACGCCGTCGCCATGGCCCGGCTGGTCTATGCCCGCGCCCCCGAGCCGCTGCCGCCGGCCGCCGATCTCGCCGCCCAGGCCGCCTACTACAAGCGCCACTACAACACCGCCGACGGCGCCGCCACGGCGGCCCAGTACATGGCCAACTGGCAGCGCGCCATCACCTGACCAGCGCATTCCGTCGCACCGTTCCCACGCCGCCCGGCATCCGCCCGAGGCGGTTTTTTAATGCCCGAAAGGAAAATCCCGTGGACCATATCTCTCTCCTGGCCCTTTGGGCCGCCGCCTGGCCGACCATCACGGCCATCATCGCCGCCGCCTCGACGCTGGATGCCGCGCTGCCGCAGCCGGCACCGGGATCGCACTGGCTGATCGTCCGCAAAGTCATCAGCTTTCTCGCCATCAACGTCGGCAACGCCAGCAACGGCAAGCAGCCGGATTTCGTCACCTGGATCGTCCGCATCGCCGAGCCGGTACTCCAGGGGCAGGGGATCGCGCCGGCCCCGGCGGCCAAGGCGGCGGAAGCGCCGGCATCCCCGGCGCCTCCCTCGGCGATCGGCCCGGCGGCCATCGCTCTGCTCTTCACCCTGGGCATGGTCGGAATGCTGGGCCTGTCGGCCTGCTCCAACATGCGAGACCCGACCACGACCATTGTCAGCGTCGAAGCCGGCTATGGCGCCGCGCTGGCGGCCGAGAATGAATACCTGGCTTCGGGCAAGGCCGACCCGGCGGTGGTCAAGACCCTGCACGACGCCCGCACCGGCGTGGCAGGGGTGCTCGACCCCATCGCCGCTGCCGCTGCCAAGGGGCATGCCCCCACCAGCGACCAGGCCCTCGCGGCGCAGACGGCGCTTACCGCTTTCCAGGCCGCGCTTCAGGCCAACGGCCTGACGCCGAAGACCACCACCGGGAGCAACTGACATGGACATCGCCGTCATCGTCCAGATCCTCACTGTCGCCGCGCAGCTTCTGCCCGAGATCGAGCAGGTGCTGCCGGTGATTGCCAAGATCATCGACGGCCAGACCGCCAGCGAGGCCGATGCCGTCGCTGTTTATGCCGCCATCCAGGCGTTGGAGGCGCAGGTGGCCAGCCGGGAGGCGGCCGCTGCGGCGAACTGATCCATCTGCCCAATACCTTCACCACACCGCGGCCGGCCGGGGGGAACCATCCCTCCGGCCGGCCGCTTTTTATATTTGTGGCGGGCGCAAACCGGGGTCGCCGGGGTTCCCGCCTCCGCCATCGGTTTGCCGCCGTCTCCGGCTCCGTTCCCTCCGGCGGTCCCCGCGCTTCGCCGTTTCCGGCAGGGTCCGGGTCCCCGATGCCCTCATCCTATCGATCCAGCGTCTGTGCGTCTCCGCCGATGGCGTCAATGATACTGCGCATCTCCGCCGCCACTTCGGGATGGTGGCGGTCGAGGAAATCGGCGACCGTCGCGTTGCGGAACAACTTGGAGACGTAGCCCTTGGCGACCACCAGGACCAGCATGGTGTCGCCGAGGCCGCCCTCGACGGCACGGATGTCGCGGTGCAGGCGTTCCATTTCCCGTTCCATCCGCGCCAAGTCGTCGGCCGAGACGCCCTCCAGCTTCTTGGGCTTTTCCGATTCGGCCAACTGCTCCGGCCGGGTCGCAGCCAGCAGCACCTTGGCATAGGACAGGGTGAAGCGGTTGGCGAGGATCATCATTTCCGCCGCCTCGATCTGGCGCATCGGCTTCATCTTGCGCAGAACGGGGAAGATCGAGGCGCTGACCATGCGGTCCTTCAGCATGTCCGCCACTTCCGGCGCGATGCGGTCGAGCAGCCGTTGCCGTTCCTGAAGCTGCTTGATGTCCATCGCCATCCCGTCGGCGATATCCTCGGCTGCCACCCCTTTCTTGATGGCGCGGAGGATCATCTGGTGTTCCTGCACCGGCGTCATCCGCGCGACGCGGCGGTTGTAGGTGAAGCCCTCGTCGTCAGTGGACACCAGGCACAGCGCCGCGTCCTGCCCGATCTCCCTCAGCGCATGGAGGCGCAGGTGGCCATCCAGCAGGATATAGGGCGACGACGCATCGCCTTTCTTCTCCGGGTGGACCGCCAGCGGTTCGATCAGCCCGACCTTGCGCACCGAGGCCAGGATCGCCCGGTACTTGGGCGTCTTCAAGGTATCAGCGGGCACCGGCCGGGTGGGCAGGATCCGGTCCAGCGGCACCGTGACCGTCGTCGGCTCGAACCCCAGGCGGATGGAGGCCATTGCCGTCACCTCACCCGATCGGCCAGCAGTTTGGGCAGATCCTCCAGCGCCTCGGCCCGCAGCAGGGTGCGGAAATGCTCGTCGGCCAAGAGCTGGCGCAACGCCGTGGTCAGCAGCAGCAGACGCTGTTCGCCGATCTCCGCCTTGCGGATCAGCATCCCCTGGCGCCGCACCTCTTCCTGATAGGCCCGCACCAGCGAGCGGGTCGAGGCCGCCGGCTGCTTCTTGGCCCCGGGACTGCGGCCGTAGCCGCCCCCGGCCTGGCGGCGGTGTTCGATCAGCCGGCGTACCTTGAGGAGCTGTTGTCCCTTGAGCCGATGAGCCAGAGAATTTTGTCGAATTCATAAGGTGTCATGTCGATAGACCTAGCCGCCTTCATGATGTCGAGCATCAGGCGATAGTCGGTCTCAGCATCGGAGATGCCGAGGGCCGTAGCCAGCCTCCAGATATGGGTATCGGGCTTTGGGAATTGATGGCACCCCAGTTCCTTCAGGAAGTCGGCCGCCAAAGGCAAACCAAGGCCGAAGACCTCCTGGGACAAGATCAGCGGTAGCGCAGCGATGGTGTCATCGGAATGGATGAAGCTGTCCAGCCAATCTCGGAACGCCTGTGCCGTGGGGTAACGGGCCATGAACTTGGCCGCAGACAGAACGCTGCGGGCAAACTGTGGCCATAAGGACTTCTGCGTTTCAGTACGAAATTTTCCTCTGATGCGTTTGGCAGCCGATTGCTCCCGGAAGAAGGTCAGCAGGTCGTCAGGCTCGGGCCAGCGAGCCAGGATGGCCTCGGGCCTGAAACCCTCCAGCCATTCCGCAAGCGTGCTCCAGCCCCCGTCGATACTCCCGCCGATGACGTTGGAGGAGCTCTGCCTGTTCTGTATCGACACCAGCAGCCGCGACAGAATCTCCTCGCGCGCAACATTTAACAGGTCATGATCGGGCACCAAGTGCGCGTCAATGAACTCATGTAGCGGTTTGTCCGCGAGGTCAGCCCAGAATTCCCTGTTGCCTTCCAGGGTCTCGCGCAGCCGGCCTTCCAGGAAGGTCCGCGCCTCAGTGATAATTCTCTGGAGTTCGTTGGCAGATAGCATGTCGCCCCGCATCCAATGGCCAATGGCCCTGGGGTATTGAAGCAAAAGCATGCTGGAACGCAATAGGCGCCCTCGCCGAGGGGAACTACCGTCCCTCCGGAAATCCCCACAGCCGCCGCTGTTCCTCCCACGCCTCCGGCACGGCCTTGAGCATCAGGTTGAGGGAGAGACCACGCGGCTGGCGTCCGTCGAGGATGGCGGCGACGATGTCGGGGGCGAGGCAGGTCAGCAGCATGACCCGGTGGACGTAGGTGTCGGTGACCTTCTCCTGCTCGGCCAGGTCGGTGATCGATCGGGCCTTGCCGGTCTCGATGCGCCGGCGCCAGCGATGCGCCTTGATCAGCATGGCGACCATGGTCTCGTCCACCCTGGGCCGGGGCGCCACCGGGGCGGCAACGCCGTCCGGCGCCAGCATCAGCTTGCGCCCGCCGCGCCGCTTGAACTGAACCGGGATGTGGATGGTGAGGGTACCTTCCCCGGACGGCGGCTGGCTCATGCGGCGGTCCCCATGGCGGTATCGGCGGTGCGCAACTCGGTGGCGAGGCTGCGGAGACCGTCGGCTCGCAGGGTGACGGCGAAGCCGGTCGGCTGGACGGTGATCCGCTCGATCATCAGGTGGAGGAGCCGCTGCTGCTCGGCGGGGAACAATTCGGCCCAGATGCCGTCGAGATTACCCAGCGCGTCGATGATGTCGCGCTCGCGGCTGGCGAGGGTGCCGGTTTCGGGCGCCGGGTCGATCTGCGCGGCGGCGGCGATGGTCTGGGCGATGATCTCGGGCGTCTGGAAGATGCCGCGCATCTGCGCCAGTACCAGCGATTCAGCCTCACCGGCCGCCACCGACCGCACCGGGCAGGCGGCATGTCCCTGCTTGATGGCGGTTGTGCAGAGATAATAGCGGTAGAGCCGCCCACGGCGGCGGGTGCTGGTGGGCGTCATGGCCGACCCGCAGGAGCCGCAATGGATCAGTCCCCGGAGCGGCGCCGGCACGGTGGCGCGGGTCTGGTTGGCGCGCCGCGTGGGGTTCTCGGCGAGGATGGCATGGACCCGGTCCCAGGTGGCGCGTTCGATGATGGCCTCGTGCTCGCCGGGATGGGCGACGCCCTTGTGGACCGCCTCGCCGAGATAGACCCGGTTGTGCAGCAGCTTGTAAAGGAAGGTCTTGTCGATGGCCTTGCCCTGGCGGTCCTTGCCGTCCTGGGTAATCCACGACTTGGTGCGATGGCCGGCGGCTGCCAGTTCGGCGACCAGCTTGGTGGCGGAGCCGAGGGCGAGGAAGCGGTCGAAGATCAGCCGCACCAAAGCCGCCTCGTCGGCGTTGACGATCAGCTTGCGGTCGCGGACATCGTAGCCCAGCGGCGGCACGCCACCCATCCACAGGCCGCGCTTGCGCGACGCCGCGAACTTGTCGCGGATGCGCTCGCCCGCCAGTTCCCGTTCGTACTGGGCAAAACTGAGCAGCACGTTGAGGGTGAGGCGGCCCATGTCGGCCACCGCCGGCGAGGTGATCGGCGGCACCCAGGCCAAGGCCTGTGTCCTGGCCCACCGTGATGAACTGACCGAGCAGAACCGAGGCAAGTTCGGCCGCGTCAATCCGGCGATCACCACCTCGGTGGTCGATGCCGGCGAGAAATCGTGGGCCGGCCAGGTCACCTTCGCCATGGTGCCGACCCTGGCGCGGGCCACCAACCTCGCCGCCATGCCGGCGCTCGACCTGCTGGTGATCGACGAGGCGCACCATGCCGCCGCCGACAGCTACCGGCGCATCATCGACCGGGCGCTGCATCTCAATCCCGCCTGCCGCATCTACGGCGTCACCGCCACCCCCAACCGGGGCGACGGCAAGGGCCTGCGGCCGGTGTTCTCCAACGTCGCCGACCAGATCCGTATCGGCGAGTTGGTCGCCGCCGGGCACTTGGTGCCGCCGCGCACCTTCGTCATCGATGTCGGCGTGCAGGAAGACCTCAAGAACGTTCGCCGATCCGGCGACGACTTCGACATGGCCGAGGTGGGCGCCATCATGAACCGGGCGCCGGTGACCGAGGCGGTGGTCCGCCACTGGCGGGAAAAGGCCCAAGAGGCGGGGAGCGGCGGAGCCGCGACAGGGAACTCGACAAACTTCCGGCAGACGGTGGTGTTCTGCTCCACGGTGGACCACGCCACCAGCGTCACCGAGGCATTCCAGGCGGCGGGCATTCCCACCGTCCTGGTCACCGGCGAGATGGGCGAGGCCGAACGGCGGGCGGCGCTGTCCTCCTATGCCGCCGGCCGGGCCAGGGTGGTGGTCAACGTGGCGGTGCTGACCGAGGGCTGGGACCACCCGCCCACCTCCTGCGTGGTGCTGCTGCGCCCCAGTTCCTTCAAGTCCACCATGATCCAGATGCTCGGCCGGGGCCTGCGCACCATCAATCCCGAGGAGCATCCCGGCATCGTCAAGACCGACTGCATCGTGCTGGATTTCGGCACGTCATCGCTGCTGCACGGGTCGCTGGAGCAGGACGTCGATCTCTCGGGTACCGAGGGCAATGGCGAGGCGCCGACCAAGGACTGGCGTCGCCAATAGAACAGAAGGCTCTGCGCCACCCCATGCCGGCGCGCCACCTCGGCCACCGTCATCCCCGGCGCCAGCGTCTCCTCGACCAGACGGATCTTCTCGTCCCAATGCCAGCGACG
>JAKAFA010000214.1 GCA_021818185.1 Pseudomonadota bacterium | reverse complement strand
ATGACCGCTAGAAAATTACCCACCCTGTTCAAGGTCGCTATGCCTTAGCAAGACGACCCGAATCAACATCACTGTCAGTCACGACGATGTTGATTGAGCAAAGGTTATTGGAGAAATAAAAGAACGTCCTGTTTTCCACGACGCCCTTAATTCCCTGTTCATCATGAAATGAAACATGGTCGCCAATATTTGGAATTAGAACCTGACCGTCTTCGGTCGATATCTCAAATTCCTGACCATAATCGTCCGGCCTGCTACTCTCTCGCCGCCTGTATTGATATTGCACCGTGTACTTCATAACAATCTCCGTAAGGGCGCTCAAAGCACAGGCCAACCCCGGCGACGCTATACCCACGGAAAACCTAAGTGTAAATCAATGGTTGTCAAGCGATTGCCACCGCCCGGCACGGCCGCGCCGGGCCTCGGGACGAGGGGCCGAACAAGGGGCGGGAGGGTGATATGGGCGCGTGATATGGCCGTATCACGGCCTCCGCAGGCCCGGCCGCCCTGTCAACATTCGTGTCAACAATTTGGATTTGGTGATACGGGGGTGATACCGAACAGCCAAAAGGCCGGTGACATCATATCACCGGCCTTTCGCTAACCCCTTGATGGTGCAAGGGAAAACTTGGTGGGCGCACAAGGACTCGAACCTTGGACCCGCTGATTAAGAGTCAGCTGCTCTACCAACTGAGCTATGCGCCCGTCGTGTCCGGAGTGTTTCCGGCCGGCGAGGCGGGCTTTATAGTGTGTTCCGGCACGGGCCGCAAGGGGGAAATTGCATGGTCTTTGTCGATGCGGGCGGGGCGCTGTCACGCGAATGTCACTCGGCGCCGAAAGGGGTGTCGATTGAGGCTGCCGGAGAAATGGACTATCCTGGCCGCCGGGTATAGCCGGAGGGGAAAGACGATGGAAATCAAGTCAGAACCTGCCCCGAAACAGACGGCGGCGCGGTCGCCGCGCAAGGCGGCGGCGAAGGGCGCACCTGCGGCGGCGGCCAAGCGCCGCACCAAGCCGGCGGCGGATGCCGGGCTCGACACCCAGGCTGCCGCGGGCTTGGTGGACCCGATGGTTCTGGACTCGCCGACCGGGCTGGCGTCCGAACTGGCGGCGGCGGCCGAGGCTTTGTCGCAGGCCCTGGAGACCGGTCATTTCTGCGAGCCGGCGATGCGCAACCTGGGGCTCTGGGTCGCCGTCAAGACCCTCGCCAACGGCCGCAACGGCGGGATCGATCCCGCCACCCGCGCCGATCTGAACCGGATCGCCGATCAGGTGGCGGCAACCACCTTCGCCATGGGCCAGAACTTCACCCCCGATAGCGTGCTGCCGCTGATCGCCATCGATCTGGAGGCCTCCAGGGCACTGGTCGACGGGCTGGTTCAGCAGATGATCCGTGAGCGGGCCTATTTCCTGTGGCAGGAAAGCGGATCGCGGCACGGAAACGACCAGGGATTCTGGTTTGCCGCCGAACGCGAAATCCGCGAGGCGATGTGCACCTGATTCCGGGCGGGCCACCGCTCAGCGGGCGGCGGCCAGGGCGTCGAGGAACACCTGGCCGAAGCGGGTGAGCTTGGCTTGGCCGACGCCGTGGATGGCCGCCATTTCGTCCAGGCTGGCCGGCTGGCGGGTCGCCATCTCGATCAAGGTGCGGTCGGGGAACACCACATAGGCCGGCACGCCGTCGGCGGCGGCCAGCCGGCCGCGCAGGGCCTTCAAGGCCGCCAGCAGGGCCGGGTCGGCGGCGCCGGCCGCCGGCAGGGCCGTTTCGGCCTTGCGCCGGCGCTTCGACTGCAACACCTCGGCCCGCAATTCGACGCGGGCCCGGCCGCGCAGCACGGCGCCGCCCGCCTCGGTCAGCGTCCAGCGGCCGTATTCGGTGACGTCCTGGACGATCAGCCCCGCGGCATAGAGTTGGCGGAAGATGGAGCGCCAGCGGTCGCGCGAATGCTCTGCCCCCACCCCGAAGGTCGGCAGGCGGTCATGGCCGTACTGGCGGACCTGGTCGCTGGCGGTGCCCACCAGGATGTTGACCAGATGCTCGGTGGCGAAGCGCTGGCCGGTGCGCAGGATGGCCGACATGGCCTTTTGCGCGTCGATGGTGCCGTCAACCACCGCCACGCCGCCCTCGCACAGGTCGCAATTGCCGCAGGGTGGCGCCCCGGTCTCGCCGAAATAGGCCAGCAGCGTCTGCCGGCGGCAGCGCGGCGCCTCGCACAGGGCCAAGAGCGCATTGAGCCGTTGCAGGTCCACCCGTTTCTGGTCCTCGCCGGCCTGGCTTTCCTCGATCTGCAAGCGGCGCAGGCGGATGTCCTCCAGGCCGTAGAAGGTCAGGGTGTCGGCCGGCAGGCCGTCGCGGCCGGCGCGGCCGATCTCCTGGTAATAGGCCTCGATGTTCTTTGGCAGGTCGGCGTGGCAGACGAAGCGCACATCGGGCTTGTCGATGCCCATGCCGAAGGCGACGGTCGCCACCATCACCAGCCCGTCCTCTTTGAGGAAGGCATCCTGGTTGGCGTCGCGCACCGCCTTGTCCAGCCCGGCATGGTAGGGCAGGGCGCGGAGGCCGGCGGCGGTCAGGGCCTTGGCGAGGTCCTCGGTGCGGGCGCGGGAGGCGGCATAGACCACGCCGCTCTCGCCGCGATGCCCCGCCACGAAATCGAGCAACTGGCCGCGGCGTCCCCCCTTGGGGGTCATGGCCAGGCGCAGGTTGGGCCGGTCGAAGCCGCCGATGAACAAGGCGGGCGGCTCGGGGAACAGGCGCCGGGCGATGTCGGCGCGGGTGGCGACGTCGGCGGTGGCGGTAAACGCGATGGTCTGCACCGGCCCCAGGGCGTCGCGCAGGCTGCCGAGCGTCAGGTATTCCGGCCGGAAATCGTGGCCCCACTGGCTGACGCAATGGGCTTCGTCGATGGCCAGCGTGGTGGTGCCGGCCGCCCGCAGCAACTCCACGGTGTCGGGCCGGGCCAGCCGCTCGGGCGCGGCATAGACCAGGCGCAGGCGCCCGTCCCGCATGGCCGCGGCGACGCGGCGGTTCTCTTCGGGCGGATTGGCGGAATTGAGCGCGCCGACCGCCACCCCCAGCGCCGATAGCTGCGCCACCTGATCGCGCATCAGGGCGATCAGCGGCGACACCACCACAGTCAGTCCGCCGCGCACCAGGGCGGGCAACTGGTAGCACAGGGACTTGCCGCTGCCGGTGGGCATGATGGCCAGCACGTCGCGGCCCGCCAACACCGCGGCGACGATCTCTTCCTGCCCGGGGCGGAAGGCGCCGAACCCGAAGATCTCGCCCAGCAGCGCGCGGGCCCCGGCCAGCGCGTCGGTCATGGCCGGGCGTCGAACCGCGCCATGGCGTCCAGCGCGCCCTGGAGGATGTAGGCCGCTGCCATCTTGTCCACCACTTCGGCCCGCCGCCGGCGCGAGGCATCGGCCTCCAGCAGGGTGCGGGTGACGGCCGCGGTGGACAGCCGCTCGTCCCACAGCGCCACCGGCAGGTCGCGCAGCTTCAGCAGATTGGCGGCGAAGGCCCGGGTCGATTGGCAGCGCGGCCCCTCGGCCCCGTCCATCTCGACCGGCAGGCCGAGGACCAGCCCGCCCACCCCTTCCTTGTCGAGGATCGCCAGCAATTGCGTGGCGTCGGCGGTGAACTTGGCCCGGCGGATGGTGTCGTAGGGGGTGGCGATGGTCCGCAGCACGTCGGACAGCGCCAACCCGATGGTCTTGGTGCCGAGATCCAGCCCCATCAGGCGGGCATGGCGCGGCAGCGAGGGGGGCAGGTCGGCAAGGGCGAGGATGGGCATGGGAGTGACAGGCTCGGGCAAGCCGGCGGAAAATGCAAGCCATGGCGATGGTCCGCCCGCCCTTATTCGGCAGGGCAATGGACAGCCCCTTTCCGGCGGGGCAAAATGCCGGCCGGATTGCGGTGGACAGAGACGAGCTCGATGGCGCAGACAAAGGAAGACCTGGCTTTTCTGAAAAGCGCCTACGCCCGCCTGAGCGACGCCCCCCTGGTGGCGGGAGAAGAGCGCTTTGACCAGTTCTACGAGCCGATCTACTCGCAATCCGCCGTCGACGACCCGGTCGCCACCCTTAGCAAAACCATTGAACTGAGTGACAGCCAGAGCATCCAGCTTTTCTCGGGATTCAGCGGGTCGGGCAAGACGACGGAACTGTTCCGCCTGAAACGGGAGTTGGAAAAGGCTGATTACATCGTGCTCTATGCCAACGCGTTGGAATACGTCAACCCGGCCGAGCCGATCGACATCAGCGACCTGCTCATCGTGTTGGCCGGTGCCTTCGGCCAAGCGATCAAGGACAGGGACGGCATCGATCCGGCCTTCGAATCCTTCTGGGACCGCCTGAAGCATTTCCTGACCAGCACCGAACTCCAGGTCAGTCATGCCGGCTTGTCGGCCGAGGCCAAGTCGCCGTTGTCCAACGTGGTGGGCGGCCTGAAGGCCGGCATCGACCTGCGCGCGGAACTCAAGACGGCCTCCAGTTTTCGTCAGGATCTGCGCCGTATTCTCTCCAACCGGCTGGCCGAACTGACCGGCCGGGTCTGCAAGTTCTTCGAGGACGGTGTCAAAGCTCTGCGCAACCTTTATGGCGCCGAGACGCAGATCGTCTTCATCTTCGACCAGTTGGAACAGATGCGCGGCACCTTCGAGACCGAGCAGGCGGTGATCGCCAGCCTGGACCGGGTGTTCTCCAGCCATATCGATCTGCTGAAGGTTCCCTACGTCCACATGGTTTATACCGTCCCGCCATGGATGAAATTCGTCGGCCGGCTGGCGGTTCCGATGCGGGTGCTGTCGACCGTCCATCTTTGGCACAACGACGCCGAACGCCGTCGCAACCCGGAATGCTGGGAAATGTTCCGGTCGGTGGTGCGCCGGCGCCTGGGCAAGGATGGGCTGATGCGAGTGTTCGGCAACCCGGACGGCGACGGGTCGATCGATCAGGTGATCGCCATGTGCGGCGGCCATATCCGCGATCTGCTGCGTATGCTGCGCGATATGCTGGTGCGCGCCCCGGCGCTGCCGGTCACCGCCGAGGTGGTGACGGCGGCGATCAACGGCGCCCGCCGGGAGTTTTTGCCCCTGTCGCTGGAGGACGCCCGGCGTCTGGACCGCATCGCCACCACCCGCATTTCCGGGTTGGGCACCAACGACCCGGAGGAAATCAGCCGCCTCAGCCGGCTGATCGACCACCATGCGGTTCTGTACTTCACCAATGGCGACGACTGGTACGACGTTCACCCGCTGCTGCGCGACGAGATCGGCAAGGTCCTTGTCGCCAGCGGCGAAGCGGCAAGCTGATCCCATGGCCAAGGCCCCCGCTGCCATCGAACGGCGGTACGGCGGCAACGCGGCACGCGAATGGGCGTTGGCCCTGCGTCACGTAGACCTGGCCGATGGGTTCCTGTTGCTGATCCTGGCGGTGCCCGACCGCGACGGTGCCGATCTGTGCCTGGCCGAACTGCAACGCCATTTGGGGACCGACCATCGCGTTGCCCGGATCGCCCCGGACTCGCCGGCCGCGTTGCGTCGGCTGGCGAACGCGATTCTGGATGCTGCCAGGGGCGACGGCTTTTCCGCATTGTGGGTGTCGGCTGCGATTTCCCCCGCCGCCCCCAACCGCGACGAATGGCAGGCGGCGTGGCTTTATGCCCTGGGCGGCCTCAACCAGAGCCGCAACCAGCTCCGCGAGCATTTGTCCTGCCCGCTGATCTTGGTCCTCACCCCGTGGGCCCTGCCCCTGTTCCGTGATATGGCCCCCGATCTTTGGTCGGTGCGCAGCGCCGTGATCCAGATCGAACCGGAAAAGGGGGAGCGGGAGGAGCGGGAGGAACCGCGCCGACCGGAACCCCGCCCCGCGGCGGTGGACTCAGCGCCCGACCCCGATCTGGCGCTGGCCGAAGCCCAACGCGTGCGGGGCAAAGCCGGCGCCGAGGCGAGCCTCGCCGCCCTACTCGACCGCGCCGGGCTGGGGCTGTCCGCCCGGGGCGATCATGCCGCGGCGGAGGCCTGCTTCGATGAAGCCGCCCACCTCCATCTGGCCCTGGGCCGAACCATCGACGCCGCAAGGTCTCGGCACAATCAGGCGCGGTCCTATCTGGACCGCCGAAAATATGTGGAAGCCGAGGACCTTTTTCGCCAGGCCCTCGCTCTTGCCGAGGAAGGGGGGGGCACGCCGATCAGCCGCGGCATCACCCTGGATGGATTGGCTCGTTCCGTCCGCGACCAGGGGCGCGCCGCCGAAGCGGAAGCGCCGTTCCGCCAGGCCCTCGCGCTGAAACAGGACGGCGGGGACACGCCGACCAGCCGCGGCATCACTCTCCACGAATTGGCCCGTTGCGTCCGGGACCAGGGCCGCGCCGCCGAGGCGGAAGCGCTGTTCCGCCAGTCCCTCGCTCTTGCCGAGGAGGGGGGGGACACGCCGATCAGC
>JAKAFA010000213.1 GCA_021818185.1 Pseudomonadota bacterium | reverse complement strand
CCGGGCGGCAGATCTCCCGCCGCAAGTCTTGGATCTTTGGTCCAGGCTGCCGTAGAATAAGGGGTAAGGGGGGCCGCCGGTTTCCGGCGGTGTTCGGCGACGGGAGAACATTGATGAAAACGCTGAATTCCGCGCTGATCGCGGCCGGCCTGTCCGCCCTGTTGTGGCAGCCGGCGGCCGCCGCCGGCCCTCTGGGCACCGGCGACAGGCCCACCCTGCGTTGCGCCATAACCGAGTGCCAGCCCGCCTCGAACTGCGGCGCCCCCTTCCAGTTGGGCAACACCATGCTCAATGCCGGCACCGGCAGCAATTTCCTGTTCCAGATCACCGACATCTGGAAAGTGAGCCCCGCGCGCTTCCGTCTGGAGGACGAACGCTACATGGGCGCCACCTACCTGGAGCGGACCACCGTCAACGCCGACATCGACCGGACGAGCGGGGCGTTGCGGATGGCGCTCGCCTTCGATTCGCGGGACAATTCCTCGCGGCACGCCATCGCCCGCGGCACCTGCGAGGCCATTGACACGGTGCCGGTGCGGTTCTAGCCGATGGGCGGGCCTATAGCCCGCCCATCAGGACGTATTTGATCTCCAGGAAGTCGTCGATTCCGTATTTCGACCCTTCGCGGCCGATCCCCGATTCCTTCATGCCGCCGAACGGGGCGACCTCGGTGGAGATGATGCCCTCGTTGACCCCGACGATGCCGTATTGCAGCGCGCCCGACACCCGCCACACCCGGCCGATGTCGCGGCTGTAGAAATAGGCCGCCAGACCGAATTCGGTGTCGTTGGCCATGCGCACCGCTTCGTCCTCGGTCTTGAAGCGGAACAGCGGCGCCACCGGACCGAAGGTCTCTTCGCGGGCGCAGAGCATGGCGGGAGTGACGTCGGCCAGGATGGTCGGCTCGAAGAAGGTGCCGCCCAGGGCATGGCGCCGGCCGCCGGTCACCAGCCGCGCCCCCTTGGCCAGGGCGTCGGCGATGTGGCGTTCGACCTTTTCCACCGCCTGGGCGTTGATCAGCGGCCCCTGCTGGCTGTCTCCGCCCAGGCCGGGCCCCACCTTCAGGGTGGCCACGGCGGCGGCCAGCTTGGCGGCAAAGGCCTCGTAGACCCCGTCCTGCACCAGCAGGCGGTTGGCGCAGACGCAGGTCTGGCCGGCATTGCGGTATTTCGAGGCCATGGCGCCCGCCACTGCGGCGTCCAGGTCGGCGTCGTCGAACACGATGAACGGGGCGTTGCCGCCCAGTTCCAGGCTGACCTTCTTCACGGTGTCGGCACCCTGGCGCATCAGCAGCTTGCCGGTCTCGGTCGAGCCGGTGAAGGACAGCTTGCGCACGGTGGGGTTGGCGGTCAGTTCGTTGCCCACCGCCGGCGGATCGTCGGTGGTCACCACGTTGAACACACCCTTGGGCATGCCGGCCCGTTCCGCCAGTTCGGCCAGGGCCAGGGCGGAGAGCGGCGTATCCTCGGCCGGCTTGACCACCACCGTGCAGCCCACCGCCAGGGCGGGCGCCACCTTGCGGGTGATCATCGCCAAGGGGAAGTTCCAGGGCGTAATGGCGGCCACCACGCCGACCGGCTCCTTGGTGACGACGATGCGCCGGCCGGGGGCATGTTCGGGAATGATGTCGCCATAGACCCGCTTGGCCTCTTCGCCGAACCATTCCAGGAAGGCGGCACCATAGGCGACCTCGCCCCTAGCCTCGGCCAGCGGCTTGCCCTGTTCGGCAGTCATCAGCCGGGCCAGATCGCTCTGGGCCGCCATCACCAGTTCGAACCAGCGGCGCATCACCGCGGCGCGTTCCTTGGCGGTCTTGGCCCGCCAGCGGGGAAGCGCGGCATCGGCGGCGGCGATGGCGGCACGCGTCTCTTCCGCGCCCATGGCCGGCACCCGGCCGATCTCGGCGCCATCGGCCGGATTGGTGACGGCGAAGCTTCGCCCCGAACGGGCATCCACCCAGGCGCCGTCGATATAGGCCTGGGACCGCAACAGCTTGGCATCGGCAAGATCGAGCATGGCACCCTTCCGTGGGGGAGATTTGCGGGACGGATCAGATATACTCGCCGTCACCCTCCACGGAAAGCCCACGTCCCATGATCGGCCGCCGTTCCCTTTATCTTCCCGTCGCCGGACACGAACTGCACGTCAGCGAATGGGGCGACCCCGACGCCCCCGCCATCGTCATGTGGCACGGCCTGGCGCGGGTCGGCCGCGACTTCGACACCGCCGCCGCCCATCTGGCGGCGCGCTACCGGGTGATCTGCCCCGACACCATCGGCCGCGGCCTGTCCACCTGGTCGGCCACGCCCGCGGCCGATTACACCCTGCCCGCCTATGTGAGCCACGCCGCCGGCCTGCTGGACGCCCTGGGCATCGAGTCCTGCGCCTGGGTCGGAACCTCCATGGGCGGGCTGGTCGGCATGCTGGCGGCGGCGGGGCCGTTGGCCGGACGCATCGCGCGGCTGGTGCTGAACGATATCGGCCCGCTGCTCAATCCGGCGGCGGTGGCGCGCATCAAGGCCTATGTCGGGCCGGTGCTGAGCTTCGCCACCATGACGGAATTCATCGCCTTCCTGCGCGCGGTCTATGCGCCCTATGGCATCCAGACCGAGGCCGAATGGCAGCGGATGGCGGAAACCTCGGTCCGGCGGCGCGACGACGGGCGGCTGTCGCCCCATTACGATCCGGCGGTGATGAGCGTGTTCGCCGCCGCCGAGACCGCGCCGCTCTGGATGGAATGGGACCGCGTCGCCTGCCCCGCCCTGGTGCTGCGCGGGGCGGAGTCCGACCTGCTGCTGCCGGAAACCGCCGAGGAGATGACCCGCCGCGGCCCGCGGGCGCAACTGGTCACCGTGCCCGGCTGCGGCCACGCCCCGGCGCTCAACACGCCGGCACAACTGGCGGTTCTGGAGTCCTTCCTGGCGGGCGAGCCTATTTAGGCCGCACCTCGGCGGCGACCTGGCTGCGGGCTTCCTCCTCCAGCGCCGCCAACCGCCGGCGCAAGGCGGGCTCGTCCAGGTCCACACCGCCGGCTTGGAGGTCGGCCATCACCTTGCGCACCACGTCCTGGTGTTCCAGTTCGGCTTCGACCAGCGTCTTGGCGTAGGCCGCCGCGGCATCGCCGGCCAGGCCCATCTCTCCCGCCGCCCACAAGCCCAGCAACTTGTCGCGGCGGACCGTGACGCGGAAGGCGGCTTCCTGGTCCATCCCGAACTTGGTTTCGAAGGCCCGTTCGCGGTCATCGAACATGGTCATGCAGCGTTTCCCCTTTTACCTACCCCTGGAAGTGGCTATCGTCCCCCCCGGCCACCACCCGCGCCCGAGGTGTTATACCCGCCCGCGCCACCGCCCGGAACGGATTTCCGCCATGTGCACCCTGGTTCTGCTCCGCCGCCCGCACCACGACTGGCCCCTGGTGATTGCCGCCAACCGCGACGAGATGGCCGGCCGGCCATGGTCGCCGCCGGCCCGCCACTGGCCCGACCGCCCCGAGGTGGTGGCCGGCCGCGACGACCTGGCCGGCGGCTCCTGGCTGGGAGTGAACGATTACGGCGTGGCCGCGGCGGTGCTGAACCGGGTCGGCACCCTGGGTCCGGCGGCGGGCAAACGCTCGCGCGGGGAACTGGTGCTGGAAGCCCTCGATCATGCCGACGCCGCGGCGGCGGCGGCGGCCCTGGCCACCCTCGACGGCCGGGCCTATCGCCCGTTCAACCTGCTGGTGGCCGACAACCGGGACTGTTTCTGGTTGCGCGCCGCCGGCGGAACCAGGGTCGAGATGCGGCCGGTGGCGGACGGGCTGCACATGCTGTCGGCCCTCGACCTCGACGATTTCGCCAGCCGGCGCATTGCCACGTATCATGGGCGCTTTCGCGATGCCGTCCCGCCCGATCCGGCCGCCGATGACTGGGGTGGCTGGCCGGCCCTGATGGCGGATCGCGACGGCGACGGCCAGCCCGACGAGGAAACCCCCGCCATGACCTTCAGCCGGCCCGATGGCTTCGGCACCGTGTCGAGCGCGCTGATCGGCCTGCCCGCCCCCGGGGTGGCCAACGGCCGCCCGGCCTTCCTGTTCGCCGCCGGCCCACCCGGCAACGCCCCCTACCGGCCGGCCGAGGGCTAGGCGCGCCCCCCCATTCGGCCCGCCACGTTGTCTCTCCCGGTCTTCCCTGCTATATCAACAGCGGATGGTACGTGGGGCGCGCCGCGGCGCACGCCCCCCCTTCGGGATTCCCATCCCCAGTCGTTTCCCGCGCGGCGCGCCGCGCTCTCCTCATCCGGGTGTTCCCCATGGCCAGACGCAGACAGATATACGAAGGAAAAGCCAAGGTGCTTTTCGAGGGCCCCGAGCCCGGCACCCTGGTTCAGTACTTCAAGGATGACGCTTCGGCCTTCAGCAACAAAAAGAAGGGCACCATTACCGGAAAGGGCGTTCTCAACAACCGCATCAGCGAATACCTGATGCTGAAACTGGGCGAGATCGGCATCCCCACGCATTTTGTGCGCCGCCTCAACATGCGCGAGCAGCTGGTGCGTGAGGTCGAGATTATTCCGCTGGAAGTGGTGGTGCGCAACGTCGCCGCCGGCTCGCTGGCCCAGCGCTTCGGCCTGTCCGAGGGCACCCCGCTGCCCCGTTCCATCGTCGAATACTATTTCAAATCCGACGCCCTCGACGACCCCATGGTCAGCGAGGAACACATCACCGCCTTCGGCTGGGCGACGCCCCAGGACCTGGACGAGATCATGTCGCTGGCCCTGCGTATCAACGATTTCCTGTCGGGCCTGTTCCTGGGCACCGGGCTGCGACTGGTGGATTTCCGCGTCGAATTCGGCCGCCTGTACAGCGGCGACGATATGCAGATCGTGCTGGCCGACGAGATCAGCCCCGACAATTGCCGCCTGTGGGACATCAAGACCGGCGAGCGGATGGACAAGGACCGTTTCCGCCGCGACCTCGGCAACGTCGAGGAGGCCTATCAGGAAGTGGCTCGCCGCCTGGGCATCCTGCCCGAGGGTGGCCCGCGCGACCTCAAGGGTCCGGCGACCATGCAGTGAACGCGGCCAGGCAATGAACCGCGGGCGATCCCGCGGCCAGGCAACCCGCTCCGGCAGCGCCGGGCGCAGCGAAACAAAAGGAATGACGACGTGAAGGCCAAAGTCCACATCACCCTGAAGTCCGGCGTGCTCGACCCCCAGGGCAAGGCGGTGCAGCACGCGCTCGCCTCGCTGGGATTCGGCGGCATCGACGAAGTGCGTCAGGGCAAGTACATCGAACTCAGCCTGAGCGGCACCGACCGCGACAAGGCCAAGGCCGAGGTCGAGCAGATGTGCAAGTCTCTGCTGGCCAATACGGTGATCGAGAACTACTCGGTCGAGATCGTCTGAGCCGGATTTCCGCCGCCGGGACGGCCCTGGGGGTCATCCCGCGCGGCGTTTCTCGCCGTCCAGGAAGCCGGCAATCGTATCCAGATAGGTGGCGATGGGCACCGGCTTGGCGACGTAGCCATCGCAGCCGGCGGCCAGGATGCGTTCGCGGTCGCCGACCATGGCGCAGGCGGTCACCGCAACCACCGGAATATGGCGCAATGCCGGATCGGCCTTGAGCCGCTGCACCACCTCTTCGCCCGAAAGCACCGGCAAGCGGAAGTCCAGGGTAATCAGGTCGGGGCACCGGGCCTGGGCCAGATCGATGGCCTGTTGGCCGTTACGGGCCTCCAGCGGATGGTAACCGGCCGAACTCAACAGGTCGGTGAAGAGCTTGACGTTCAGTTCGTCGTCTTCGCAGACCAGAACGGTCTTGGCCATGGGCGTTGTTCCCGGTCGAGGTTGCGCGCTATGCCGTCCCGCTTGCCTTCCCCGCAGAAGCAAACTCCCTGCCGACCCTTATACCAAAGTCCGATCAGGGTAATCCATAAGTAATAACACGTAGACACGAGTCAAGGCCGGCTGCCGCGGCGCCGGAGCAGACCGGGCGTGGAGCGGTCAGGGGTGCGGGCCGAGCGGGCCGGCCTGGGCGTCCGCCAGGGCCTGAAGCAGGCCGTCGCGCTGGCTGCGCACGGTTTCCGCCTGCTCGGTCTGGCCGAGGGCGTCAAGGATGGCGGCAAAGGTTTCCAGGGTCATGCCGAGGGGCGGCACGGCGGCGGCGGCGTCGGTGGCTGCCGCTTCCTGGAACAGGGTGATGGCCTCCAACGCCGCCTCGAGGCCGGCCGCCAAGGTGCCAGCGCGGTAATGACGGTCGGCGCAATCCCCGAGACTCTGGGCCAGGAACAGCCGGTACCGCCGAGGCTCGGCGGCGGCCAGGCGACGGGCCAGGACCAGAACCTCGGCGGAGAAGGGCTCCGCCCCGGCGGCATCGCCGGCGGCGTTGCGCGCCAGCGCCGCCCGCTCCAGGGTCAGGGCCAAGAGGTGATCGACGGCGGCGGGCGACTCGCCGGCGAAGCATCTGGCGGTCAGCCGCCGTACCGCCAC
>JAKAFA010000212.1 GCA_021818185.1 Pseudomonadota bacterium | reverse complement strand
GCGGCCGATGATCTCGTTGAGCGAGCGCACACCCAGGCCGCTCAGGATCTCGCGCACTTCCTCGGCGATGAAGCCGAACAGGTTGACCACCTTCTCCGGCGAGCCGGAGAAACGGCCCCGCAACACCGGGTCCTGGGTGCAGACGCCCACCGGGCAGGTGTTGGAATGGCACTGGCGGACCATGATGCAGCCCATGGCGATCAGGCTGGCGGTGCCGATGCCGAATTCCTCGGCGCCCAGCATGGCGGCGATCACCACGTCGCGGCCGGTCTTGATGCCCCCGTCGGTGCGCAGCTTCACCCGGTGGCGCAGGCGGTTCAGGGTCAGCACCTGATGGGCTTCCGACAGGCCGATCTCCCACGGCAGGCCGGCGAACTTGATGGAGGTCTGCGGGCTGGCGCCGGTGCCGCCGGAATGGCCGGAGATCAGGATGGTGTCGGCCTTGGCCTTGGCGACGCCGGCCGCGATGGTGCCGATGCCCGACCGGCTGACCAGCTTCACGGTGACCCGGGCCAGGGGATTGATCTGCTTCAGGTCGTAGATCAACTGGGCCAGGTCTTCGATGGAATAGATGTCATGGTGCGGCGGCGGGCTGATCAGCGTCACGCCGGGGGTGGCGTGGCGCAGCCGGGCGATCTCGACCGTGACCTTGAAGCCCGGCAGCTGGCCGCCTTCGCCGGGCTTGGCGCCCTGGGCCACCTTGATCTCGATCTCGCGGCACATGGTCAGGTACTCGGCGGTGACGCCGAAGCGGCCCGAGGCGATCTGCTTGACCGCCGAATTGGCGTTGTCGCCGTTGGGCCGCGGCCGGTAGCGGTCGGGATCCTCGCCGCCCTCGCCCGACACGCTCTTGGCGCCGATGCGATTCATGGCGATGTTCAGGGTGCCATGGGCCTCGGGGCTCAGCGCGCCCAGCGACATGCCGGGGGTCAGGAAGCGCTTGCGGATCTCGGTGATGGATTCCACCTCGTCGACGCTGACCGCCGGGCCGGCCGGCTGGAAGTCCAACAGGTCGCGGATGGTCACCGGCGGAAGGCGGCGCACGCCATCGGAATAGAGCTTGTAGGCCTGCCAGCTGTCCGAGGCGACGGCGGTCTGCAAAATATGGATCAGCGTGCCGTCGTGGGCGTGGGTTTCCTGGCCGCGGCGGTAGCGGTAGAACCCGCCAACGGGCAGCGCAGGCTGGGCTGCGGTGAACCCGGCCGCGTGCTGGGCGGCGGTCATCTTGGCGATGCCGGCCAGGCCGATGCCGGAAATGCGGCTGGTCATGCCGGGGAAGAACTCGGCGACCAGGGCGCGGGACAGGCCGACCGCCTCGAAATTGTAGCCGCCGCGGTACGAGCTGATCACCGCGATGCCCATCTTCGACATGATCTTCAACAGGCCCTGGTCGATGGCCTTCTTGAAGTTGGCCACCGCCTCGGCCACCGTCAGGCCGGGCAGCAGTCCGCGGGCATGGCGGTCGGCGATGGCCTCCTGCGCCAGATAGGCGTTGACGGTGGTGGCCCCCACGCCGATCAGCACGGCGACGTAGTGGACGTCGAGGGCCTCGCCCGACCGCACGTTGAGCGATGTCCAGGTGCGCAGGCGCTCGCGCACCAGATGGGAATGCACCCCCCCCGCGGCCAGAATCATCGGCACCGCGGCGCGGCCGGCCGAGACCGCCTCGTCCGACAGCACCAGATGGGTGCAGCCGCCGCGCACCGCGTCCTCGGCCTCGCGCCGGATGCGCCACAGGGCGTCACGCAGCGCGGCTTCGCCGCCGACCGGGTCGAAGGTGCAGTCGATCTCGGCGCAGGTCTCGCCCATATGGGCGCGCATCGCCTGGAATTCGGCGGTGGACAGCACCGGCGAGTCCAGTTGCAACAGGTCGCACTGGCTCTCGTCTTCATCAAGGATGTTACCCAGGTTGCCCAACCGGGTCTTCAGGCTCATCACCCGGCTTTCGCGCAGAGAATCGATGGGCGGGTTGGTGACCTGGCTGAAATTCTGACGGAAGAAATGGTGCAGGCCGCGATACTGTTCGGACAGTACGGCGAGCGGCGCGTCGTCGCCCATGCTGCCCACCGCCTCCTTGCCCTCCTCGATCATCGGCTGGAGGATCAGTTCCATGTCCTCCATGCTCAGACCATAGGCCAACTGGCGGCGGCGCAGCTGCTCGGGAGTCAGGGCGACCGGCTCGGCGCCGCCTTTGGGGCTGAGCACATCCAGCACGGTGATGCGCCCGGTCCAGGCGGCGTAATCCTGGCGGGCGGCCAGCAGGTCTTTGACTTCGCGGTCGCGATACAGCCGGCCCTGTTCCAGGTCGACGGCAATGGTCTGGCCGGGGCCGACCCGGCCCTTTTCCACCACCTCGGCGTCCGGCACCTTGACCATGCCGGTTTCCGACCCGACGATCAGCAGGTTGTCGGCGGTGATGGTGAAGCGCATGGGGCGCAGGCCGTTGCGATCCATGCCGGCCACCGCCCAGCGGCCGTCGGTGGCGCACAGCGCCGCCGGGCCGTCCCACGGCTCGATCACCGCGTTGCAATAGGAGAAGAAGGCGCGGTGTGCCTCGGGCATCTGCGCGTTCTGGCCCACGGATTCGGGGATCAACATCTGCTTGACCAGCGGCGCCGGCCGGCCGGCACGCACCATCACCTCGAACACGTTGTCGAGCGCCGCCGAATCCGAGCCGCCGGGCTGCACCACCGGCTTGACATCCTCCATCATCTCGCCGAACACGGCATGAGCCATGCGCGGTTCGTGCGCCTTCATCCAGTTGACGTTGCCGGCCAGGGTGTTGATCTCGCCGTTATGGGCCAGCATGCGGAAGGGCTGGGCCAGGCGCCAGGTCGGGAAGGTGTTGGTGGAATAGCGCTGGTGATAGATGGCGAAGCGCGAGACGAAGCGCTCGTCCAGCAGGTCGGGGTAGAAGGTGGTCAGCTGCTCGGCCAGGAACATGCCCTTGTAGATCACCGAGCGGCACGACAGCGAACAGATGTAGAACTCGGTGATGTGCTCGGCCAGTACCCGCTTCTCGATGCGGCGGCGGATCAGGTAGAGGTCGGCCTCGAACCGCTCCTCGGGGGCGTCCTTGGCATTGGCCACCAGGATCTGTTCGATTTCGGGCCGGGTGGCGTTGGCCTTTTCGCCGATCACCGCCACGTTTACCGGCACCTGCCGCCAGCCGTAGATGGTATAGCCTAGGGCCAGGATCTCGGTTTCGACGATGCAGCGGCAGCGCTCCTGGGCGGCCAGGTCGGTCTTGGGCAGGAAGATCATGCCGATGGCCAGCCGGCCGGGAACCGGCTCGTGGCCCTGGTGGCGGACGTGGTCCTTGAAGAAGTCCTGCGGCAGCTCGACGTGGATGCCGGCGCCGTCGCCGGTCTTGCCGTCGGCGTCCACCGCGCCGCGATGCCACAGCACCCGCAAGGCCTCGATGCCGGCGGTCACCACCTCGCGCCGCGGCTTGCCGTCCAGCGCCGCCACCAGCCCGACGCCGCAGGCATCGTGCTCGGTCAGGTCAATGCCGGCTTTCTCCAGCTTCGCGGCGTTCTCGCGGTATTCGGCAACGAAACGCTCACCGGTCATGATGCTCTCCTCAACGCGGCATCGTTAATCAGACACTCTATTCCGCCGCTGCGGCCTGTTTGGCCTGGATGTAGCGGTGGATGCCGGCGGCGGCTTCGCGGCCGTCGCGGATGGCCCACACCACCAGCGAGGCGCCGCGCACGATGTCGCCGGCGGCGAACACTCCGTCTACCGCGGTCATCTGGCTGCGGGCATCGACGGTCAGGGTGCCCCAGCGGCTGACCGCCAGGCCGGGCTCGCCGAACAGGGCGGGGATGTCCTCGGGATCGAAGCCCAGGGCCTTGATGACCAGATCGGCGGGCAGGGTGAAGCCCGAGTTCTCGATGGCCACCGGCGTCTGGCGGCCGGACCGGTCGGGGGCGCCCAGGCGCATGCGCTGGGCCCGCACTCCGGTCGCCCTTCCGGCCGGACCCTCGCCCAGTACCGAGTCGGGCGCGGCCATCCAGACGAACTGGACGCCTTCTTCCTCGGCATGGCCCACTTCACGCTGCGAACCGGGCATGTTGGCGCGGTCGCGGCGGTACAGGCAGTTGACCGAGCGGGCGCCCTGGCGGATGGCGGTGCGCACGCAATCCATGGCGGTGTCGCCGCCGCCGATCACCACCACGTCCTTGCCGGCGGCGTCGAGGCGGCCGTCGGCCAAGCCCGGCGCGCTGTCGCCCAGGTCGCGGCGGTTGGCGGCGATCAGGTAATCCAGGGCGGCATGCACCCCAGGGCGGTTGGCGCCGGGAACATCCAGCTCGCGGGCGCGGTAGACGCCGGTGGCGATCAGCACGGCGTCATGGCGGGCGCGCAGATCGGCAAAGGCCAGGTCGGTGCCCACTGCCACGCCGGGGCGCAGCTCGATGCCGGCTTCCTCCAGCAGGCGGACGCGGCGGGCGACCACCGCCTTGTCCAGCTTGAAGCCGGGAATGCCATAGATCAGCAGCCCGCCGATGCGGTCGTGGCGGTCGTAGACCGTCACCCGGTAGCCGTGGCGGCGCAACATTTCGGCCGCCGCCAGTCCGGCCGGGCCGCTGCCGACGATGCCCACCGACTGGGGGCGGTCGCAGGTGGGATAGGGCGCCTTGACCCAGCCCTGGGCGAAGGCGTGCTCGGTGATGTGCTTCTCGGCCGCGCCGATGGTCACCGCGCCGTGGCGGGACTGTTCCAGCACGCAGCTGCCCTCGCACAGGCGGTCCTGCGGGCAGATGCGGCCGCAGATCTCCGGGAAGGTGTTGGTGGCCGACGAGGCGGCATAGGCCTCCTCCATCCGGCCGTTGGCCATCAGCATCAGCCAGTCGGGGATGTTGTTGGCCACCGGGCAATGGATCTGGCAGAACGGGATGCCGCATTGCTCGCAGCGCGAGGCCTGCTCGGCGGCGGCCTCCGGTGCGAAGGCGCGGGTAATCTCGCCGAAATCGCGGCGGCGCTCGGCCGGGTCGCGCTTGTCGGGCATCCGCTGGTCCAGGCGGACGAACTGCAACATCTTGCGGGGCATCGGCGGGCCGTCCTCCGGGCAGCAGGCGGTATTGGGACGGTGATTAATACGACAGCTTTCCTGCCAGGAACACAGAAAAATGCCATATGGGGCAGAAAGGCTGCCCTAAAAATTACCGGACCAGCGACCTGACGCCGGCGTCCCGGCAATACGCCCAAATAATAGTATCGTTACGGTACTAATCCGATGCTTCCGGCCCGCCTGGGCGAATGGTATATAGCCAAGGCAGGTACGGGGGATGGAACGAACGTGACGCTGCTCGACGTGGTCCTGGTGGCCCTGATCTCGGGTCTCGGCGAGGCGCTCCCGCTCGGCGCGTCCGCCCATTTGGCCTTGTTGCCCGCCATGGCCGCCGCCGCCGACCAGCGCGCCGCGGTGGCCGCCGCCGCCGATCTGGGCATCGCCTGCGCCCTGGCGGTCTATTTCTGGCGCGATATGGCGGCCATGGGCCTGGGCCTGTTCCGCTTGGCCAAGGGCCGATCCGATTCCGGTGCCCGTCTGTTCTTCCAGCTGCTGATCGGCACCCTGCCGGCGGCGCTCCTCGGCTCGGCCTTCGCCCATTTCGCCGCCCATCCCGGCGGCCGCACCATGGTGGCGGCGGCGATGCTGGTGTTCGGCCTGTTCCTGCTGGTGGCCGACCGGCTGGGCATGACGGTGCGCCGCATCGACCATCTCGGCCTGGCCGGCACCTTCGCGGTCGGCATTCTCCAGGCCGCGGCGCTGATCCCCGGCGTGGCCCGGGTCGGCGTCGCCATCACTGCCGCCCGGCTGATGGGCTGCGAGCGGCGGGAAGCCGCCCGGCTGGCGCTGCTGCTTTCCATTCCGCTGCTGGCGTCGAGCGCGCTGTCGCTGGTGTGGAGCCTGCGCGGCCATCTGGTGGTTTCGGCCGATCTGGCGGGGGCGGCGGCAATCGCCTTCCTGGCGGCTCTGGCCGCCTGCGCCGTCATGATGGCTTGGGTGCGGCGCAACAGCTTCGCCCCCTTCGCGGTCTGGCGCATCCTGCTGGGCGGGGCGATGCTGATCGGGATTTTCTGGCGCTGATCGGCCGTCCGGCCAAGGGCCATTTTTCTAGGCGGCGCGCCGCCAGATGCCGGTATCCAGCGGCGACAGGTTGGCGATGAACTGGTGGGCGCAGGCCTGCCAGGAAAACCCCATGGCATAGTCGCGGCAGGCAGGGGCGGGCAGCGCCGCCGCCGCCAGCGCGGCGGTGCGCAGATCCTCGGACAGCACGCCGACCGGGGTGTCGCCGATCACGTCCAGCGGACCCGGCACCGGATAGGCGGCGACCGGCAGGCCCGAGGCCATGGCCTCCAGCAGCACCAGCCCGAAGGTGTCGGTGCGGCTGGGGAAGACGAAGACGTCGGCTGCGGCGTAATGCCGGGCCAGATCCTCACCGCTCTTCGCCCCGGCGAAGATTGCGGCAGGGAAGCG
>JAKAFA010000010.1 GCA_021818185.1 Pseudomonadota bacterium | reverse complement strand
GCTCCAGCCCGGCGGCGGCATCAACCTCGAGCAACAGATCATGCCGGGACTGGGTTCCTTCCTGCGGGCCAGCATGAACAGCGGCACCAGGGAAACCTTCGACTTCACCGACATCCACCGGTCGCTGTCGGGCGGGTTGTCGCTGAAGGGCGACCGCTGGGACCGCCCCGACGACACCGTCGGCCTGGGGGGCGCCATCAATGCCATTTCGTCGGTGGCGCACCGCTACTTCGCCGACGGCGGCACCGGCGTGCTGATCGGCGACGGACAATTGCCGTCCTTCGCCTCGGAAAAAGTGATCGAGGCCTATTACAAGGCGACCGTGGTGTCCGGCATCGCGGTGTCCATGGACTACCAGCACCTCGTCGACCCGGCCTACGACGCCGCCCGCGGCCCCATCGACTTCTTCGCCGTCCGGCTGCACGCCGAATACTGACAGCGGGAGGCCGCCATGCCTGGGGCAACGCTTCGGTGGGCATGGTCGGCCGGCCCGACACGGGGGACAGGCGAAGCCGGCCTGTCGCCTCATGATTCAGAATTGACTCCGCAATTAGGAGTCATTATCACTCGCAACCAGGGCGCGGCGACGGCCTGCGCGACTGCAAGACCGGAGATTGCGCCGATGGCTTACGGACAGAAGATTTGTGTTTTGGCCACGCTGGCGGCGGCGATGGGCCTGACCCCGGCCTGGGCAGCCTCCCCCTCCTCCACCCCATCGTTCGACATCGCCATCCGCCACCAGGCGTTCGAGCCTCCGAGCGTCACCGTCCCGGCCGGACAGGTCGTCACGCTGATGGTGAACAACGAGGATGCGCAGCCCGCCGAATTCGAGAGCGGCGACCTCGGACGCGAGAAGGTGATCCCCGGCGGGACCCGGCTCCCGGTCGTCGTCGGTCCGCTCAAGCCGGGCCGCTACGGATTCTTCAACGACTTCCATTCCGCCAGCACCGGTACGCTGATCGCCGTGCCGCCCAAGCCCTGAGGGGGATCCCATGCTCGCGACGGCAATCATCGTTTTCCGCGAGGTCCTGGAAGCCGCCCTGGTGGTGTCCATCGTCTTGGCCGCCGCCAAAGGGGTGGCGGGGCGCGGCCGCTGGGTCGGCTATGGGATTGCGCTGGGCATCGCCGGCGCCTGCGTGGTCGCCGCCTTTGCCGGCACCATCGCCGGCGCGGTTGCTGGCCGCGGGCAGGAACTGCTGAATGCCGGGGTCCTGCTGGTCGCCGTGGCCATGCTCGGGTGGCACAATGTCTGGATGAGCCGGCACGGCAAGGATCTGGCCCACGAGATGAAGGCGGTCGGCCACGACGTGGCCATGGGGGACAAACCGCTTTCGGTGCTGATGGTGGTGGTCATGATGGCCGTGCTGCGCGAAGGGTCCGAGACCGTACTGTTCGGCTACGGCATCTACGCCGGCGGCGCCGGGCGTGGCTCGATGCTGGCCGGAGGCGCGGGCGGGCTGGCCCTGGGCGTGGCGGCGGGGATCCTGCTGTACAAAGGGCTGCTGCGCATTCCCACCCGCCATCTGTTCGCGGTGACCGGCTGGATGGTGCTGCTGCTGGCCGCCGGGATGGCGGCGGATGCCGCCGCCCTGCTGACCCAGGCCGGGATCCTTCCGGCGATCCACGATGGCGTGTGGAACACCTCGTGGCTGTTGACCGAGCAATCGATGCCGGGACGGCTGGCGCATATCCTGGTCGGCTATACCCAACGCCCCTCGGCGCTTCAGCTGCTGTTCTACGCGACGACGCTGGGCGTGATCGGCGGGCTGATGTATGGCGTCAACCGTGCCGAGTTGCGTCGCGCCGCCGCCCCGCAAGCGGGGGGACTGGGCAACGGAGGGACCGGGCGGTGAACAGCATGGCCGATCTGTTGGTGCGGAATGCCGGGCCGCGCCGGAAGGCGTGGGTCCGGAACGTCGAGGCCTGGGCGGTCCGGCACCGCGACAAGCTTGCCTGGATTCACGTCGGCATGCTCGTCGTCTTCGTGGCGCTGATCGCCCTGCCCTTGGCTCTGCCGCAGCCCGGCGACGCCGCCACCTTCACCGACAATTTCACCCTGTTCGCCAACTTCGCGATCTGGGGTCTGTGGTTCCCCCTCGTCTTCGTTTCGGTGGTCTTCACCGGCCGCAGCTGGTGCGGGGTATTCTGCCCGATGGGCGCCTGTTCCGAATGGGCCAACCGGGTGGGACGGAAGCGCCCGGTTCCGGCCTGGGTGCGGTGGGAGGGCACGCCGGTCGTCAGCTTCGTCATCGTCACCATCCTGGCGCAGACGGTGGATGCCCGCGGCTTCGCCCAGGGGGCGGCGGTGGTGTTCGGCTTGGCCTTCGCCTGCGCGGTCGCCCTGGGCTTCGCCTACGGCCAGGGCCGCAACCAGCGGCCATGGTGCCGGCACATGTGCCCGATCGGCCTGATGCTGGGCGTGTTCTCGCGCATCGGCGCGGTGCAGTTCACCCCCAAGCAGCCGCAGCCCGGCGGCGACGCCTATGCGGAAAAAGGGATATGCCCGACGATGATCGATATCGGCCGCAAGACCGAGTCGCGCCACTGCATCGAGTGCCTGCGCTGCGTCCATCCGGCGGCGCGGGGCGGCCTGGCGATCGTGCTGCGCCCCCCCGGCGAGGAAGTGGCCCAAATCCGCCGACACAATCCCAATGCGGCGGAGATCTGGTTCCTGTTTCTTGCCACCGGCCTCGCCCTGGGCGGCTTTCTCTGGCTGGTCCTGCCGCAATACGACACCCTGCGGCAAGCGGTGGGGGAATGGGCCATCGGCCGGGGCTGGGACTGGATCGCGGCTCCCGGGCCGTGGTGGCTGATGTCGGTGCATCGCGCCGGCCGCGAGGTCTACACCTGGCTCGACTTCTTGACGATCTCGGGCTTCATGCTGGCCTGCGCAGCGCTGCTGACGGCGATCCTGGCCGCGCTGACGGGGCTATCGAGCTGGCTGTCCGGACGCCTGGGGGCGAACCTCGACGGGCGCGGCCGGTTCGTCGAACAGGCCTACGCCTACATGCCTGTGGCCATGGTTTCGCTGGTGGTCGGGCTGGGGGGCAAGCTGTTCGAGGCGATGACCCTGCTCGGGCTGCCGCCCCTGGCCGCCGCCGCCGTCAAGGCCGCCCTGTTCGGCCTCGGCATGGCGTGGAGCGTCGTGCTGGGCCGCCGCCTTCTGGGAGAACAAGGGTTGCATGGCACGCGGCGCTGGCTGGCCCTGGTGCCGCTGCTGGCCGGCATCTGCGCCATCGGCCTGGCCTGGCGTCCCGCCATTTTCGGATTGTAGGTCGCATTCCATCCACTCAGTCGCAGGGGAACGTATCGCCATGTCGAAGTCTGTAGCCGCCGCCCTCGTCGGGCTTTCCATGTGCCTCGCCGCCCCGGCGATGGCCGGGGAACATTCCATGGGAGAGCCGACCGTGGTGGACGGGATGATTCTGCATCCGGTCTATCTCCAGCCGGTGGAGATGGCGCCGATGCTGCCCGGCATGAACGGGCCGCAGTTCGACGCCCACCTGGAGATCGATATCCACGCCGACAAGAACAACCCCCAGGGTTTCGAGCCCGGGGCGTGGATTCCCTACCTGACCGTCAGTTACCAGATTCGCAAGGACGGCACGGACTGGTCGACGTTCGGAACGCTGATGGCGATGCAAGCCAGTGACGGCCCCCATTACGGAGCGAACATCAAATTCGATGGCCCCGGCAAGTACACCGCCAGCTTCCGCATCATGCCGCCGCCCTATGACGCCTTCTTCCGCCACGCCGACAAGGAAACGGGGGTGGCGGAGTGGTGGACGCCGTTCGAGAAGAGCTGGACCTTCACCTATGTCGGCGGCGTCGGCCACAAGGGCGGTTATTGACGCGAGGAAGCGGTCGCGGGCCGGTGGTCAGTCCCGGCCCTCCGCCTTGCGCTGCCGGAAGGTGACCAACTCGTGCACGATGCCGTGCAGGGTCTGGATTTCCTGGCCGGTCAGGCCGGCGCGCTGGAACATGTTGCGGATGTTGCGCACCATCACCGGCCGCTTTTCCTTGACCCGCAGGAAGCCGCAGGCATCCAGCTCGCGTTCCAGGTGCTCGAAGAAGCCGACCAGCTTGCCCTTGTCGGCCGGGGGCTCGGCGCCCTTGGTCATCGGCCGGGGCGGCTCGGCCACCCCGGCCTGGAACCACTCGTAGCCGACCAGCAGCACGCATTGCGCCAGGTTGAGCGAGGAATAATCCGGGTTGACCGGCACGCTCAGCACCGTGTCGGCCAGGGCGACGTCGTCGTTCTCCAGTCCGGTGCGTTCGGGGCCGAACAGCACGCCGCAACGCTGGCCCTCGGCCGTCGCCTGGCGCAGGGCGGCGGCGGCACTGCGCGGGGTGTCCACCGGTTTGACCATGAAACGGTTGCGCGCCGTGGTCGCCCACACTCTTTGCAGATCGGCCACCGCTTCGGCGGTGGTGTCGAAACAGCGGGCGGCCAGCAGCACCCGGTCGGCGCCCGAAGCGGCGGCGAAGGCCCGGTCCTGGAGCCAGTCCGGGCGCGGCCCCACCAGTCGCAGATCGGTCAGGCCGCAATTGAGCATGGCCCGCGCCGCCGTGCCGATATTCTCCGAAAGCTGCGGCCGGACCAGGATGATGGCCGGGAAGCGGCCGGAATCCTCAGTCATTGGCCGGTTCACCCAGACGGAACAGCATGTAGGTGATGCTGTCCTGCAAGGCTTCCAGGGACGCTTCCAGAACATTGGTATGCACGCCGACCGTCGCCCAGCGGTGGCCGGCGCCGTCCCGGCTTTCGATGGTCACCCGGGTCCGGGCACCGGTTCCGGCGGTGGATTCGACGATCCGCACCCGGTAATCGGCCAGCTCAAGGTCGGTCAGCGCCGGATAGACGCGGGTCAGCACCTTGCGCAGCGCCACGTCGAAGGCATGGACCGGGCCGTTGCCCTCGCCTACCTCCATGTATTCGGCGCCGCCCACCTCGACCTTGATGGTCGCCTCCGACAGGGTCAGCCAATCGCCGCCCAGTCCGGGCCGGCGCTCGTCGATGACGCGGTAGCGTTGCAGGCGGAAATAATCCGGCACCTCGCCCAGGGCGCGGCGGATCAGCAGTTCGAAGCTGGCGGTGGCCTGATCGTAGGCGTAGCCCTCGTGCTCCAGCCGCTTGACCAGATCCACCAGATCGGTGACGGCGCGGGGATCGAAGCCGACCTGCATCTGTTCGACCACCGCCACCAGGGAGTCGCGCTTCACCTGGTCCATGTCCAGACCCAGATCGGCCATGCGCGCCACCAGATTGGAGCGGCCGGCCTGGTCGGAAACCAGGATCTGGCGCCGATTGCCCACCGATTCGGGATCGACATGCTCGTAGCACTTGGGGTCCTTGGCCACCGCCGAGACGTGCAGCCCGCCCTTGTGGGCGAAGGCCGAGGCCCCGACATAGGGCTGGCCGCGGGCCGGGACACGGTCCAGCACCTCGTCGAGCGCGCGCGACACGCGGGTCAGGCCGCGCAGCCGCTCGGGGGTGATCCCGGTCGCATAGCCCAGCTTCAGCATCAGGTTGGGGATCACCGACACCAGATTGGCGTTGCCGCAGCGCTCGCCCAGGCCGTTGATGGTCCCCTGCACTTGGCGCACCCCGGCCTGCACCGCCGCCAGGGAATTGGCCACCGCCGAGTCGGAATCGTTGTGGCAGTGGATGCCCAGATGCGAGCCGGGGATGCCGGCCGCCACCACCTCGCCGACGATGCGCCGGATGTCGTCGGGCAGCATGCCGCCATTGGTGTCGCACAGCACGATCCAGCGGGCGCCGGCCTGATAGGCCGCCTTGGCCGCCTGGATGGCATAGGCGCGATTGGCCTTGAAGCCGTCGAAGAAATGCTCGGCGTCGAACATCACCTCGGGCACGCGGCCGCGGGCATGCTCGACCGATTCGGCAATCATGCGGAGGTTTTCCTCCAGTTCGATCCCCAGGGCGACGGTGACCTGAAAATCCCAGCTCTTGCCGACCATGGTCACCGCCTGGACCGGGGCGGACAGGATGGCCCCCAGCCCGGGATCGTTGGCGGCCGAGCGGCCGGCCCGGCGGGTCATGCCGAAGGCGGCCAGCCGGGCATGGCTGAAGGCCGGTACCGCGGCGAAAAAGGCGTCGTCGGTGGGATTGGCCCCCGGCCAGCCGCCCTCGATGTAATCCAGGCCCAGCGCGTCCAGCTCGCGCGCAATCCGCGCCTTGTCGGCGGCGGAAAAATCGACGCCCTGGGTCTGGGCGCCATCGCGCAGGGTGGTGTCATAGAGGTAGACGCGCTCGCTCATCTTGGATTCCGCAGGGCTTTGATCGGCGAAAGCGACAAGGATGCCCCACCCGAGGGCAGGGGAGCAAGGGGAGTCGACAATGCCGTGGGCGTACGACGAAGGCCGGGAAGCCGTTATCCCTCGCGCGACAGCTTGGCCAGTTCCACCTCGGCCCGGAGTTCGATCTCGTCCAGGAGAGCGGACAGGCGGGGATCGGGCGAGGCTTCGCGGCGGGCGCGGATCAGCTGGGACAGTTGCTCCAGCTTGTCCCTGGGCACCGTGCCCATCAGCAGGCCGTGGCGCACCTCTTCCAGTTGGTCGAGGATGTCCTCGCCGCGGCGGACCAGCCGGCGGCGCGCCTCGCGCTCGGTGGCATCGCCGGCCGCCTGGACGATCAACAGGGCGTCGACGCAGCTGAGCGCGGTGGGCGCGTCGAGCCCGGCGGTCCCGTCCATGCCGTCGATGGCCTCGGCCAGGGCCTGCTTGAATTCGCCACCCCGGCTTGCGCCGCTGGTCTTGTCGGTGCGCCTGGCGCCGCCGGTGGGCGCGCCGGCCCCGACACCGGATACCTTCATCGATGCTTCCCAGGCCTGAATACCGTCCGGACATTCTAGCCGCGCCGCCGCCCCGGCGAAAGCCGTTCTTTGCTGGGCAAATCCTGCCGGGCAGGGGGCGAAGACTGCCCGGCGCCGCCCACCTCTGCCCACCTCCTGCCGCCGTGCGACCCGGCGGAGCGGTCGGCCGAAGGTTGGCACACGCCCTGCATCGCAATCGCTGCCGTCGTGTACCGAGGACGCCATGACCACGATTTCCCCCGCCCCCGCCCGTCTCGCCGCCCGCGCCCGTGCCCTGCTTGCCGCCATTCTGGTGGCGGCGGTTACGCTGGCCGGCGTGCCGCCGGCGCACGCCGCCTCGCGCATCAAGGACATCGCCAACTTCGAAGGCGTCCGCGACAACCTGCTGGTGGGCTATGGGCTGGTGGTCGGCCTGAACAACAGCGGCGACAAGTTGCAGAACGCGCCATTCACCCAGGAATCGCTGGTCGGCATGCTGGAGCGGCTGGGCGTCAACATCCGCGACAAGACCGGCGCCGTGACCATGAACCCCAAGAACGTCGCCGCGGTGATGGTGACCGCCACGCTGCCGCCGTTTTCACGCCAGGGCACGCGCATCGACGTGCAGGTGGCGGCGCTGGGCGATTCCACCAGCCTGCTGGGCGGCCAATTGCTGGTCACGCCGCTGATCGGCGCCGACGGCGAGGTCTACGCCGTGGCGCAGGGCGCCCTGGCCGACGTCGGCATCACCGTCCAGGGCCAGGCCGCCAGCGTCACCAAGGGCGTGCCGACCACCGGCAAGATCGCCAACGGGGCGATCGTCGAGCGCGAAATCCCCTTCGAGATGCAGAACCTGCCATCGGTCAAGGTGTCGCTGCGCACCCCCGACTTCACCACAGCCCGGCGGATCGCCCAGGCGGTCAATTCCTATCTCGGCACCGATGTGGCGCGGCCCATCGACCCCGGCACCGTGCAGGTGATGGTGCCGCCCGCCTACAAGGGCAACGTGGTCGGCCTGCTGACCGACATCGAGCAATTGCGCGTCGAGCCCGATCAGGTGGCCACGGTGGTGATCGATGAGGCGTCGGGAACCATCGTCATGGGCGAGAACGTCCGCATCTCGACGGTAGCCATCGCCCAGGGCCAGCTGACCATCAAGATCACCGAGACGCCGCAGGTGTCGCAGCCCTCGCCCTTCTCGACCACCGGCACCACCCAGGTGGTCAACCGCACCGACATCCAGGTGGACGAAGGCAGCCAGAACAAGATGGCGGTAATGCCCCACGGAGTGACGCTGCAAGAGCTGGTCAACAACCTCAACCTCCTGGGCATCGGGCCGCGCGACCTGATCTCCATCCTGCAGGCCATCAAGGCGGCCGGCGCCCTGCAAGCCGACATCAAGGTGATCTGATGAGCACGATCCCCACCCCCGTCGACATCTCGGCCGCCGCCAGCGCGGCAGCCACCCCCCGGGTCGGCGGCATGCACGCCGTGACCCCGGCCCAGGCCGAGGTAGCCGGCCGCAAGTTCGAAGCGATGTTCATGAGCCAGATGTTCCAGGAGATGTACGCCAGCGTGCCGACCGGCGGCTGGTTCGGCGGCGGCGAGGGCGAGGAAATGTTCCGCCCCTTCCTCATCGAGCAATATGGCAAGCTGATCGCCTATCACGGCCACGGCATCGGCATCGGCGACGCCGTGGCCCGCACGCTGTTGCAGGCGCAGGAGGTCCATCGATGATCGCGCAAGATGCCGTTCGCTATGAAGACCTGGTGTGGTGCTGCACCAATCTGTGCGAGCTGCTGGAGGTCGAAAACGACGCCATCCGGGCTCACGACGCCGAGACGGTCCGTGACCTGGCCGAGAACAAGGCGGCTCTGGCCCGCCTGTACGAGCAATCGGTGCAGCCCATGGCCGAGGACCCGGCGCTGCTGGAAACATTGAGCGAAGACCAGCGCGAGGAACTGAGGGCGCTGGGCACCCAGCTCGGCCAGTTGGTCAGCGACAACGTCCGCCTGCTCAAGGCCGAAATGGAATGCTGCGAGCGGCTGATGGATGCGCTGGTCAGCACCGCCAAGAGCCAGGCGGCCAACACCGTGGCCTATGGCCGCTCCGGCGCGTTCGAGATCTCCCATCGCCCCAGCGAGCGGCCATCGCTCGCCATCAACAAAAGCTTCTAGCCGGAGGGCCGGGGAATGGGCCTGCCTCTTGGACTCGATGCCGCCCTGTCGGGCCTGCAGACCGCCCAACGGCGCTTCGATCTCGGCTCCCAGAGCGTCGCGGGCCCGGCGACGCAAGCCGCCGTCCGCCAGGCCACCACCCAGCCGAGCACGCTGCCGCCCGCGCTGATGGCCTTTGCCGCGCCCAGCGCCGCCGTTACCCGCAGCGTCGCCCACGGCTTGCGCAAGACCATTCGCGGCCAGCGGGCCACGCTGGGCAGCCTGGACGCCCTGTCCCTGTTCTTCCCGGATATCCAGAGCCTGTTCGGCGTGCCCGGCGATGGCCAGTCCATCGCCGACACGCTGGATGCGCTGAGCACCGCCTGGCAGGAGCTTGCCGGGGCCGGCGCCGACCCCGGGCAGCAGGCCGCCGTTGTCCGCAATGCGGCGGACGCCACCGACCAGCTCAACACCATGACCCAGGGCCTGCAATCCATGCGGGTGTCCGCCGATGGGCAAATCGCCGTTTCCGTGGAGCAGATCAACCAAAATCTTGCCACCATCCATGGTCTCAATCAAAGGATCGTGCGCGAGACGGCGATCGGCGCCGACATCTCGGGGCTCAACGCCGAGCGCGACGCCGTGGTGGACGAGTTGGCGGCCAATATGGACATCGGCTACTTCCAGCGCGCCGACGGGTCCATGGCGATCTACACCGGCGCGGGCAAGCTGCTGCTGGACGGCCAGCCGGCCGAGCTGGCCCATGTCGCCGCCGCATCCGCCGAACCATGGATGACCGCCGCCGGCGGCCAGTTCGGCCCGATCACCCTCAGCACCGAGCCGGGAACCGACATCAGCAATTCCATCCGCGCGGGCCGGATCCGCGGGCTGCTGGACCTGCGCGACCGCGCCATCCCCGCCCTGCAATCCCAGATGGACCAGATGGCCACCGGCCTGAAAGCCCTGGTCAACCGCATCGCCAACCGCGCCGCCGGCCAGCCGGCCGCCGCCGCCACCTATACCGGCAGCCGGGTGTTCGCCACCCAGGCCGGCATCACCCCCACCGTCGGAGACGTCGCCTCTACCCTGATCCTTCACCAGGGCACGACCAGCATCACCGCGGCCACCGGCGGCGCGGCGGAGACCGGCTACGGCGCGCTGTCGCTGTCCTATTCAACCACCGGCGGCCAGATCATCCTTACCGCCGCCAATCCGATCTTCAACGTGCCGCCGGCCAATCACCCGGGCCAGCCGGGCATCGGCCAGACTTTCGTCCTCAGCAACAGCCCGCCCGGCCCCAACGACGGCACCTATACCATCACCGGCGTCGACAACGCCGGCCGCATCGCCCGGCTGCGGACCGCCAACCCCATCCAGACCTTCTCCCTGGCCAACGGAGCCGACGTCGCGGTAACCCTGTTGGACGGCAACGGCAAGCAGAGTGCCGCCGGCATGCTGACCGGCATCATGGCCACCGATTACCGCGGCCAGGCCGGCATGGAGGCCGACGATCCGCAGGCCGCCGCCCAGGCGGCGGGCGGCGCCTGGTCCATTGCCTCCTTCGCCAAGCACCTGCAATCCTGGCTGCGGAGCCAGGGGCTGGCGGCCGCCAGTGCCGGGCTGGACGGCGACGGCCGCATGCGGATCAGCCTGGGGGCCGGCGGCAAGGCGGCGCTGGCCTTCCGCGATCAAATCTCGGGCGAACCCGGTGCCGAGGCGCAGGACGCCACCGTACTTTTCGACGTGGACGGCGACAGCACCCCCGATCTGGCGGTACAGGGCTTCTCCGCCTTTTTCGGCTTCAACGACGTCTTCGTCGACACAAGGCCGGCCGCGGTGATCGATTCGGCGATCCAGTCGTCGAATGTCGCCGTACCGACCACCGCCCTGCCCCGCACGCTGAGCCTGTCGGACCCCAGCGGGCAGCTGGGCTCGACCATGACCATCACCGGCGGCGCCACCATGCAGGGGGTCGCCACCCAGATCAATGCCGCCACCCGCACCACCGAATCGGCGCTGCAGGCCCAGGCGGCCTTCACCCTGGACAGTCCGGCCACCATCACCATCGCCGATGCCAACGGACCGGTGGTCAGCCGGACCTTCGGCCCCGGTCCGGTGACCCTGCATGAGATCGCTACCGGCCTCAACCAGGCGACGCTGACCGCCCGGGTGATACGGGACGGCGCGCAGTACCGTCTCCGCTTGGCGGATTCGCGCGGCGCCGTGCTGACCGCCGCGGTGGAAGGTGGCACCCTGGCTGGCGGCAAGGCCAGCCTGGGCGGCCAATTGGCCCTGGGCCCGGCCCAGCATGTGCGGGCCGCGGTGGTGCCCGAAGGATCGGGCTACCGCCTGCGTCTGATCCAGACCGCGGGCCGGGCGCTATTCGCCGCGGGCAGCCGCGATGCCACCGGCGCCAGCGTCGCCGCCACCCTGGGATTGCAGCCCGCCACCACCGGCCAGAGCGGCACCATCGCCGTGCGCGCCGACCTCCAGGCCAACCCGGCCAAGGCGCCGCGCGGCGCCGTCCAGTGGAATCCGGAACTGGGCCAATACGCCCTGCCGCCGGGCGATTCCTCCGCCGCCCGGCAATTGGCCGAAGCCATGACCATCAAGCTGGACATGCCGGCCGCCGGCCAGTTGCCCGCCGGCAGCTATTCGGTGGCGGAATACGCCGCCACCACCATGGCGACCGCTTCGGGGGGCGCCATCGCCGTCCGGGGCCAGCAGAACTACCAGGCCACCCTGCGCGATTCCCTCGAACACCAATACGCCGCCACCGGCGGCCTGACCCTGGACGGGGCGGTCGAGACCATGATCGACTTGCAGCGGACCTGGGCTTCGACCACCCGGCTGACCGACGCCCTGGGCTCGATGTTCAGGAGCCTGGACCAGGCCGACGCCGCCCGCCGGGCCGCCGACGCGGCCAGCCTGGCCGAGCCCGAAGACCTGCCGGACGCCGCCGAGGCCGCCTGACGCCGATCACCAGCCGCCGCGTTCCAGCCACGCTTCGACCATCCACAGGCGGTCGGCGCCCCAGAACGGCTCGCCGTCCACCATCAGAAAGGGCGAGCCGAACACGCCGCGGGCGATGGCGGCGTCGGTTTCTTCCCTGAGCCGCTGCTTCCAGGCGGGATCGGCGGCCACCGCCGCCGCCTGCCCGGCATCGGCGCCACAGGCGGCGGCCAGCGCGGTGGCTTCCGGCAATTGGGACACGTCGCGCCCCTCGGCGAAATAGGCATGGAACACCGCCCGCGCATAGGCATGGGCCTGGCGGGGATCGGACTCGGCCAGCCACCAAGTGATGCGGGAAGGCGCCAGGGTTGCGATGGGGAAAGGATCGGGCAGACGGTAGGGCACCTGCCACAGGCGGGCCAGACGCTCCCAGTCGCGAATGGAATAGGCCCCCTTCAGCGGCTGGCCGACCAAGGGCTGGTTGCCCGAGGCCTTGAAGGCCGAGCCGATCATGATCGGCTTCCAAACCACGTCCCGCCCGTGCCGCTCGCCCAGCGCGTCGACGATGCACGAGGCGAAATAGCCGTAGGGCGAGGAAAAATCGAAAAAGAATTCGATGGGTCCGCTCATGGCCTTCTCCTCACCAGGGCACCACGCTGCCGTCGTAATGCAGGAAGCTGCCGCTGTCGGCGGGACTGGCCGCCGCCATCACCCGGCGCATGCCGGCCACCGACTCGGGCGCCTCCAGCGGCGCCGAGGGGCCGCCCATGTCGGTCTTCACCCAACCGGGCGACAGGGCCAGAACGGTGATGCCGCGCGGCGCCAAGTCGATGGACAGGGATTTGATCACCATGTCGAGGGCCGCCTTGCTGGCGCGGTAGGCGTAATCCCCGCCCGAGGTGTTCTCGGCGATGGAGCCCATCTTGGACGAAACCGCCGCCACCAGCTTGCGGCCGACCAGCCGGTCGGCCAGGGCGTCGGCCAGCAGCAGCGGTGCCAGGGCGTTAACCCGCATCACCCGCAGAAAGGACTCGGCGTCAAGGTCGCCCAGCGCCTGATGCTCGCCCCAGACGCCAGCGTTGCACAACAGCACGTCCAGGCCGGCCCCGTCCAGCGAACCGGCCAGCCGCGCCACCTGGCGGGGGTCGGCGACGTCGCAGACATGAACTTCGGCCCCGGCGTCCGAGGCGGCCCGCCCCTTCAGCGGATCGCGCACCGTGGCGATGACGCGCCAGCCATCGGCAGCGTATTGCCGCACGAATTCCAGGCCAAGGCCGCGGTTGGCGCCGGTGATCAGGATGGTGGGCATGGCGGGCCTCCTCAAAAACGGGAAGGCCCTATTTCACCATGGCCGGCGGCAAAGCCAAAGGCCGGAAAAGCTCAGCCTCGCTTGTAAGCGGTAACCTCGATCTCGACCTTCATCTGGGGGTCCACCAGCCCGCAGACGATGGTGGTATTGGCCGGGCGGATGCCCTTGAACGCCGCACCCAGCACCGGGGCGATAGCCTGGAAGTAGGCGGCATCGGTGACATAGGCCTTGACGCGGACCACGTCGGCCAGCGACGCGCCGGCTTCGGCCAGGGCGGCGGCGATGGTGTCGATGGATTGCTGCGCCTGGGCGGCCACGTCGTCGGCGATCTTGCCGTCCTTGTAGCCGGAGGTGCCGGAGACGAACACCCACGCGCCGTCAGCGACGGCACGGGAATAGCCGGCCACCTCTTCGAAGGGCGAACCGGAGGAGATCAGGCGACGGGTCATGGACGGGTCCTTGCATGGAAGCGGCGGGGGGAAGCGGCGCCGTTCGCCGCGGGAAAGTGCCGGCGCCAGCCCCGCTTCATACCCGATTTCCCGGCCGCCGCAAGCCCTTGCCGCGTCCGGTCAGCGTTCGGCCACCACCCGTTCCAGGAACGGCACCCGGCCGGCGCGGTCCTCGACCTCGATCACCCACAGGTCCCAATCCACCTCGCGGGCCCTGGCGATATAGGCCTCGGCCCGTTCGTCCGGCACCGGATCGGGTCCGGTGGCGCGCAGCCAGGCCAGGCGGCCCTCGCCGTCGCGGATCTGGGCGAACACCTCGCAGCCAGCCTCGCCGCGGTTCAGCTTGACCAGAATGGTGCCGGCATCCTCGTCGCCCTTGCGCGCCACCACCGCGGGAATGCCTTCGCAGGAGCAGCGGCGCAGGGCGGCATGCACCCACAGCTTGGCCTTGAGCTTGGGTTCCGTCACACCAATTCTCCTTCCGGCACGGCGGCCCGCCGTCCCTCCGCCGCCGCCAGGCGCTGGCGGGCGGTCTCCCAGATGAGTACCAGCAGGTCGGGATAGCCGGCGACGAATTTCTGGAAATCGCGGACTTCGAGGATCAGGAACAGGCAGCGGGTCGCCGCCTTGACCGTGGCGGTGCGCGGGCAGCGTTCGATCAGCGCGATTTCGCCAAAGAAATCGCCGGATTTCAGCGTAAAGGGCTGGCCGCCACTGTTCCCGCTCACCTGGCCGTTGACAATGAAGTACATCGCCTCGCCCATGTCGCCTTCGCGCATCACCACCTCGCCCTTCACGGCGCGGTGCGGCTTGAGCAGGGCGGCGATCTCGGCGATCTGCGCCGCGGAAAGCTTGGCGAAGAACGGCACCTTGGCCACCAATTGCCAGTTGGCGACAAAATCGTGCCGGCGCATCTCCTCGGCGAAGCCGCTGGCCAGGATGGAGGCCGGCAAGGCGAACATGCACAGCCCGAGCACAGCCACCACCGCTCCCAGCATCTTGCCGTAGGGAGTGAGCGGCACGACGTCGCCGTAGCCGACCGTGGTCAGGGTGACGATGGCCCACCACAGCGCCCGCGGGACGCTGGCGAAAGCCGGGTTGGAACCGCGCTCGGCGAAATACAGCATGGTTGCCGCCGAGATGGCGAGCAAGACGATGATGAACAAGGCCGACAGCAGGGGGCGCAGTTCGGTCAGGATCACCGCGCCGAGGGTGGCCAGGGCGGGCGAAAAGCGGGCCAGTTTGAGGAAACGCAGGATGCCGAACACCGTTTCGGCGTCGCGCGGCATTCCCATCGCCGCCCCCAGCAGGAAGGGAACCGCGGCAAGGAAGTCGAAAATGCCATAGGTACTGAGGGCATAACGCCACAGCCCGGCGAGGCCGCCGTCATCGTCGCGGGATTCGATATAGGCGTGACGCAGGCGTAAAAGATAGTCCAGCGTCATCAGCGCCAGGAAGCCGCGCCCGGCGAGCGCCGCCAGGGGAGCGAAGCGCCCCCAGGGATCGGGCATGGTATCCACGATCGCGATGACGGTCGAGGCCAGGATGGCGACCATCAGCAGCCAGCGATAGATGCGGGCCGGCCGCGACGCCAGCGGCCCCTCGGCCAGCAGCCCCCGTCCCCACTCGTCCAAGCCGTGCACCGTCCCCCCGTCTCCCAATCGGCGACGACTATACCCGAGCCCGACCATAAACGGGAGGGGAATGCCCTTCCCCATCGGGTCTCCCCGCAATGATGTTGCGGAACCGCCCGGCGGCCGCGCTATGATACCGAGCCCCATCCCCCGGGAGGATGCGATGACCGAAACCGTTCTCTCCCGCCGCCCCGACATGACGGGCGAATTGCCGTTTCCGCTGTTCACCGAAAGCACCGACCGGCTGATCCACGCCATCCAGGGCCGTTTCACCCAAGGCCTGTCGCCGGCCTCGCTGCTGCTGGCCTACCTGGACTGGGCGGCTCATCTGGCCAATTCGCCGGGCAAGCTGGCGGAGTTGGGTCAGAACGCCGCGGCCAAGGCCATGCCCCTGCTCCACCATGCCTTCCGCCGCCTGTGCGGCGAGCGCCAGCCCGACCCATTCGTGCCGCTGGCCCACGATTCGCGCTTCGACGGCCCGGCTTGGCAGCTCTGGCCGTTCAGCGCCCTGTCGCAATCCTTCCTGTTCACCGAGCAATGGTGGCACTACGCCACCTCGGGCATCCGCGGGGTCGGCCGCCATCATTTGCAGGTGGTGGAATTCACCGCCCGCCAATTGCTCGACATGGCGGCGCCCAGCAACTTCCCCTGGACCAACCCCGAGGTTCTGCAAACCACGCTCGCCCAGGGCGGCCTGAATCTGGTGCGCGGCATGCAGAATCTGGCCGATGACGTGGCGCGGGCGGCCAGCGGCCAGGCGCTGGGCTCCACCGCCCAGTTCGTCCCCGGCCAGGGGGTGGCCGTCACCCCCGGCAAGGTGGTGCTGCGCAACCGGCTGATGGAGCTGTTGCAATACGCCCCGGCCACCGATGCGGTACAGGCCGAACCGGTGCTGATCGTGCCGGCCTGGATCATGAAATACTACATCCTCGACCTGTCGCCCCATAACTCCCTGGTCCGCTGGCTGGTGGCGCGCGGCCATACGGTGTTCATCGTGTCGTGGAAGAACCCGCGGGCCGAGGACCGCGACCTGGGCATGGCCGATTACCGCCGGCTGGGGGTAATGGCGGCCTTGGACGCCATCGCCGCCATCCTGCCCGACGCCGCCAAGGTGCATGGCGTCGGCTATTGCCTGGGGGGAACCCTGCTGGCCATCGCCGCGTCCGCCATGGCCCGCGACGGCGACGACCGCCTGGCCAGCCTGACCCTGCTGGCCGCCCAGACCGATTTCGAGGAGCCGGGCGAAATCGGCCTGTTCATCGACGAGAGCCAAGTGACCTACCTGGAAGACACGATGTGGGACCAGGGCTATCTGGACACCCGACAGATGGCCGGCGCCTTCCAGATGCTGCGGTCCAACGACCTGATCTGGTCGCGAATGGTGCGCCAGTACCTGTTGGGCGAACAGGAGCACGGCAATGACCTGATGGCCTGGAACGCCGACGCCACCCGCATGCCCTATCGCATGCACAGCGAATATCTGCGCCAGCTCTTCCTCGACAACCAGCTGGCCAAGGGGCGCTACCTCGTCGACGGCCGGCCGGTCGCCCTCAGCGACATCCGCGCGCCGGTCTGCGCGGTGGGCACCACCAAGGACCATGTCGCGCCCTGGCGCTCGGTCTACAAGATCGGACTGCTCACCGACACGTCGGTAACCTTTATCCTCTGCTCGGGCGGCCACAACGCCGGCATCGTCAGCGAGCCCGGCCATCCCCACCGGCGCTACCAGATCGCCAGCCGCGGGGCGGCCGACCGCTACATCGACCCCGACACCTGGGCGGCCACCGCCCCCGGCTACGACGGGTCGTGGTGGGAGGCCTGGGAATCCTGGCTGCGCCGCCACTCCGCCGGCCGGGTCCCGCCGCCGCCGCTGGGCGCCCCGTCACGCGGCTATTCCCCGTTGGGCGAGGCGCCCGGCACCTATGTCCTGACGGCCTGACCCGCTCAGGCGGTGTGGTCGACGACGACGCCGGCGCCCGACGCGGAAGAGGAAATCGGGCCGTCCAGCGCGGCGAAACGCGCGACCAGTTGCGCCCGTTGGGCGCCGTTCATTCCGCGGCGACCGGCGAAGGCGCGCCGCAGGAAGTCGGTGATCGTCTTGGCAAGCCCCAGCGCCTGCCCGACCTGCCGCTGGAAATCGCCCGCCGACGCGGGCCGCCGCCTTGGCCCCCTGGGCCAATTCGTCGACCAGTTGCATCCCCCGCGCGAACTGCGCCAAGGCTTGGCTGGTGGATGCGGCGAATGACGCGGACGCCGAAGCCGTTCCCGTCGAGGCAACGACGACAGACGACGCGGCGATGGTGACGGACGTTCTGACCGTGGTGACACCGGGCATGGGATTCTCCCATGAATTGATTCGCCCCACCCTGCCACCGTGACAGGATCGGAGCAACGGCAACCAGCCGTTAACCTTTGCGCCGCATGATGGCCGGACGACAGTCCATCCGAGGTCAATTCCATGAGCGACGAGACCCAAATCGGCTCCAAGCCGCAAGAGGCCGTCTACGATGTCTCGGTGGAAGTCTATGCGGTGCTGGGCACCGCCACCCTGCCCATCGCCCAGTTGCTGAAACTGGGCCGCGGCGCCGTGGTGGAGCTGGACCGCAAGGTCAACGACCCGGTGGATCTGTTCGTCAACCAGCGCCGCATCGCCAAGGCGGAAGTGGTGGTGGTCGAAGACCACTTGGCGGTCACCGTCTCGGAAGTGTTGAAGCGCGCCGCCGAGTAGGGCGCCTCCCCCCCGATATCCCGCTGAGACCCAAAGCCGCCGCAGCACCCGCCGCGGGTCTGCGGCCCGCACACCTGGGCAAACAAAAAGGGCCCCTCCTTGCGGAGGGGCCAGCATCTTGTCGCGGAAACCGCTGTTACTTCAGGACGATCTCGACGCGGCGGTTCTGGGGCTCGCGCACGCCGTCCTTGGTCGGGACCAGCGGATTGCTCTTGCCCTTGCCGTACACGACGATTTCGTTGGCGGGCACGCCCTGGCGGATCAGGGCTTCCTTGACCGCCTCGGCGCGCTTCAGCGACAGCGCCATGTTGTACTTGTCCGAGCCGACGGTGTCGGTGTAGCCGGTCAGGGTCAGCTGGGTGACATGGCCGCGGCGGGCGGAATTGGCCGCCTCGCGGATGATGTTGGCAGCCTCGGGCGAGATCGCGGACCGGTTGAAGTCGAAGAACACCATGTAGTTATGAGGCATCGGCGCCGCCTTGACCATCGGGGCCGGAGCGGGGGCCGGGGCGGGAGCCGGAGCGGCGACCGGGGCCGGCATGGGCTCCGCGGCGGGCTGCTGGACGGGGAACCTGTAGGTGAAGCCGACGAGGACGGCCTGATTCTTGTACTCGCTGGTGATATCCGACGAGTTCAGGCGGTAGGAGGGATTCAGGGTGGCGAAGTAGCGGTACTGCAGGCTGGCCATCATGCTGGGATTGATGTCGTAGCCCAGTCCGGCAAAGCCCTGATAGGCGAATTCGTCGGTCTTGCCGGCGTAATTGGGGGTGTTCCCGATACGGGTGCCGGTCACGTCGAGATAGGCACCGCCGACGCCGACGCCGACGAAGGGATGAAACTTGCTGTGCGGCAGGAAATCGTAGACGCCGTTCAACATGTAGTCGACGACGCCGAGATCGCCCGCGGCGGAGGTGCCGCCGAGCTGCTTGATGGCGCTGTCACGGTAACCAAGCTCGACTTCAAGCTTGGGGGCACCGAAGCTGTAGCCAACATGCGCCATCTCGGCCAATCCGGGGGCATATTTGGTGTCGAGGTTGGTGTCCGAATTGGTGACCTTCGACTTATTGGTGAAGTTGGCTCCCATATCCATCCCCGCATACCACTGGGCATGGGCGAGGCCGGGGAGGCCAACGGTCAGGATGCCGGCGACAAGAAGAGCTTTGGCGCTACGCATGGAAACACCTTTCGCGGTCGATTAATTTTTAGGCGTTATCAACGCATGTACCGCGTAGCGAGCCGATAGGCAAGCGGCTATGCCCGCCAACCCTATAGTTTTCCTTCCACCGTTGCAATCCGGCAACGCTTCCGCCCTCACCCCCCCTCGGCGGGCGGCGACATCTCATCGGCTTCGGCGTCGGCGGCCACCCGCTCGGCTTGCTCCTTCAGGCGGCGGAAGGCGCGGACGCTGACCGGGATCATGGCGAAGTACAGCGCTCCGATGCCGCTCAGGGTCAGCCACGGTTCGCTGACCAGGAAGGCGGCGAACAGCCCGACCAGCAACAGCATCGGCAGCACCCAGCGGTGGGGGATGCGCATCTTCTTGCCGGAAAAGGTCGGCACCTTGCTGACCATCAGGAACGAGACGGCCAGCAGGAATACCGCCACCACCGGCGGCCGGTCGACGATGCCGGAGCCGATCTGGAAACTGAGGAACATCGGCATCAGCACCAGACCCGCCGCGGCCGGTGCCGGCACGCCGGTGAAGAAATTATAGGCGTAAGGCGGCAGGTCGGGCTCGCCCAGCATGGTGTTGAAGCGGGCCAGCCGCAGTGCGCAGCACACCGCGAACAGCAGGACCAGGGCCCAGCCCAGGCCGCCGGCCTGCTGCATGGTCCAGAAATAAAGCAGCATGGCCGGTGCCACGCCGAAGCTGACGAAATCCGACAGCGAATCCAGTTCGGCGCCGAATTTCGAAGTGCCCTGCAACAGCCGCGCCACCCGCCCGTCCAAGCCGTCCAGAATGCCCGCCAGCACGATGGCCAGCACCCCCTGCTGCCACATGCCGTGCAGGCCGAAGCGGATCGAGGTCAGGCCGGCGCACAGGGCAAGCAGCGTCAGGATGTTGGGGATCATCTTGTTCACCGACAGGCCGGTGATGCGCGGCGGGCGGCGATGGCGGCGGCGGCGGAACATCAGCGCACCTCCCCCGCCCGCTCCGATTCGCCGCCGTCCAGGTCGGCCAGCACCGTCTCGCCGGCGATCATCCGCTGGCCGCAGGCCACCAGCGGCGCCACGCCGTCGGGCAGGTAGACATCGACCCGGCTGCCGAAGCGGATCAGGCCGTAGCGTTCGCCGGCCCGCCCGGTGCGGCCCTCGGTGATGTCGCATTTGATGCGCCGCGCCACCAGCCCGGCAATCTGGACGCAGGCGATTTCCCGGCCGTCGGCCAGGGCAAGGCGCAGGCCGAGGCGCTCGTTGTCCTCGCTGGCCTTGTCGAGGGAGGCGTTGAGGAACTTGCCCGGCTTGTAGGCCACCTTGGTCACCGCACCATCAACCGGCAGGCGGTTCACATGGACGTCGAACACGCTCATGAACACCGACACCCGCATGCGCGGCTCGGAACTCATGCCCAGTTCGGCCGGCGGCACCGCATGGCCGACCATGCAGACCACGCCGTCGGCCGGGCTGATCACCAGGCCGGCGCGGGTGGGGGTGACGCGGTCGGGATTGCGGAAGAAATAGGCGCACCAGAGCGTGGCCGCGCCGCCCAGCCATCCCAGCGGGGCCCAGGCCAGCCCCAGCAGGGCCGAGGCCACTGCGAACAGCGCGATGAACGGCCAGCCCTCGCGGTGGATCGGCATCCACAGGTAGCGCGCCATCGAAATTTCCCGAGCCTTCACCGCATCGTCTCCCGTCCAAAAAAAGGATATTGTAGCCGGCATGGTCGATCAGGTTAATACCATGCCCATCGCCGTTTTATCCCACGCGGCGACGTGATAGTCTCCTGGTCATTTCACCTAGCCATTCGCGCATGCCCCAGATCAAACGCCTCAGCTTCGGTGGCCGGTCCCTTCCCTTCGACATCGGCGCCATCATCGGCGACGAGGGGGTGAACCTGACCCTGTCGCCGATTCAGTTCGATTTCGCCTATCACGGAATCCGCTTGGCCTGCCGCAGCGATCCGTCGCCGGCCGGCAATCAGCTGCGGCTGGTGGGCGATGCCGGCCCGATGCCGTTCACCGCCGAATCGCCGAGGGCCCGCGCCGCGGCCCAGGCGATCCTCGACCATGCCAACGCCACCCTGGCGCCGTCCCCGGCCTTCCGCTGCAACCAGGGTCGCATCCTGGTGGGCGCCGAGGGCCCGCTGCCCGACCCCATCACCGCAGTGGCGCTGGTGGCGGCCATCGCCCGCTTCCTGGCACCGGTCCATCCCTGGCTGGCCCTGCTCTCCGAGGTGGTCCGCCCGCCGCTCCATTCGGCCAAGCCCGGGGAAAGCGCCCTGCAGCCCGCCTGGAGGCGCCGCCCGGTCAGGGGGCGTTGACCACCTGCCCCGCCGGGACGGACTGCGCCTGCGGCCACGGCGGAGCGGGGGCATCGCCGTAAATTTCGGCCAGGACCGTGCCGCCGCCCCTGGTCCGCCGGACCAGGGACCAGATTCCGCCGGCCGTGCGGACGGCCAGTTCGCCCGGTGCCGGTGCCGGGCCGTCATCGTCCCCCCAGCCACATTGGATCCGTCCCGTCACCCGTCCGCCGGCATCGGCCGCATCGGCGCGCAGACGGTGGCGGCCCTCGCCCGGCGCCCGCGCCACGATGCGCCAACGGCCCGCCCCGTCGGCACGCCCACGGCCGACCAGGCGGTTGTCGAGATGGAGGTGGATGGTGGTGCCGGGTTCGGCCCAGCCGGCGACCGACAGATGGCCGTCGGAATCGCGGCCGGCCACTGCGATGGCGAACTCCGGTACCGTGCCGGCCGCCGGGACCGGCTGGAGCACGCGGGCGCCCCCATGGGCCGGCAGCACGACGGCCAGCGCCGCGCCGCGCCCGGGGCCGGGCACCACCACCGCCACCGGGTCGCCATCGGACGTCCCGACGGGGCCGGTCTGGCTCGGCGCCAGCAGGCGAGCCCCGGACCCCAGCGGCAATTCCGGCACCAGCACCCATTGGCCGCGCAGGTCGGCGGTGGCGTGGCCAATTTCGACGCCGCTTCCGGCATCGCGCAGCCTGACCGCCGCGCCCGGCAGCGCACGGCCGGCAATCATCGCGTCGCCGGCCGCCGCAACGCGCAATACTTCGATGGCCGGCAACCGGCGGCCATCGGCGGCGGGCGGACCGGCCAATCCGCCGAAGATCGCCGGCGGCGGCTGGTCGCCGGGCTCGTCGCCGTCGAACGACAGCCCGAGCACGGCGGCGGCCGCCGCGGCGGCGAGACCCACAAGGGCAAGGACGGACGGGCGCAGAATCACGACGGGGCCACGGCAACGGGCGATAAGCGACTATCCCTATAGCCCGCTTTCTCCTTCCTGTCACCGCCCCTCACGTCCGCCCGGAGACGGCAAAAGCGCAAGCCTCTACCCCCATCGGCCAGACCGGATTTCCGAGCGGCGGGGGGCGGCTGTGGGCTCGCCGGAGCGTGCCCATATCCCAAAACTTCGCGGCCGTGCATGGAGGCTTTGGCAAATGTCGAAATACCGGCTCCCCAAGGTGAAGGCACTGTGCGTGTTCTGCGGTTCGGGAACCGGCACCGACCCGCGCTGGCGCCAGGCGGCGACCCGGCTGGGCAACCTGCTCGCCGCCGAGGGGGTGCGCCTGGTCTATGGCGGCGGCCACCTGGGCCTGATGGGCGCACTGGCCGAGGCGGTGATGGCCGGCGGCGGCCAGGTGACCGGCATCATCCCCGAACACCTGACCCGCATCGAGCGGGCCTATACCGACATCACCGAATTGCAGGTGGTCGATTCCATGCACACGCGCAAACGCCGCATGTTCGACCTGGCCGACGCCTTCGCCGTGATGCCCGGTGGGATGGGCACCCTGGACGAGACCTTCGAGATGCTGACCTGGAAGCAACTGCGCCTGCATGACAAGCCGCTGATCGTGGTCAACCAGGACGGCTACTGGTCTCCCTGGCTGGATCTGGCCGCCCATGTCATCGCCAACGGCTTCGCCCATGCCGACACCGCCCGCCTGTACACGGTGGTGGACGACGTGGCCCAGGTGCTGCCCGCCGCCCTGGCCGAGATGGCCCATGCGGTGGGCGGCGACCCCGAGCTGTTCTGAACGCCCCGACCCTGCCCGTTCCCCCCTCCAAGGTGTAGTATTACGACTTGCGTTCGCCGCCCGCGGTGCTATGGTTCCCGGCTGTCCGGGCGCGGTCTTGCGTGTGATGGGGCGCACCCCAGCGGACGCTGTGGCAAGACACCTATGGGGTACACGCGATGCAGAAGATCAAGGTGGCCAATCCGATCGTCGAACTGGACGGCGACGAGATGACGCGCATCATCTGGCAGTTCATCAAGGATAAGCTGATTCTGCCCTATCTGGATATCGACCTGAAATACTATGACCTGGGCATTCAGCACCGCGACGCCACCGACGACAAGGTCACCGTCGAATCGGCCGAAGCCATCAAGCGCCACGGCGTGGGCGTGAAATGCGCCACCATCACCCCCGACGAGGCGCGGGTGAAGGAATTCGACCTGAAGAAGATGTGGAAGTCGCCCAACGGCACCATCCGCAACATCCTGGACGGCACCGTCTTCCGCGAGCCGATCATCTGCAAGAACGTGCCGCGGCTGGTGCCCGGCTGGACCAAGCCCATCGTCATCGGCCGCCACGCCTTCGGCGACCAGTACCGGGCCACCGACTTCAAGGTGCCCGGTGCCGGCAAGCTCACCATCAAGTTCGAGGGCAAGGACGGCACGGTGATCGAGCACGAAGTGTTCGACTTCCCCTCGGCCGGCGTCGCCATGGGCATGTACAACCTGGACGAATCGATCCGCGGTTTCGCGCGGGCCTGCTTCAATTACGGCCTGGGCAAGGGCTGGCCTGTCTACCTGTCCACCAAGAACACCATCCTCAAGGCCTATGACGGCCGCTTCAAGGATCTGTTCCAGGAGGTCTACGACGCCGAGTTCAAATCCGCCTTCGAGGCCAGGAAGATCGGCTACGAGCACCGCCTGATCGACGACATGGTCGCCTCGGCCCTCAAATGGTCGGGCGAGTTCGTCTGGGCGTGCAAGAACTACGATGGCGACGTCCAATCCGATACCGTGGCCCAGGGCTTCGGCTCGCTCGGCCTGATGACCTCGGTGCTGATGAGCCCCGACGGCAAGACCGTCGAGGCCGAGGCCGCCCACGGCACGGTGACCCGCCACTACCGCGAGCACCAGAAGGGCAAGGAAACCTCGACCAACCCCATCGCCTCGATCTTCGCCTGGACGCGGGGCCTGTTCTACCGCGCCCAGTTCGACGGCACCCCCAAGGTGGCCGAATTCGCCCAGGCGCTGGAGAGCGTCTGCGTCGAGACGGTGGAATCCGGCTTCATGACCAAGGACCTGGCCATCCTGATCGGCCCGGAACAGCCGTGGATGACCACCCGCGGCTTCCTCGACAAGCTGGACGCCAACCTGAAGATCAAGATGGGGATCGCGTAGGCGAAGCTGGTTGCAGACGGAGAAAGCCCCGCCGGGAGCGATGCCGGCGGGGCTTTTTCGTTGAGGGTGCGGATATTAGCGGTCAATACCCGCCTTGACCAATAAGGCCGCGATCACATCAGTTTAGTGCAGAAAAAAGACAAGACCTTGGCGATCGCGGGCTTTCACGCAAATTCCTCGGCGCGCCTCCCCGCCCCCTCCGAATAACCGGGGAGCGCGAGGGGCCTTGCGGCCCCTCGCAATCCGCCTGCGGAGCAGATTACCCCCGCGCCCACTTGGCCAGGCGCATGCGCAGCGCGTTGAGCTTGATGAAGCCCTGGGCGTCGCGCTGGTCGTAGACCGAGTCCTCCTCGAAGGTGACGAAGTCGAGGCGGTAGAGGGACTTGGCCGACTTGCGGCCGACCACGGTGACGTTGCCCTTGTACAGCTTGAGCCGCACCACGCCGGTGACGTTCTGGCTGACATGGTCGATCATCTGCTGGATGGCCTTGCGCTCCGGGCTGAACCAGAAGCCGTTGTAGATCAGCTCGGCGTAGCGCGGCATCAGGTCGTCCTTGAGGTGGGCCTCGCCGCGGTCGAGCGTGATGCTCTCCATGGCGCGGTGGGCGACCAGCAGGACGGTGCCGCCGGGCGTCTCGTAGACGCCGCGGCTCTTCATGCCGACGAAGCGGTTCTCCACCAGGTCGAGGCGGCCGATGCCGTTGGCCCCGCCCAGTTGGTTCAGCTTGGTCAGCAGGGCGGCCGGCGACAGGCGCTCGCCGTCGATGGCCACCGCGTCGCCGTTCTCGAACTCGATCTCGATATAGGTCGGCTTGTCGGGGGCCTTTTCCGGGCTGACCGAGCGGGTGAACATGTCCTCGTCGGGCTCGACCCAGGGGTCTTCCAGCGCCTTGCCCTCGTAAGAGATGTGCAGCAGGTTGGCGTCGGTAGAATAGGGCGCCTCGCCGCGCTTGTCCTTGGCGATGGGGATCTGGTGCTTCTCGGCGAAGTCCAGGAGCTTGGTGCGGCTGGTCAGGTCCCACAGGCGCCAGGGGGCGATGACCTTGATGTCGGGCTTCAGGGCGTAATAGCCCATCTCGAAGCGCACCTGGTCGTTGCCCTTGCCGGTGGCGCCGTGGGCCACCGCGTCGGCGCCCACCTGGTTGGCGATCTCGATCTGGCGCTTGGAGATCAGCGGGCGGGCGATAGAGGTGCCCAGCAGGTAAACGCCTTCGTACAGCGCATTGGCGCGGAACATCGGGAAGACGAAGTCGCGGACGAATTCCTCGCGCAGGTCGTCGATGAAGATGTTCTCGTCCTTGATGCCCATCAGCTGGGCCTTCTTGCGGGCCGGTTCCAGTTCCTCGCCCTGGCCAAGATCGGCGGTGAAGGTCACCACCTCGCACGCATACTGGTCCTGCAGCCAGCGCAGGATGATCGAGGTATCGAGGCCGCCCGAATAGGCCAGCACCACCTTCTTCACGTCGCCCTTCATGGAGATGCCCTTGAGCTTGGGAGAAAATCGAGGGGCGAGAGTATAGACCACGCATGCGGGGCGGCAAGGGGCGGTTTCCTTCCACCCCTTGCCGCCGCCGTCAGACCATGTCGGCCGCGCAGTGCAGCGGGGCGGTGTCGCAGTGCAGCGGCGCGGCGTCGCCTTGTAGACAGGGCGCGACGAATAGGGTGCCGCGCCAAGCCCCGTGGGCGGTGCGGCTGGCCACCAGCAGCCAGAAGCCGGCCAGACACACCACCAGAGCCTCGCCCACCATCGCGAACAGCGCCAGATGGGTGACGCGCGCCAGCGCCAGGGTAGCCAGGGCGTAGACGCCGGGCGGGAAGGTGAAGCCCCACCAGCCGAGATTGAACGGCAAGCCCTCGCGGAGGTAGCGGACGGTCTTCAACACCGCCACCGCCAGCCACCAGATGCCGTAGCCCCACAGCACCACGCCGCCGATCAGCCCCACCGCGAAGGCCACCTCGCCCACCCCGGGCAGGCCGTTGGCGGTGAAGGCGGCCGGCGCCTCGCCGCCCAGCAGCAGCAGGCCCAGCGCCCCGGTACCGATCGGCCCCAGGGCCAGCCAGGCGGACACCCCCAGGTCGCGGGTCGGCAGCTTGTGCAGCACCAGCCGCAGGACGAGCAGCACCAGGATGCTGAGGGCGAGCGGCACGGAATAGGCCCACAGCGCATAGCCGACGACCAGCACGGCGAAGGCCTGGGACGACGGCAGATGCGGCACCAGCAGCGCGCCGCTGACCGCCGCCACCTCGGCGGCGACGATGGGCAGCAGCCAGACCGCGGTCATCTGCTCCATGCGGTGTTCCTGGCGGGTGAACATCAGGTAGGGAATGAACAGGCCGCAGGCCAGCGACAGGGCGACGTCCACCCACCACAGGACGGTGGCGACGCCAACCGCCGCCCCGCCCATCAACGGCGGGCCAAAGGCCAGAAAGCCGTTGACGATGGTGGCCAGGCCCATGGGCACCGCCCCGAAGAACATCGACATCACCGAATGGTCGAAGATGCGCCGGGCGCCGTGAAAAAACAAAACCCAGCGCGCGGCATAGAGCAGAGTGAAGACGGCAAACAGGCCGATATTCGCCAGCCACAGCGCCACCGCAACGGAACGCAGGCCGGGAACCGAGGCGGGGAACTGGTTAAGGGCCAGCGCCAGGACGCCGGTCCCCATGGTGGCCGTATACCAGTTGGGCGTGAACTGGCGGATTACTTCGATCAGTCCCGGAAACCCTGCGGACGCGTCGGATTCGTGCCCTAGCGATCTTATGCCGATTCTGGCCTTGGTCATGATCAGTCCTTCTTTGTTTTCCGGCGACAGCGCGCCGTACCCCAGGCCAACACTCTATTGCGCCGCGGCATTATCGTTCCAATCGATATGCATGCTCCGTATAATCTGAAAATGAGATCGTTTTCGGCGGTGCCCCATGACCCTGGATCAGTTGCGCATCTTTGTGGCAGTGGCCGAACGCCAGCACGTTACCCAGGCGGCCCGCGCCCTTAACCTGGCCCAATCGGCGGCCAGCCACGCCATCGCCGCGCTGGAGGCACGCTACGACACCAAGCTGTTCGACCGCATCGGCCGGCGGATCGAACTGACCGAGGCGGGCCAAGCCTTCCTGGCCGAGGCCCGCGCCGTCCTGGTCCAGGCCGGCCGCGCCGAGCTGGCGCTCAGCGAATTCGGCACGCTCCAGCGCGGCACCCTGGCGGTGCAGGCCAGCCAGTCCATCGCCAGCTATTGGCTGCCCCGCCATCTCGTCGCTTTCCGCCGGGCTCATCCGCAGATCACCATCCGGCTGGGCATCGGCAACACCGCCCAGGTGGCGGCGGCGGTCTCCACCGGCGCGGCGGAGTTGGGCTTCACCGAGGGCGCGGTGGACGGCGCTCATTTCGTCAGCCGGCGGGTGGCGCGCGATCAACTGGTGCTGGTGGTGGGGCCCGACCATCCCTGGGCGGCCGGTCCGCCGCCGGTGCCGGCCGATTTGCTGGCCGGCGAGTGGGTATTGCGCGAGCCGGGCTCCGGCACCCGTTCGGTGTTCGAGGAGGGGTTGCGGCGGCTGGGCCTGGACCCCGGCGGCCTGCGGGTCCCGCTGGAGCTTCCCTCCAACGAGGCGGTCCGCGCCGCGGTCGAGGCCGGCCTGGGCGCCACCGCCCTGTCGGCGACGGTGGCCGCTCCCGCCATCGAGGCGGGCCTGCTGAAGCTGGTGCGCTTTCCCCTGCCCGAACGGGAGTTCCACGTCCTGCGCCACCGCGAACGCTACCGCAGCCGGGCGGCGGATGCCCTGCTGGCCCTGGTGGCGGCGACCCGCTGACTCCGCCCGGCCGGGCCTCAGGTTCCGGGAGCCGACGGCGGCGGCACCAGGGAATCCAGCCCGATGGCCTCGATCAGGGTGCGCAATTCCTGGCGGGCGGCGACGTGGCTCATGTTGAGTTCAAAGCCCGGCAGCTTGTGGCGCAGATCGAGCAGGGTCAGCCCTTCCAGGAACAGCGAGCGGTAGATCACCCGCTCGCCCAGGCCGGGAACCAGCCGGAAGCCGACCCGCCGCGCCAGATCGGCCAACAGACGTTCCACCTGCCGTTTGTTGCGGGCGTCCAGCGACGATAGGCGGTTGCGCACGACGATCCAGTCGACCACCGCCTTTTCGCCGCGCAGCGCCCGCTGCTTCTTGGTCTCCCAGACCAGTTCGGCGTAGTGGCTGGGACTGGCCACCCGCAGGGTGCGCGGGTCCACCCGCGCCAGCACGTCCAGATCCACCAGGCTGTCGTTGAGCGGCGTCACCAGGGTGTCGGCGTGGGAATGGGCCCGGCGCGACAGGGCATGGTCGCTGCCGGGGGTATCGATCAGCACCACCCGATGGGCGGCGCGCAGGCGCTCCACCGCCGCCTCCAGCCGTACCTGATCGGCCTCCGGGTCGGCGGTGGGGGGAATGGCCACGTGCTCGGGCTGGCGCAGGCCCAGTTCGGCGGCATCGGGGCGAGCCCGGCGGTTGTCCAGGTAACGGGTGAAGGTGGCCTGGCGGGCGTCCACGTCGATGGTCCCCACCGACAGCCCCAGATCCAGCAGGGCCACCGTCAGGTGCATGGCCAGGGTCGATTTGCCGGTCCCGCCCTTCTCATTGCCGACGACGATGACATGCGCCCCCCTGGTCATGGCCCCTCCTTGCCGCAACGAACAGTCTAGTGCATTGACTCAGACAGAGGATACAACGGGCAGCCGCCGTAGTTTACTAAGGATGGCATTGGCGGGTTTGGTCCAGACGAAAGGCTTTGAGGAGCGGTTGTGCTCCTTGATGTAGCGTCGGATGGCGTCCTGAAGGTCGGAGACGGACTTGAAGACGCCACGCCGGATGCGCCTTCGGGTGATGATGGAGAAGAAGCCCTCGACGGCGTTGAGCCAGGACGCGGAGGTGGGGGTGAAGTGGAAGACCCAGCGGGGATGATTGGCCAGCCATTCCTTGACCTTGGGATGCTTGTGGGTGGCGTAATTGTCGGCAATGGCGTGGACGATCTTGCCCGCCGGGACCGCCCGCTCGACGGCGTTGAGGAACTTGATGAATTCCTGGTGGGTGTGCTTCGGCATGCAGCGGCCGACCACGGTGCCGTCGAGGATGTTGAGGGCGGCGAACAAGGTGGTGGTGCCGTTGCGCTTGTAGTCGTGGGTCATGGTGCCGCACTTGCCCGGCTTCAGCGGCAGGCCGGGCTGGGTGCGGTCGAGGGCCTGGATCTGGCTTTTCTCGTCGATGGAGACGACGACGGCATGGGCGGGCGGGTTCATGTAGAGGCCGACGATGTCCTCGACCTTGGCGGCGAAGGCGGGGTCGTTCGACCTCTTGAAAGTGCGCAGACGATGGGGCTGGAGACGGTGGGCCTGCCAGATGCGTTGCACGGCGCTCAAACTGATGCCGACGGCCTTGGCCACCATGCGGCCGGTCCAGTGGGTCGCCTCGCCGGGAGGCTCGCCGCAGGGCAAGGCCAGGACCTTGGCAATCGTCTCGACCGGCAGAGGCGGGGTGCCGGGCTTGCGCGTCTTGTCGCGCAACAGGCCCTCGACCCCTTCCTCGGCGAAGCGCTGCTGCCAGCGCCAGACCGCCGGTCGGCTGACCCCGGCCCGGTCGGCCACGTCCAGGACCGGAAGCCGGTCGGCCGACAGAAGGATGATCCGAGCCCGCAGAACGTGCTTCTGCGGGCGGTTGCGGTCGCCGATGATGGCGGCCAATCGCGCGCCATCGTCGTCTTGCAGGAGGATGCTGACGGTCTGTGCCATGCGCTCAGTTTCGCATGGATCACGCCCGCTGTGAATCCTCTGTCTGGCTCAATGCACTAGACATCAGAATGGCAAAAGTGGGACTGAGGGCGGCTCCAGCGAATAAGCCTCCAGCGACCATCGTCACCGCAACCATCGCAGCGTACAGCGGTGGGATCGCGCCGCTGGCCAGCGGTCGAAAACGCTTCGTCGGGTGTTGCCGATCTGCCGCCAAGTCAAATAGGTCATTAATCACATAGGTGGCCGACGCAAGCATGCTAAAAATGAAAAAAGCCGCAACCATTTGCCTGATGGCGCTAATATTCCCACTCAAATGGGCGGCGAACATCGGAATGAAAATTAGAAGATTTTTCGACCATTGATGTGGGCGAAATTCGCGGAGCCAAGACTTAATGGTGCTGCAATCATTATCTTTGACTACCATGAGAGGTATGCCGCTTTCGGCAATCTCATCGGCGTAACTGGTACCCTTGCCGACGAGAATCGCACCGGTCGCGGCGCGCCAGACGGCGAGATCGGCCTTGCTATCGCCAGCGTAGATAAAGCCGCTGGGGAATTTTTCTTCAATCCACGCGAGCTTTTCGCGGCCTTTGAGGTTGCGAATTCCGTCACTTCCCTTGACGCCATCGAAGCAGCCAAGGTGAGCTTGAACGCTATCAGCGATCTGCTGGTCAGCGGCGGTAACCAGATAAACAGCGCCCCCGCTAGCTTTGGCATCCTCAATCATGCTGAGGATTGACTGTCGATAGCACAGGCTCGCCGGATTGAGGGGAATTTGCGCAGCCAGCGCTCGCTTGAACGCCGCCCGGCCGCGAAGAAGGGACGCGAGCGAACCGATGGCCCCGTCTGGCCGCTGCAAAACCGCATTCAAAAAGTTTTCGTGAAGGCTA
>JAKAFA010000009.1 GCA_021818185.1 Pseudomonadota bacterium | reverse complement strand
GCGGATCTGATGCGCGTGTGCCGCCTCGCGCCAGGGGGCGAAGCGGGGATCGGACTGGGTGTCGCGCACCACGCTCGGCGTGCCGGTGCGGATCGCGGTGCCGGTGGGGCCGCGGCCCATGTCGTTGTCGGCCCAGCTCAGCCGCAATTGCTGCAGGTATTCCGACGCCAGGCCCGCCTGGGCCACCAGCAGCACGCTCCGCTGTTCGTCGGCGCGGGCATAGCCGATCCAGGCCAGGCGGTAGCCGGCCACCTCGACGGCGATGTGGCAGACATCGGCCAGCAGGCTTTCCTCGTCGGAGGCGCGCACCAGCGCCTCGGTCGAACGCGTGAGCACGGTGACGGCGCGGTCGATCAGGCGCAATTGTTCGGCGACGCTGTGGGCGATCATGCCATTCTCCACCGTTCGGCCCCCCGATCATAGCCGCTTGCGACGGTTCGTCCAGCCGTTCGCATCCTGTGCCCTAGGCTTGCCATGGTCGTGCGGTTATTGTTCCCCTTACGGTACGGAGGGCGACAGGCGCCGAAGGAGGGCAACGTGCGGTTCATGGCAATTCTGGCGGCAGCGGGCTGCCTGATGGCGGGCGGGGCGGCGGCCGCGGCGGAAAACGCCCTCGACCTGTTGGACGCGCCGGTCCCCTACACCGGCCACTTCTACGTCAGCAGCCCGGCCGGCACCTTCAGCGGCACCGTCTGGCACCAGCCGGGGCGTGAGCGGCGCGAGTGGGCGACGGCGGGGGGCAGCCAGGCGGTGCTGCTCGACCGCACGGCGGATGCGGCCTACCTGTTGCAGCCGGCGGGCAAGTGGTATGTCGGGATCGGCCTGCACGCGGCGGCCGGTCTGGCGGGGGGGCTGGACAAGCTGAATGTCGATCGCCGCCGGCTGGGCGAGACCACCATGGACGGAATGCGGGTCACCCGTTACCGGGTCACCGCCGCCGGCAAGTTCGATGGCGAGGCGTGGTTCAGCCGCGACGGCATCCCGATCAAGGTGGCGGGAACCCTGACCGAGCCGGATGGCCGGAAGGCCCAGGTCGAGACCGGCCTGACCCAGGTAACGGTGGGCCGCACCGATCCGGCCATGCTGACGCTGCCCGCCGGCTATTTCGGGATGGACCTGCGTTCGGTGCCCGCCGCCAAACTCAACCAGACGGTGGCCGGGCTCAAGCCTCTGCTGGAGGGGCACCACTAGCCCCCGGCCGCCCTACCAGTAGCGGACGCGGCCGGTATCGACGTGGACGAAATCGGATTCGGGGTAGGTGCCGACCCCGCCGGCCCGCAGCGAGCGGGCGGCCCGGCCGATCTGGGCGACGGAATGGCCGGGGAAGCGGATGTCGATGGCCTTGCCTTCCATGTGCAGGCTATGGGTGGCGACGCCCTCGCTGACCGAGGCCAGCCAGGCGTTGGTTTCCGGCGAGCGGTAGCCCGAGATGATGTGGACCGGCCCCCGGGCGCCCAGACGGTGCCGTACGGCCGCCACCAAATCCAGCACACGGGGGTCCATCCGATGGACCTTGCCGCTGCGGAAATCGCGCAGCAGCCGGTTGGCGGCATGCAGGGATTCCGGAATGTAGCGGCCCTGCTCCCAGTAAACGGCTTTCCAGTGCTCGCCGGTATGGATGTTGTAGAGGGCCAGGCTGCGCTCGTGCATCGCGTGGAGGGCGGCATGGGCGGGCTCGGGCAGCAGGCTTGTCGCGGCGGCACCGAGGCCGAAGGCCAGGAAGGTTCGACGTCCGATGCCGCTGCGGCCGTGGCCGCCGTGCCCCTGCTTCATGACATTCCCCCAAAGGTCTTGGAGGGTTCATACTATGGGCGCAGGGGGGCGAGTCAATGGGATAGGGTGGAAACCTGAGAGCTTGTCACAGGGGAGCGCCGGCGCGGTCGGCGCTGGCCCGCCCGGCCATTCTCGATGCGGTGCGGTCAAGTGCGTCCAGCAGGCGGCCATCGTGGCCGTAGAGGTCGTCGCGGAAATGGACGACGCCGTCGGAATCGGCCCACGCGGTCCAGTACATCAGGTAGACGGGCACCGGTTGCGCCAGCCGCAGGGTGCGGGTCACCCGGGCGGCGATGGCCCCGCTGACCTTGCCCGACCACGCGGTGCCCAGCAATTGCTCGGCCAGATCCACCGGCTTTTCGACCCGGACGCAGCCGTGGCTCAGCGCGCGGTTGGCGCGGCGGAAAAACGTCCGTTGCGGCGTATCGTGCAAATAGATGGCGTCGAGGTCCTTGAGGTAGAATTTCAACTGCCCCAGGGCGTTGTCGTCGCCGGAATTCTGGCGCAGGCGGTAGGGGAAGGGGCCGTGATAGGATTTCCAGTCGATGCCGAGCCCGGCGGCCTGGGGGCTGTTCTCGGGAAAGGCGCCCAGGATGCGGATGTTGTTGGCCGCCAAATAGTTGGGATCGCGTTGCAGCTTGGGCAGGATCTCCTTGGTGGCGATGGACGGCGGGATGGTCCAGGTGGGGTTGACGATCACCGCGGTCATCGAGGTGGCCATGGGCGGCGTCGGGTGCTTGGGGTCGCCCACCACCACCCGCATCGCCAGCACCGGCTTGCCGTCCTCCACCAGACTCAGGGTTTCGGCCGGCAGATTGACCATCACCCGCGTCGCCTCCAGCAGGCGCGGCACCGAACGCCAGCGCTCCAGGTTCGCCTCGATCTGTCGCAGGCGGTCGCGGGCGCCGACGTTCAGTTCGGCCAGAGTCTGCTTGCCGATGCAGCCGTCCACGTCCAGCCCATGGCGTTCCTGGAAGCGGCGCAACGCGGTCACGGTGCGGTGGTCCAGGACATCGCCGGCCGCGCCCCTCGCGCGGCCGTGCACCGCCTCGAGGTCGCCGCTGGCGATCAGGCGACGGCGGACCAGCGGCAGGCGCGGGTCCGCCTGACCGGGGCGGATGGTCGGGCCGTCGGGAATGGACGGCCAGCCGCCCGCCGCCACGATGGCGCGGTAGCGGGCCAGGGCGGCGATCAGGCGGGGATAGGCGGGGTCGGTGGGTTCGATGTCGGCGGCCAGGCGGGCAAGGGACGGCGTTTCGCTGGCCCGCACCAGGAAGGCGGTGGCGTCGAAACTCGGCCGGGTCGGCGTGCCCAGCCCGCCATAGGCCTGAATCGGGGCCACGCGGCCGGTGGCCAGGTCGCGCCCGAAGCGGGCCAGGGCGTCGCTGACCAGCAGATCATGGTCGACAATCGAGGCGGTCGGAGGCACGGCATAGGATTGGGGCGGCAGGCCCTGGGCATAGGCGGCGGCATGAATATCGGCCAGCAGCCGGTCGGCGGCCACCGCCGCCGATCCCGTCCAGGCCGGTTGATAGTTGCGGCCGGCATAGAAATCGCGCAGCAGCGACGGGTCCAGGATGCGCCCGGCCAGCCTGAGGCCGGCCGGATTGTCCAGGCGCTGGCGCAATTCGGCCGATGAGGCCGCCGATTCGGGTAGCGGCAGCGACAACGCGGCGGGCGGCAAGGCCGTAGGCGGTGACGCCGCGGGAGGCGGTGCCGCCCCGGCGGACGTGGGAAGCCCGCCGGCGCAAGCCAGAGCCAGGGAAAGCAGAAGCGGACGGGCTGGCGGCACGACTAAACCTCGGGATGCGACGCGGGGCGGCACCTTTATATCCTCCGGGGGCTGTCCGGGGGCACGCACGAATATGGCGTGCTCTCTTTTGCCACCGGGCCATACGCCTAACCCACAGCCAACAGGATATTGGCGGCACGCGGGGGGGAGTCAATCACTCCCGACGGCTGTTGCACGGCTGGAGCGCTTCTGTTGCCGTCCCGCAACACTTCTGCCAAGTCACCCCTGGATCCACGGCAGGCCCGCCGCTTTCCAGCCGGCGCGGCCGCCACGGTGGCGGGCCTCGTCGGGTGGCCCTTCGAACCCGTCGGCGATGTTGTAGCAGCGGGCATGGCCCAGGGCGGTCATGGCGGCGGCGGCGGCCTGCGACCGCACGCCCGAGCGGCACAGGAACAGCACGGTATCCTGCGGCCCGATCCCCTGGGCCTGGACCTGCGACGGAAAAGCCGGGTTCTGCGCCATGGACGGGAAGATCTGCCAAGAGACCAGCAGCGGCTGCTTGCCCAGGGCGGACAGGTCGGGAATGCCGACATAGGTCCATTCCGCCTGGGTCCGCACATCCACCAGCTTGGCGGTGGGGTCGTCGGCCAGACGGCGCCACGCCTCGGCGGGGGTCAGGTCGCCGGCATAGGGGCGGGCGGAGGAGGAAGCTTCGGCCATCGGGGAACTCCTAATTCACATTAAAATTATGTTCTAACGAATCATTCTACACAGAAAAGCCATTGACTAATAGGGGGGAGATGGTCTATCTCGACAAACAACGCACTGATGCGACACTAACCTAGTGTCTAGTAGAATGAAGAGAGGGTGTCATGAACGAAGCCGCTGCCGAGCCGCTGGTCCGCCTGAGCGACCTTGGGGAATACTGCCAGGGGCTGGAGCGCCATTGGGCCGGCGAATGGGATGACGAGCGCTGGACCGCCTATCGGGTTCGCTTCGGCGTCTACGGCCAGCGCCAACCGGGCGTCCAGATGGTGCGTATCAAGGTTCCGGGCGGCATCGTTCCTACGCCGTGGTTGAAGGTTTTGGCGAAGGTGAACCGCGAGTACGCCCAGGGCGACGCCCATGTGACCACCCGCCAGGACATCCAGATCTACCACGTTCCGCTGGGCCGCACCCCCGCGTTGCTGGAAGAGCTATATGGCAATGGCATCACCACCCGCGAGGCCTGCGGCAACACCCTGCGCAACATGACATCCTGCGCCCTGGCCGGCGCCTGCCCGCGCGAGCTGGTGGATGCCGGCGCGGTGGCGGCCGAACTCGCCCGCTTGTGGATCCGCCACCCGCTGGTGCAGCACATGCCGCGCAAGTTCAAGGTCTCGGTTTCGGGCTGTGCCACCGATTGCGGCGGCTCGGCCATCCACGACCTGGCCTTCGTCGCGACCGTGCGCAATGGCCAGCCCGGTTTCCGGGTGGTGGCCGGCGGCGGGCTGGGCGCTCAGGCCATCACCGCGGTGGAGGTGCTGGACTTCGTCACCGAAGGCGAACTGGCCACCGTCATCGAAGCCGGGGTGCGCCTGCACCAGCGCTATTCCGACCGGCGCAACCGCAACGCCGCCCGCATCAAGTACGTCCTGAAGCGGTTCGGCGCCGAGAAGTTCACCACCCTGTTCCGCGAGGAATTCGAACGGCTGCGCGGTCTGACGCAGCGGCCGCTGCCGGGCTTCGCCTGGCGCCAGCCGACCGAGGCGCCGGTGGCGCGGACCCCGGCCGGCGTGCTGGCCAGCCATGACGGCACCTTCAGCGTGGTGGCCTATGTGCCGCTGGGACTGTTGTCGTCGGATCAGCTCGACGCGCTGCACGCCATCGCCGAGACGGCGGGGGTGACCCAGCTGCGCACCACCCGCGACCAGAACCTGGCCCTGCTGGGCGTGGCCCCCGATCGGGTGGCCGACGTGGTGGCCGGGTTGGAGCGGATCGGCTTCCGGGTGCCGGCGGCTGCCGAGGATGTGCCCGACGTCATTTCGTGCCCCGGCCCCACCTCCCGCCGCATCGGCATCACCAACAGCCAGACCTTCGCCCGCCATGTCGAGGCCGCCGCCGTGGGCGACGAGACGGCCCGCGGCGTGTCGGTCCACGTCTCGGGGTGCCAGAATTCCTGCGGGCTGCATCACGTCGCCGATATCGGCCTGCACGGCATGGCCAAGAAGATCGACGGCCGCAGCGCGCCCCATTACCAACTGCACCTGGGCGGCGACGCGCGCATCGGCGCCATCGGTCTGCCCGGGCCGGTGGTGCCGGCTCGCCTGGCCGACCGGGCGGTGAAGCTGTTGCAGGCCGGCTATGCCGCCGGCCGCGAGGCGGGCGAATCGGTCCGCGGCTGGGCCGAGCGGCTGGGCAAGCCCGGTCTGACGGCGCTGCTCGCGCCCATCGACGGCCAGGACGCCGACGGCTTGTTCGTCGATTGGGGCGAGGCGCAGGCCTTCGCCGGCGCGCCGCAGACCCGCGGCGAATGCGCAGCGCCCTTTGCCAGCGACGACCTGTTGGCCGACCTCGCTGACGACGCGCTGATCGGGGTGGATCGCTTCGTCTTCGCCGGGCGCCGCGCCGACGCCCTGGCGGCGGCGGAACAGGCGGTGGTGTATGCCGCCCGCCGCCTGTTGACCACCCGCGGCCAGCCGGCCGGCGACGACCTGCCGGAAGCGGCGGTGCATGCCGCCCTGCACGGCCTGGCCGCCGAACTGCCGCAGGTGGTTGCCGCCCTGGATGCCGCCGCCGCCGAGCGGCTGCGGGCCGCCGATGCCGACAGCTTCGACGTCTATCGCGAGGCGGTGGCGCTGTTCATCGACACGGTGCGCGAGGCGGTCGAAGCCCCGGCCGCTCCGGTCGCCGCGGTGGGCGATCTGGCCGCGATCCTGGGGGCGGCGGAATGAACGCCCCCGATCGCAACCTGCCGGCCGAGCGGCTGCATGCCGCCTATGGCCACTTGGCCGGGCGCGAGCTGATCGCCGCCGTTCTGGCCGAGTTTCCCGGCCGGGTGGCGGTGACCTCGTCCTTCGGCGCCGAATCGGCGGTGCTGCTGGACCTGGTGGCCCAGGTGGACCGTACTGTGCCGGTGATCTTCCTCGATACCGGCGCGCTGTTCGACGAGACGTTGGACTATCGCGACCAGTTGCAGCGCCATCTGGGGCTGACCGACCTGCGCGTCGTCCGCCCTACTCCGGCCGAGGAGGCCGAGGCCGACGAGCTGTGGCGCACCGATCACGACCGCTGCTGCGAGTTGCGCAAGGTGCGGCCCCTGGCCCGTGCGGTCGCCGGCTTCGCCGCGCTGATCGACGGGCGCAAGCGGGCCCACGGTTTCGAGCGCAGCGGCCTGTCGGCGATCGAAATCGCCTCGGTGATCAAGGTCAGCCCCTTGTGGTCATGGAACGAGGACGACGTGCGCGCCGCCTTCGCGGTCCGCAATCTGCCGGGGCACCCCCTGTTGGCCCAGGGCTACCGCTCGGTCGGCTGCTGGCCCTGTACCCGGCCGACCGTGCCGGGCGAACCCGCCCGCGCCGGCCGCTGGGCCGGAAGCGCCAAAACCGAATGCGGCATTCATCTTGCCGATTTCTGCCAGGAACCGAACACATGAACGATCTCGACGTCTTGGAGAGCCAGAGCATCCATATCTTCCGCGAGGCCTTCAACCGCCTCGACAAAATCGCCATGCTCTGGTCGATCGGCAAGGATTCCAACGTCATGCTGTGGCTGGCGCGCAAGGCCTTCTTCGGCCACGTGCCTTTCCCGGTGATCCATGTCGATACCACCTATAAGATTCCCGAGATGATCGCCTTCCGCGACCGCGTCGCCGCCGAGTGGAAGCTGCCCCTGATCATCGGCTCGAACCGCGAGGCGCTGGCCGGCGGCATGGGTCCCGACCAGGGCCGGGTCAATTGCTGCTCCGCGCTCAAGACCGACGGCCTGAAGCAGGTGCTGCGCGAGCACGGCTTTACCGGGGTGATCGCCGGTATTCGCCGCGACGAGGAAGGCACCCGCGCCAAGGAGCGGGTGTTCAGCCCGCGCAACGAACAGGCCGAATGGGACGTCAGGGACCAGCCGCCGGAATTCTGGGACCAGTTCAAGACCGATTTCGCCCCCGGCACCTCGTTGCGCATCCATCCGCTGCTGGCCTGGACCGAGCTGGACGTGTGGCGCTACATCCGGCGCGAGGGCATTCCGGTGGTCGAGCTGTACTTCGCCAAGGGCGGCCGCCGCTACCGGTCGCTGGGCTGCGCGCCCTGCACCGGCACGGTGGCCAGTACCGCCGCCACCGTCGACGAGATCATCGCCGAGCTGGAAACCACCCGCATCGCCGAACGCTCGGGCCGCGCCCAGGACCAGGAATCCGAGGACGCCTTCGAGCGGCTGCGCGCCGGCGGCTACATGTAAACCCGCACCCTGCCGGGATCGTCGGGATAAAATCTTGGAGAGGACCCTTTCGTCATGACCGCCACCACTCCCTTCCGCATCGTCGTCGTCGGCCATGTCGACCACGGTAAGTCCACCCTGGTCGGGCGCATCCTGTCGGAGACCGGCGCCCTGCCCGAGGGCAAGGTCGAGGCGCTCAAGGAGGTCTGCGCCCGCCGCGGCATGCCGTTCGAATGGGCCTTCGTGATGGATGCCCTGCAGGCCGAGCGCGACCAGGGCATCACCATCGATACCGCCCAGATCCGCTTTCGCACCGAGGCGCGGCCCTATGTCATCATCGACGCGCCCGGCCACAAGGAATTCCTCAAGAACATGATCACCGGCGCCGCCTCGGCCGAGGCGGCGGTGCTGGTGATCGACGCCGACGAGGGCGTGCAGGAGCAGTCACGCCGCCACGGCTACCTGCTGCACCTGCTGGGGCTGCGCCAGATCGCCGTGGCGGTCAACAAGATGGATCTGGTCGGCTGGGACGAGGCCCGCTTCCGCGCCGTCGAGGCCGAGATCCGCGCCTATCTCGCCGGGATCGGCGTCCAGCCCACCCATGTGGTGCCGGTCTCGGCCCGCGGCGGCGACAACGTGGCGGCGGCATCCGCCCTCAGCCCGTGGTATGCCGGCCCCACCGTGCTGGGGGCGCTGGACGGTTTCGCCGCCGCGGCCCAGCCGGTGGAGCTGGCGTTGCGCCTGCCGGTGCAGGACGTCTACAAGTTCGACCACCGGCGCATCGTCGCCGGCCGCATCGAAAGCGGACGGCTCAAGGTCGGCGACCGGCTGGTGTTCGCCCCCTCGGGCAAGGCGGCGCGGGTCGCCACCATCGAAGGCTGGGCCGGCACCGATATCACCCAGCTGGCGGCCCAGGCCGGCCAGTCGGTGGGCTTCACCCTCGATGACCAGATCTTCGTCGAACGCGGCGAGGTCGCCCATCTGGCCGAAGCGGCGCCGATCATCAGCCACGAGGTGCGGGCCCGGGTGTTCTGGCTGGGCCGCGAGCCGCTGGCGGTCGGCGGCCGCCTCAAGTTGAAGCTGGCCACCGCCGAGCATCAGGTCACGGTGGCGGCGATCGAACGGATCATCGACGTTACCGATCTCGCCCACCATTCCGGCGGAACGGTGGGGAAGAATGCGGTGGCGGAAGTGGTCCTGCGCTCGCGCTCGCCCATCGCCTACGACGCCTTTTCCGTCAACCCGCGCCTCGGCCGGTTCGTCCTGGTGGAGAATTACGACATCGTCGGCGGCGGCGTGATCGCCGAAGCGGGGGGGGCGCAGCATCAGGTCAAGTCCGGCAACATCACCGCCGTCGACCACAAGGTCACCCCGACGGCGCGCGCCGCCGCCAACGGCCATGAGGGCGGCGTGCTGTGGCTGACCGGCCTGTCGGGGTCGGGCAAATCGACCGTGGCCATGGAACTGGAACGCCGGCTGTTCCTCAAGGGCTGGCAGGCCATCGTGCTGGACGGCGACAACGTCCGTTACGGCCTGTGCTCCGACCTGGGCTTCAGTCCCGAGGACCGTGCCGAGAACATCCGCCGGGTGGGCGAGGTCGCCCACCTGTTCGCCCAGGCCGGGATGCTGGTGATCACCGCCTTCATCTCGCCCTATCGCGCCGACCGCGACCGGGTGCGGGCGATCGGCCCCGAGGCCTTCCACGAGGTCTACGTCGCCACCGCCATCGAGGAATGCGAGCGGCGTGACCCCAAGGGCCTGTACCGCAAGGCCCGCGCCGGGCAGATTCCGGAATTCACCGGCATTTCGGCGCCTTACGAGCCGCCGGCGGTTCCGGAACTGGTGCTCGACACCGCCGGCCGGTCGCTGGACGACAGCGTCGGCGAATTGCTGGCCTACGTCGAACGGGTGTTCGGCTCTGCCTGGCACAACGTGGCGGGATACGGAATTTAGGCCGCTCCCGTCCGTTCCAGGATGAAGGCGGCTGCCGCCTGGTGGTCGTTGAGGTCGAGGACCGGCAGCGCCACCCCCGGCAGCGGCCGGTCGCTTGCCACCGCGACGATGCCGGGATCGTCGGGCCAGAGCGGCGGCTTGCCCAGGTCCGGGCGGTGGACTTCCAGCTTGGGGTGGGCGTGGGCCTTGAACCCTTCGATCAGCAGGAGGTCCACCGGCTGCATGCGGGCGACCAGATCCTCGACCGTCGGTTCGGCGTCCTCGCCCAACTCATGCATCAGCGCCCAGCGCAGGCCGCCGGCCAGCATCACCTCGCGGGCGCCGGCGGTGCGGTGACGGAAGGAATCCTTGCCCGGCTTGTCGACATCGAAGGCGTGATGGGCGTGCTTGATGGTGGAGACGGCAAGACCGCGCGCCGTCAGCACCCGCAGCACGCCCTCCATCAACGTGGTCTTGCCGGATCCGCTCCAGCCGGCCAGGCCGAAAATCCTCATGCCGCGACGCTCGCCCACCAGGCGCGCAGCGCGGTCAAGTCGGGGGGCAGCATGTGGCCGGCGCCGCCGGTGGCGGCCTCCCATCCGGCCTGATGCCGGCGGCTCAGCGAGGTCAGCACCGGAATGCCCTGGGCGATGGCCGCGAACATCTCGGCGGCCAACCCTTCCCCCTCGCATTCGCGGGTCGAGAACTTGTTGACCACCAGCAGGGCGACGCCTGCCGCCGTTTCGCGGCGCAACACCCGGCTGGCCTCGGCCAGTCCGGCGGCGTCCAGGCTGCATCCGTCGGAGCCCGGCCCCAGGTCGAGGGAGATGGGGAAGACCTCGCCGGTGCGGATGTCCACCAGTTCCATGCGGGCCCGGCCCTGCACATCCACCGGATTGCGCTGGACCAGCCCGCCGGCGTCGATTCCGGCGGCCCGCAATTCGGCGGCGAAGGTGGCCAGCAGCGTCGAGGCGGCGTCGTCGCCGCCGTCATGCAGGACGACGCCGAGCGCAATGTCGGCCGGGTTGTCGGTGGGCATGGGGGATCAATCCCGGAAATTGATGAATTGCAGCGGCTGCTGGATATCCAGTTTGCGCACCAGGGCGATGGTCTCCTGCAACTCGTCACGCTTCTTGCCGGTCACCCGTAATTCGTCGCCCTGGATGGCGGCCTGCACCTTGATCTTGCTGTCCTTGATCTCCTTGACCAGGCGCTTGGCCAGGTCCTTGTCGATCCCCTGCTTGACCACCACTTCCTGCCGCACCGTGTTGCCGGCGGCCTTTTCCACCGTCTTGAAGTCCAGCGCCTTGGGGTCGACGCTACGGCGGGTAAAATGTACCCGCAGCAATTCGTGCATCTGCCGCAGCTTGGCGTCATCGTCGGCCAGCACAGTGATGGAGGCGTCCTTGCGCTCGACCGAGCATTTGGCGCCCTTGAAATCGAAGCGCTGGGCAATTTCGCGGGTGACGCCCGCAAGGGCGTTGTCGACCTCGGCGAGGTCGGTCTTGGAGACGATGTCGAAGGACGGCATGGCGGGCCCCGTGCTACGGAATGACGACGTGCTGCAGCTTTGTACGCGCCGCACTTTAGCCCGGATTTCTCACACGGTCACCGCCGCCGTGGCGGCGGTGACCCTGTGGGAACCGCGGGCTGGCACCGGGCCCGCCGGATGCGCGCCTTAGATAGGTTCCGCCAGCCCTGGTCCCAGGCTGCGTGCCGCCAGGGCGGCCTCGGTCCGGTTGGTCAGGCCCAGCGCCTTGTAGATGGCGTTGAGGTGCACCTTCACCGTCGCCTCGGACAGGGCCAGGCGGGATGCGATCTGCTTGTTGGGCAAGCCTTGACCGATCAGCGACAGCACATCGAGCTGCCGCCGCGTCAGCCCGCTGGCCGTCAGGCCGGCGCCGGCCAGCAACGCCGCCGGTTTCGGCGCGGCGGAGACGATATCGGGCGGGAAATAGGTTCCGCCGTCGAAGAGGAAGCGCAACGTGCTGATCATCTGGTGGTGCTCGTAGCGTTTGGGAATGAACCCTACGGCACCGGCGAGGACCAGGCGCTGGATATAGTCCGGCTCCTCCAGGCCGGAGATGATGATCACGCGCCCGGGCGCCAGTCCGGCGACGATTTTGGGCGCTTCCGCCCGCCAGTTCGCCAGACCGGGCATCCGCAGGTCCAGGAGGATGTGGTCGGCCGGCACCGTCGCCACCTGAGCGGCCAGTTGCCGGTAATCCGCGGCTTCGACCACGGTGGCGCGAGGGGCGATCCGGCCGACGATCTGGACCAGGCTGGCGCGTACCAGCCAGTGATCGTCGGCGACGATGATGCGGTCCGCGGCGGGCCGTCCCTCGGCTGGCCCCTCAGTGCCGGGTCGGCTTGCGGACATCGACATCGATGGCGCAGACGGCGGCGTCGAGGGCCTTCACGGTGGCGGCAAGGCCCGCCGCTTCGGCGTTGGCGCGGAAATGGGCCAGGGCGGCGACCAGGAAGCGGGCGAGATGCGTCCGCTTGTCGGCGCCAAGGGTGAATTCGTGTTCGATCATCATGCAACCTCCGAGAGTTCGCGGTCCAATTTGGCTTCGGAACGGGTGAACAAAAGGTGCCCTTCCTGGTGGGCGAGGGTGGACAGGCCGGCCGCGCCGTGCGAGGGCTCGTAATCGGCGATCAGCGGCACGATGGAGCCCTTGCTCTCGCCGGTCGCCACCGAATCGGCCAGGCGGCGGACGCCGTCGCCGGCGATCTTGCGCCACAGCGCTTCCAGGTCCGAGGCGGCGTGGCCGTAGATGCGGGTGAAACCCTTTTTGCGACAGAATGAAAAAGCATGACTACCGAGAGCATAGGCGACCCCGCGCGAGCCGAACCGGCCGCGGCGGAATCGCTCCAGCACCACCAGCCATTCGGGCTTGGCAAAATCGCCGAAATAGCGGATGCGCATGGTTCCCGCCGGCTCCCCATCGACGGTCGCAATCAATTGGGTGGCGGTAAAGTCATTACCGTCCATGTATTCATGAAATGGCCATTGGAGCTCGCCGAGACAGACTGCGGCACGAACTGCCAGGACCTTGGTCATTTCGTCCATGGTTTCGACGATTTTGACCTCTATTCTTCCGGTACGCGTGCTTTCCATCTCGCGCCTCCAAATCCTTCGCCGGTGTAGGCTCGTTCATTTTGCCTAGACCGGATGATTAGGGAAGCCCCAAGACTGAAAGACCGGGTATTCAGGCGTGAATAGCCGGGGGTGCCTGTGCTAGCGTGGGAGGGAGATTCTCGCGGAGGAAGGGCTGTGTCGAACGAGATCACCGATTGGACGCTGATGCGCTTCTTTCTGGAAGTGGCGCGGGCCGGCAGCTTGGTCGGCGCCAAGGAGCCCCTGGGGGCCAGCCAGCCGACCATCGGCCGGCGGATCGCCGAATTCGAAGCCGAGGTCGGGACCAAGGTGTTCATCCGCACCAATTACGGCGTGGACCTGACTCCGGCCGGCCGCCGGCTGTTCGTGCTGGCCGAGAAGATGGAATCCCTGGCGCGGGCGGTGAAGATCGAGGCGACCGGCGTCGCCAATCTGTCGGGGGTGGTGCGCTGCACCGTCACCGACGGGATCGGCGGCTACTGGCTGCCGCTGATGCTGGAAAAGTTTCACGCCGCCCACCCGAATGTCACGGTCGACGTCAAGGTCTGCAACAGCGGCGAGATTCCCGACCTGTCGCGGCGCGAGGCCGACCTGACGGTGACCTACCGGCCGCCGACCGATCCGGACGTCTGCGTGCTGGCCGAGGACGTGGCCATCGGCATGCCCATGGCCGCCCGTTCCTACCTTGAACAGTACGGGCAGCCGTCCTGCCTGGAGAACCTGCTTGAGCACCGGTTCTGCGCCCACGACATGCATTTCGGCGCGGTGGGGCCGTGGGCGCGGCTGGCCGGCTTGCTGCAGCACCACCAGCAGATCGTCTACCGGTCCAACTCGTCGCTGGCGGTCTGCCAGGCGGTGCGCCGCGGCCTCGGCATTTCCTACATGCCCATTGGCGTCATGGACCGCGAGCCTGACCTAGTGTTCTTCGACCTCGACGATTACGCGCCGCAGGTGCCGTTCTGGCTGGTCTGCCATCGCGACGTCAAGGACATCCCCTCGGTGCGGGCCATGGTCGATTACATCAAGGAATCTCTGTTCCAGGGGCTGGCCGGCTCGCTGTCGCGCCGCTCGCCCTCGGCGTGATCATTTGCCCAGCAGGGATTTGATCTGGTCCAGCCCGCCCTGGGCACCGGCCCCCTGGACGGCGTTGCCCAGCAGTTTGCCGACGCCGATGGAACTGGCCGCCTTGACGGAGGCGGCGGACAGGGCCTGCACCACCTGGCCGGCGATCTCGGCGGCGGTGGCGCCGCCCGATGCCCGGCCGAGGCCAGCCAGGCGGATCTCACCCAGGGCGGCGGTGGCAGCGCCGCCGGGAAGGGGGGTCGCCAGGGTCACCTTGCCGTCGGTCAGCAGCAGCTGATCGATGACCAGCTTCTTGGCCGGAGCCCCTTTGGCCGAGGCGCCGGCCTTGGCCGGAGCCGGCTCCGCCTTGGCCCCGCCGCCACCGGCGAAGGCCTCGACATTCCTCTGGATGACCGCGATGTTGCTGCCGCCCCGGCCCAACTCGTAGGTCACCTGCGGCGCGGCGACGCGCACGTCCTTGATGACGATGGGGTTGCCGGTGATGCTGGCCGGGTCGATGGTGACCGAGATTTCGCCCAGGCTGAAGGCCGTCGGGCTGGTGAAACCGGCGGGATTGCCGACGGTTAGGCCGGTCACGGTGCCATTTCCCTCCTTCAGCGCGATCTTGACGGCGGCGACATGGACCGGAACCCCCGTCACGCGGGAGCCCACGTCCTCGATGGCGGTCTTGACGATGGAATCCAGGTTGGACCACAGGTACAGGAACGCACCGACGCCGATGGCGGCAACGGCGGCGATGGCGATCAGGACCTTGCGCATGGTGTCCTCCCCCCGGTTGGGCGTGCCCGCCCAGCTTATCGCGAATGGCCGGGGGGACGCCAGCCCCGCCGGGGATGACGGCGGCCTATTCCACCAGGATGGCGCGGAAGTCGTTGACGTTGGTCAGAGTGGGACCGGTGACCACCAAATCGTCGAGGGCGGCGAACAGGCCGTAGGAATCGTTGTCGGCCAGCCGGGCGCGGGCGTCCAGGCCGCCCGCCGCGGCGCGCGCCAGGGTGTCGGGGGCGATCAGCGCGCCGGCATTGTCTTCGGTGCCGTCGATGCCGTCGGTGTCGCAGGCGATGGCGTGCACCCCGGGTCGCCCGTCCAGGGCCAGGGCCAGGGCCAGGGCGAATTCGGCATTGCGCCCGCCGCGCCCGCGGCCCCGCACCGTGACCGTGGTTTCGCCGCCGGAGATCAGCACCGCGGGGGGCGGCAGCGGTTGGCGATGGCGCTGGACCGAATGGGCGATGCCGGCCATGACGCGGGCCACCTCGCGGGTTTCGCCTTCGATGGCGTCGCCCAGCACCAGCGGCATGACCCCGTGGGAGACCGCCACCATGGCAGCGGCTTCCAGCGCCTGTTGCGGCGTGGCGACGATCTCGGTGACGACATTGGCCAGGCGGGGATCGCCCGGCTTGATGGTTTCCTTCCGCTCGTCGGCCAGGTGGCGGGCCACCGCGGCCGAGGGCTCGATGTGGTAGCGGGCCAGCACGGCGCGGGCGTCGGCGAAGGTGCTGGGGTCGGGCACGGTGGGGCCCGAGGCGATGGTCGCCGGATCGTCGCCCGGGACGTCGGAGATGGCCAAGGTGACGACGCGCGCCGGGGCGGCGGCGGCGGCCAGCCGGCCGCCCTTGATGGCCGACAGGTGCTTGCGGACGGTGTTGATTTCGCCGATGGCGGCGCCCGATCGCAGCAATTGTGCGGTTACCGCCCGCTTGTCGGCCAGCGGCACGCCGGCCGAGGGCAGGGACAGCAGGGCGGACCCCCCGCCGGAGATCAGGCATAGCACCATGTCGTCGCGGTCCAGCCCCTGGACCAGGGACAGCATCCGTTCGGCGGCGCGCTGCCCGGCCTCGTCGGGGACGGGATGGGCGGCTTCCACCACCGCGATCCGCCGGGTCGGGACCGCATGGCCGTAACGGGTGACCACCAGGCCCTCAAGCGGTCCGTCCCAACGCTCCTCGACGGCCCGCGCCATGGCTGCCGCCGCCTTGCCGGCCCCCACCACTACGGTGCGGCCGGGTGGGCAGGGCGGCAGATGGGGGGGCAGGCAAACCGCGGGAGACACCGCGGCCACCGCCGCCTCGAACATCCGCATCAGCAGCTCGCGGGGGGGGAGGGTCATGGGAATCCTCTGATCGTCGGCCAAGCCTCAAGGGAACAAGTCGTGCGCCCGGTCACGCCGCGCCAGGGGCGCCTTCGACCTATTTGTACCTGGGGATCGGTCGAAGGCCTGGTGGACCGGCCGGGTATGGACCGGTCGAGCCCGATTCATCCTATCGGCCGCCGCCGCCGCCGAACAGGGGCGACGTTCCGGTCGTGCCCCTGATTTTTGTTTGCGTTTCCGAGGCTTGTGCATCTTGCTTCCAGAATTCCAATGGGCGAATATCGCCGCCGGCGAAGGGAGATCGGCGTTTGAACGTCCGCATATTGATCGCAGAGGACCAGAGGCTCGTCCGCCAAGGGCTGGCGGCCCTGCTCAAGGTCGAGGGGATTGAAATCATCGGCGAGGCCGAGGACGGAAACGCCGCCGTCGCCATGGCCGGCGCCCTGCATCCCGACATCGTGCTGATGGACCTGTCCATGCCTGAACTGGACGGAGTCGAGGCGACGCGCCGCATCAAGCGGCTGGCGCCCGGCGTGCGGGTGCTGATCCTGAGCGTCGCGAATTGTGAGCGCCAGGTGGCCGAGGCCCTGGCCGCCGGCGCCGACGGCTACGCCCTGAAACGGCTGGGCCATGACGAGTTGATGGCGGCCATCGCCGCAGTCCGGGCCGGCCGCCCCTATCTGGGGCCCGGCCTGGACGCCGACCTGGTCCGCGAATACCGTGATTTCGGCGAAGCCGGTGCCGCCGCGCTGACCGCCCGCGAGCGCGAGGTCTTGCGGCTGATCGCCCAGGGCCTGAAGAACCGCGAGATCGCCGAAGCCCTGACCATCGCCATCAAGACGGTGGAAACCCACCGCACCAAGATCATGCAGAAGCTGGACCTGCACAATTCGGCGGAACTGGCGGCCTATGCCATCCGCCGCGGGCTGATCGAGTAGGGCCGGTCAGCGGGTTTCACCGCCGGCGTCGGCCTGCCCAGGCGTCGCGCAGGCTTAATCCTCGTGTGCGCCGCGCCGGCCGATGGGGACGTCGCGGTGGATATAGGCGCTCATCAGCAGGCCGAACCCGAACAGCAGCGACAGCATGGCGGTGCCGCCGTAGGAGATCAGCGGCAGCGGCACGCCGACCACCGGCACCAGCCCCATGACCATGGCGGTGTTGATGAAGAAGTAAAGGAAGAAGGTGGTGGTGATGCCCAGCGCCACCAAGCGGCCGAACTGGCTGCGGCAACGCAGCGCGATGGCGTAGCCGTAGGCGACCAGCAGGGCGTAGAGCGTCAACAGCACCAGCCCGCCGATCATCCCCCATTCCTCGCCGAACATGGTGAAGATGAAGTCGGTCTGCTTCTCGGGCAGGAAGTCGAGGCGGCTCTGGGTGCCATGCAGGAATCCCTTGCCAAACAGCCCGCCCGAGCCCAAGGCGATCTTCGACTGGGTAATATGGTAGCCGGCGCCCAGGGGGTCTTCGTCGGGATTGAGAAACACCTCCAGGCGCTTGCGCTGGTAATCATGCAGGAAGCCCCAGGCCACCGGCACCGCCGCCAGGCCGCCGGCGATCAGCACGCCGAACTTCCACAGCCGCACGCCGGCCATGAAGAAGATGGCGCCCGAGCTCATCATCAGCATCAGCGCGGTGCCCAGGTCGGGTTGCTTCATCACCAGTCCGGTGGGGGCCAAAACCATGATCAGCGGCGGCACCAGGAACAGCGGCCGGCCGGTCTCCTGCACGGTGGCGCCGTGGAAATAGCGGGCTAGCGACAGCACCAGGGCGATCTTCATGATTTCCGAGGGCTGCAACTGGATGAAGCCCAGGTCGATCCAGCGCTGGGCGCCCATGCCGACCGTGCCGCGCACCTGGACGGCGACCAGCAGCACCATGGCGATCATGTACAGCGTATAGGCGTGGCGCATCCAGAAGCGGATGTCGACCATCGCCACCATGAACAGGATGCCCATGCCGAGCAGAAAGCGCAGGAACTGTTTGAGGGCCCAGGGCTGGATGTGCCCCTGGGCGGCCGAATAGAGGGTCAGCAGCCCGATTCCCGTCACTGCGGTGATCAGGGCCAGCAGGCCCCAGTTGATCTGCCACAGCTTTTCGCGCCACGACATTTCGGTGTGGTTGAGGCGCATCGACAGGCGGGAATCGCGGCCCAGCATCAGTGGCTCTCCGGCGCGGCGGCCATGCGGGCCAGGTCGCGCTTCTGGACCTCGATCAGGATGTCGCGGGCGATGGGCGCCGCCACCGACCCGCCGTGGCCGCCGTGCTCGACCACCACGGCGACGCCGTAGCGCGGTGCCTCCGTCGGAGCAAAGCCGATGAACAGGGCGTGGTCGCGCTCTTTCCAGGGGATCTCGCTGAGCGGCTTCAATCCCGCCTCGCGCTCGCGCGTGGTGATGTGCCGCACCTGCGCCGTGCCGGTCTTGCCCGCCATCCACATGCCGTCCTCGGTGATGCGTGCGGAATAGCCGGTTCCCCCCGGCTCGTTGCAGACCGCGATCATGCCCTGGCGCACCACGTCGAGGGATTGGTGCGAGACGTTGAGGGATGGCCAGTTGGGTGCCGGCCGCGGGTGGACTTCGCTGCCGGTGATCAGGTCGCGGGCGACATGGGGCACCACCCCCAAGCCGCCATTGGCGATGCGCGATACCATGACGGCAAGCTGCAACGGCGTCACCAGCATATAGCCCTGGCCGATGCCGTTGATCATGGTCTCGCCGGGCAGCCAGGGCTGGTTGAGGGTGTGTCGCTTCCACGTGCGGCTGGGCACCAGGCCGGGCAGTTCGCGCGGCAGGTCGATGCCGGTCTGGGCGCTCAGGCCGAAACGGGCCGACATCTCGTGGATGCGGTCGATACCCACCCGGCGCGCCGCCTCGTAAAAGAAAACGTCGCAGGAATGCTTGAGCGCGCCTTCGACGTTGAGCAGGCCGTGGCCGCCATGCTTCCAGCAGCGGAAAATGAAGTTGCCGAGCTGGGTGAACCCCGGACAAAACACCTGGGTATCGGGGGTGATGGCGTTGTTTTCGAGGGCGGCGAGCGCCGTCATCGGCTTGAAGGTCGATCCCGGCGCGAACTGGCCGGCGATGGCCTTGTTGGTCAGCGGCGAATAGGGGTTGTTGACCAGATTGCTCCACTCCGCGGTGGTCAGGCCGCGGTTGAAGGCGTTGGGGTCGAAGGAGGGCGTCGAGGCCATGACGATCACGGCGCCGCTGTGGATATCCAGCACCACCACCGCGGCGCTCTGGTCTCCCAGCCGCCGGGCAGCGAATTCCTGCAGGCGCGTGTCCAGCGTCAGGGTCAGGTCGACGCCGGGCACGCCTTCCTTGCGCTCCAGTTCGTTGATGACGCGGCCGACCGCGTTGACCTCCAGCTTCTTGGTGCCGCCCTTGCCGCGCAACGCCAGGTCGTAGACGCGTTCCACCCCGGCCTTGCCGATGCGAAAGCCCGGCAATTGCAGCAGGGAATCGGCGGATTCCGCCTGGAGGTCGGCTTCGGACGGGGCGGCGACATAGCCCAGGATGTGGGCCCCCAGTTCCTGGAGCGGGTAATAGCGGCTCTGGCCGACATCGATCACCGCTCCGGGCAGGTCGGGGGCGTTGACCTCGATGCGCGCCACCTCCTCCCACGACAGGTTCTCGCGGACGGTGATCGGCACGAAGGACCGGTGCCGGCGGGCGTCCTTGTGGATGCGGGCGCGGTCGTTGTCGGTCAGCAGGATGATCTGCGACAGTTGGTCCAGGGTGTAGTCGATGGACGGCGTTTGCTCGGGGATCACCTGCACGACGTAATTGTGCTGGTTGACCGCCATGGCGATGCCGTTGCGGTCAAGGATCAGGCCGCGCGACGGCGCCAGCAATTGGGTGCTGATCCGGTTGTCGTCAGCCTGCATGCGGTACTTGTCGGCCTCGACCACCTGAAGGTAGTACATGCGGCCCACCAGGGTGCTCATCAGGACCGCCTGACCGCCGGCCAGCATCATCGCCCGACGGGTAAATATCCTGGCGCGGTCGTTGTCGTGGTACATCTGCCGGTCCTAGACGTCCTTCAACAGGGCAAGCTGGGTGCGGGCCAGGATCCAGGTCAGCGGCGGGAACAGGCCGAGCGTCATCAGGTATTGGAAGAAGACCGGTGACGGTTCGGCCGCGCGGCCGGACAGCACGGTGACCAGTACCCAGCCCAGGCCGGTGGCGCCGCCCGCCAGCAGGCCGAAGGCCCACCACGACACCAGGAAGGATTTGGCCAGGAAGAAGCGGCGCTGCGATGCGGCGGTTCCCTGGACCAGCAGCAGCACCAGGGCGTTCACCCCCAGCGGCGTGCCGGCGACGATGTCCGACAGCGCGCCGATCAGGAAGGCCACCCAGGCCGGCAGCAGGTCGGGGCGGTAGATCGCCCAGTAATACACGCCCATCAGCGGCAGCATGGGGGCGATACTGGCGAAGGCCGGCAGGCGGGTCGGCACGGCGGTCAGCAGAAGCAGCGCCAGAGTCACCGCGAAGGGTACGAGGTGCCGCACCCCGGCATCGATCCGGACCCAGATCGACGGCTTCAATTCTCCCCTCCCGGGGCGTGCCGGCGGGGGCGCGGCGGCGGCCTTTCGGTGAAGGGCAGAATGCCGCCCAGGCCGTAATCGACGATGGCGACGTATTCCAATTCGTTGCGGTGGACGAAGGGATCGACCCGGATGGAACCGTCCATCGCCGACACCACCGTGCCGATGGGCAGGCCGGGTGGGAAGGCGGCGCCCGAAGCCGAGGTCACCACCCGGTCGCCTGGCTGGATGTTGGGATTGCCCGCCACGTATTTCAGCCGCGGCCGGTCGTTGTTGTCGCCGGCCAGGATGGCCCGGGTGCGGGTCGATTCCAGCATTACCGGCAAGTGCGCGTTGATGTCGGTCAGCAACAGCAGGCGAGACGAATGCTCGCCCACTTCCGCGATGTAGCCCACCAGGTTCTCGCCGGCCAGCACCGCCTGGCCCTTGCGCACGCCATCGGCCGATCCGGCGGCCAGCAGCATCGACTGGCCGAACGCGCTGCCCATGTCGCCGATCACCCGGGTGGTGATGAACGCGGGGTCGGGGTCGGGGATGTAGTTGAGCTGCTCGTGCAGCACGCTGTTTTCGTTTTGCAGCCGGCGGGCCACCGTCTGCCAGTGCAGCAGGCGCTGGTTCTCGGCCTTGAGCCGTGCGTTCTCCTGGCGCAGTGCGGCCAGTTCGCGCACCTGGTCCACCACCTGGGCAATGGAGGCGGCGGGCCGCGACAGCACGTCCAGGACCGGGGCGATGCCGTCCATCACCAGGGCACGGGTGCGCTCGATCAGGAAGATGTCCGCCTTGCCCAGGATCATCAGCAGAAAGGCGGCAGCCACCAGGGAGAGGAACGCGAACCGTTGGGCCAGCAGCCGCAAGGTGGCCAGGCGACCCACCGCTCCTGACTGTTTTGCTCGCATCGCATCCTCGCCCTGGGGAAAGGGCCGCCGTTGGCGGCGGCCACCCGGGTCAGCCTACAATATCTTGTGGCTTAGACTCTAGTACATGCTGGTCAGGACGTTCTTGAGCTTGGGCATCTCCTCCAGCGCCCGGCCGGTACCCAGCGCGACGCAGGACAGCGGATCGTCGGCGATCGACACCGGCAGGCCGGTGGCATGGCGCAGCACGTAATCCAGGTTGGACAGCAGGGCGCCGCCGCCGGTCAGCACGATGCCCTTGTCGACGATGTCGGCGGCCAGTTCGGGGGCGGTGTGCTCCAGGGCCACCTTGACCGCCTCGATGATGGCGCCCACCGGTTCGGCCAGGGATTCGGCGATCTGGCGCTCCGACACGATCAGTTCCTTGGGCACGCCGTTCATCAGGTCGCGGCCCTTGATTTCCATGGTGCGGCCCTCGCCGTCCTCGGGCGGGCAGGCCGAGCCGATTTCCTTCTTGATGCGCTCGGCCGAGCCCTCGCCGATCAGCAGGTTATGGTTGCGGCGAATGTAGGCGATGATCGCCTCGTCCATCTTGTCGCCGCCGACGCGCACGCTGCGGGAATAGACGATGCCGCCCAGCGACAGCACCGCCACCTCGGTGGTGCCGCCGCCGATGTCGACCACCATCGATCCGGTCGGTTCGGTGACCGGCAGGCCGGCGCCGATGGCCGCGGCCATCGGCTCTTCGATCAGGAACACCCGGCGCGCCCCGGCGCTCTCCGCCGATTCCTGGATGGCGCGGCGCTCGACGGCGGTCGAACCCGAGGGCACGCAGACGATGACCAGCGGGCTGGCGAAGCTGCGGCGGTTGTGGACCTTGCGGATGAAGTGCTTGATCATTTCTTCCGCCACTTCGAAATCGGCAATCACGCCGTCACGCAACGGCCGGATGGCCTGGATATAGCCGGGGGTGCGGCCCAGCATCATCTTGGCTTCGTCACCGACCGCCAGGACCTTCTTCTTGCCCTTTTCCTCGGCGATGGCCACAACTGACGGCTCGTTGAGGACGATGCCGCGGCCCTTGACGTAAACCAGCGTGTTGGCGGTCCCCAGGTCGATCGCCATATCCGCGGACATCCAACCCGTCAGCTTCTGAAACATAATCCCTCACTCGAAATCCAGCGTTACCCGTCGTGGTGTTCCTGTGTGGCGGGCGCCCGGTTCATATCATGCCGGAAGCCCCGCCGGAGCGGTTTTTTGCCGCTTCACCAAAAGTTTGTTGAGCGCATTCACATACGCTCGCGCCGAGGCGACCATGGTGTCGGTATCGGCGCCCTGGCCCTGGACGGTCTTGCCGTCCTCCTCCAGCCGCACCGTCACTTCGGCCTGGGCGTCGGTCCCCTGGGTGACGGCGTGCACCTGGTAAAGCTGTAGCCGCGCCTCGTGGGGGAACAGCGCCCGAATGGCGGCGAAGGTGGCATCCACCGGCCCGTCGCCCGTCGCCTTGCAACTCATGGCCTTGCCGTCGATCTCCAGGTCCAGTTCGGCCGAAGGCGGGTTGTGGCGGGTGCCGCACAGCACCTCCAGCGCCTTCAGGCGGATCCGGTCGTTGCCGCGCACCACCGCGTCGTCGACCAGAGCCACGATATCTTCGTCGAATATGTCCTTTTTGCGATCCGCAAGGTCCTTGAACCGGGCGAAGGCGTCCTCGATGGCCGCCTCGGCCAGTTCGTAGCCCAGTTCCTTCAGCTTGGCCTTGAAGGCGGCGCGGCCCGAATGCTTGCCCATCACCAGGCTGGACCGGTGTAGGCCGACCGAGTCCGGGGTCATGATCTCGTAGGTCTGGGCATGCTTCAGCACGCCGTCCTGGTGGATGCCGGATTCGTGGGCGAAGGCATTCTTGCCGACAATGGCCTTATTGGGCTGCACCGGGAAACCGGTGACCGCCGACACCAGGCGCGAAGCGCGGGTGATGTGCTGGGTGGCGATGCCGGTGGTGAAGGGAATACGGTCGTGGCGGGTGCGCAGCGCCATGACGATCTCTTCCATGGCGGCGTTGCCGGCGCGCTCGCCCAGGCCGTTGACGGTGCATTCCACCTGGCGGGCGCCGGCCTGCACCGCCGCCAGGGAATTGGCCACCGCCAGCCCCAGGTCGTTGTGGCAATGGACCGAGATGATCGCCCGGTCGATGTTGGGCACGCGGTCGAACAACTGGCGGATCAGGGCGGCGTATTCGTCGGGGACGGCATAGCCCACCGTATCGGGAATGTTGATGGTCCGCGCGCCGGCGGCGATGGCGGCCTCGACGCAGCGGCACAGGAAGTCGGGTTCGGTGCGCGAACCGTCCTCGGCCGACCATTCGACATCGTCGGTGAAGCCGCGGGCGCAGGCCACGGACTCGCTCACCTTCGCCAGGACCGCCGCCGGCTCCATCTGCAACTTGTACTTCATATGCAGCGGGCTGGTGCTGATGAAGGTGTGGATGCGGCCGCGGGCGGCGGGGCGGATCGCTTCGGCGCAGCGTTCGATGTCGCCGCGCGTGGCGCGGGCCAGGCCGCAGATCACCGAATTCTTCACCGTGCGGGCCACCGCCTGCACGCCTTCGAAATCGCCGTTGGACGCGATGGGGAAGCCGGCTTCGATGACATCGACTCCCAACTCCTCCAACACCAGTGCGATCTTGACCTTTTCCTCAAGGTTCATCGAGGCGCCGGGAGATTGTTCGCCGTCGCGTAGCGTGGTGTCGAAAATGATGACTCGGTTCGCGTCCATGGTCCTGCTCATGTCCCGGCCTGTCCCGTGCGGCACCGTGCTCCCGCCACGCAGGACGGCCCCGCGGCGCCGCTGGCGCTAGCGTCGGATCGTCCGGGGTGAAAGGGAGGAAGGGGCGGGCCGATGGACGCGGCGGGGGAAGGGGGGCCGGACGCGCCACGCGCCGATCCGTTCTACTCCGCTCCGACTGCTTCCGGTCATGTCCGCCTGGCTTGATGGTTGGGAACCGCCGTCGAAAAGTCCTGGTGCCGTCCCACCGCCGCTATAGGAAGTCCAACTCGCCCAGTCTTGTCAATGGGCCAATCTGCGTTCGGCGCGACCGCATCCCCTTTCTAGCGCAAAGCCGATGCGCCGGGTTGGGCGAAAAAGGGGACATCCGGGAGAATGGAGAGGCAAAGCCCGTCCGGCGGCGCTTCCGGCAGCCTCGGCGGTCTTCCCCATGCTCGCCTCCGTTACGCATAGGACGCAGGCCGCGGTGCCACCGATCCGGCACGGGGACGAGGGCGATTGGGAATAGGCCGGCAGCGCAGCCGACCTTACTTTGGAACAGGTGTGATTGAAAAGCGGGCGGGCTGGACACAGCATTGCGAGCGGGCCGCATGCAGACGGCCCCGTCCTCCCCCGCGGAGGATGGTCAATCCCAAGAGGGGGAGCCCGTGAAATGCGTGTCCTGGCTATTTTGTCCTGCGCCGCGGTTGCCGTCCTTGCGGCGACACCCCACGCTTCGGCCGACGACCTGATGTCCAAGGCCCAGCAAACCTTCAAGCCGATCCCTTCGGTGGTGCCGGCCGTGAAGGACAATGCCGTCACCCAGGAAAAGGTGGAGCTGGGGCGGATGCTGTTCTTCGATCCGCGCCTGTCGAAAAGCGAGACCATCAGCTGCAATTCCTGCCACGATCTGGGCACCGGCGGCAGCGACGCGGGCCCCACCTCGCTGGGGCAGGGGTGGCACCGGGGGGCGCGGCGGGCGCCGACGGTCTATAACGCGGTGTTCAACGTCGCCCAGTTCTGGGATGGCCGGGCCGCCGACCTCAAGGCCCAGGCCAAGGGGCCGATCCAGGCCAGCGTCGAGATGGCCAGCACCCCCGAGCATGTGGTCAAGACCTTGGATTCCATGCCGGAATACGTCGAGCGGTTCCACAAGGCCTTCCCCACCGAGGCGCATCCGGTGACCTTCGACAACGTGACCAAGGCACTGGAAGCGTTCGAGGCAACGCTGATCACGCCCGCCTCGCGCTTCGACCAGTTCCTGGAAGGCGACGGCAACGCCCTGACCGTCGCCGAGAAGGGTGGATTGCGGCTGTTCATGGACAAGGGCTGCTCGGGGTGCCACAACGGGATCAATGTCGGCGGAGGCGCCTACTTCCCGTTCGGCGTGGTGGAGAAACCCGGCGCCGAAATCCTGCCGCCCAAGGACAAAGGCCGGTTCGAGGTGACCAAGACCACCTCGGACGAATACGTTTTCCGTGCGGCACCGTTGCGCAACGTGGCGCTGCGCGCCCCCTATTTCCACTCCGGCAAGGTCTGGAGCCTGAAGCAGGCGGTCGGGGTGATGGGCGCCTCCCAGTTGGGGGTCAAGCTGAGCGGCGACGAGGAGGACAAGATCGTCGCCTTCCTCAAGACCCTGAACGGCCGCCTGCCGCGGATCGAGTTTCCGATCCTGCCGCCGCGCACCGATTCCACGCCCAAACCGCAGGACTGAGCGCCAGGAAGACGAAGCGCCCCGGTCGTGCCGGCCGGGGCGCTGACTTTGTCTTCCGCCGGCTGCCGGTTCATTCGGCTCCTGACGGGTCCGTCCGGCGCAGGCGGACGATGATTTCCACCCCCACCACCTCCATCCCCTCGGGCGGCGCGGGGACCAGGGTTACGCCGGGCTGCGGACCGTCGATGTCCTCCAGCCGGCCGGTGGCCTCGTCATAGAAATGGTGGTGAGGCGCCGCGTGGGTGCAGAAATAGGTCCGGTCGCAGAAGCCCACCCGGCGCAACAGGCCGTGGCCGGCGAAGTGGTTCAGCGTGTTGTAGACCGTGGCCAGCGACAGCCGCAGCCCGGCATCGGCCAGTTCCTGATGGAAGGATTCGGGGGTCAGGTGCCGCCGGCCCCCGGTGCGGATCGTGCGCAACACCGCCAGCCGCTGGCGGGTCGGGCGGATGCCGGCGCGGCGCAGGAGTACGGCGTCCTCGGATCCGTGGTCGTCGCCATCGACGGAATCGGACATGACGGAGCCTCAATTTGAACTAATATGATTACAAACTAACAGATGCCGCCGCTTTCGGCAAGGCGGGCAAACGACAGGCGGGCAAACGACAGGCGGGCAAACGACAGGCGGGCAAACGACAACGGCCCCGGGAATTGCTTCCCGGGGCCGTTTTCCAGCGCGGCGAGGGGGCCTTAGTTCTTGGCCTTGTCCACCAGCTTGTTCTTGGCGATCCACGGCATCATGGCGCGCAGCTTGGCGCCCACTTCCTCGATGGGGTGGGCGGCCTGGTTGCGGCGGGTCGCCTTGAAGCTGGGCTGGCCGGCCTTGCACTCGGTGATCCAGTCGCGGACGAAACGGCCGGACTGGATGTCGTCCAGCACGCGCTTCATCTCGGCCTTGGTTTCCTCGGTGACGATGCGCGGGCCGGTGACGTAGTCGCCGTATTCCGCGGTGTTGGAGATGGAGTAGCGCATGTTGGCGATGCCGCCCTCGTAGATGAGGTCGACGATCAGCTTCACCTCATGCAGGCACTCGAAATAGGCCATCTCGGGGGCGTAGCCGGCTTCCACCAGGGTCTCGAAGCCGTACTGGATCAGCTTGGTCAGGCCGCCGCACAGCACCACCTGCTCGCCGAACAGGTCGGTTTCGCATTCTTCGCGGAAGGTGGTCTCGATGATGCCCGACCGGCCGCCGCCGATGGCCGAGGCATAGGACAGGGCGATCTCCAGGGCGTTGCCGGTGGCGTTCTGGGCCACGGCCACCAGGCAGGGCACGCCGCCGCCCTTCAGGTACTCGCCGCGCACGGTGTGGCCGGGGCCCTTGGGGGCGACCATGAACACGTCGAGGTCGGGGCGCGGCTCGATCAGGCCGAAATGGACGTTGAGGCCGTGGGCGAAGACCAGCGCGGCGCCCTGCCGCAGGTTGGCGGCCAGATCGGTCTTGTAGATGTCGGCCTGCAGCTCATCGGGGGTGAGCATCATCACCACGTCGGCCCACTTGGCCGCCTCGGCCGGCGCCATGACCTTCAGGCCCTCGGCTTCCGCCTTCTTGACGGTGGCCGAACCGGGCCGCAGCGCCACCGCGATCTCGGCGACGCCGGAATCCCGCAGGTTGAGGGCATGGGCGTGGCCCTGGCTGCCGTAGCCGACGATGGCGACCTTCTTGCCCTTGATCAGATTGACGTCGGCATCCCGATCGTAATAGACGCGCATGGTATTTCCTTTCGTTGTCCCTCAGGCGCCGGGCGCTCGCTCCGCTCGCTGGGCTTACGCTCCGCTGGCGCTGCGCGGGGCCTCAACGGCCCAGTCGCGCTGCGCGCTCCGCTCCTCTGGTTCCCTTCGATTCGCCTCCCCACAGGTCGGAGAGGCTGGTTTTCTAAAGCGGATTGCTCCCGCGCGCAATGGCGGCGACGCCGGTCCGTGACACCTCGACCAGGCCCAGGGGCTCCATCAGCTTGATGAAGGCGTCCACCTTCTCGGTGGCGCCGACCACTTCGAAGACGAAGGACTCGTTGGTGGTGTCCACGGCGCGGGCACGGAAGACGTCGGCGATGCGCAGCGCCTCGACGCGTTTGTCGCCGCCGCCCGCCACCTTGACCAGCGCCAGTTCGCGGCTGACCTGCGGGCCTTCCAGCGTCAGGTCGGAGACCTTGTGCACCGGCACCAGCCGGCGCAGCTGGTTCTTGATCTGCTCGATGATCATCCGCGTGCCCGAGGTCACGATGGTGATGCGCGACAGGCTGTTGCGCGGGTCCACCTCGGCCACGGTCAGGCTTTCGATGTTGTAGCCGCGCCCCGAGAACAGGCCGATGACGCGGGCCAGCACCCCGGCCTCGTTGTCGACCAGCACGGCGATGGTATGGCGGTTGATTTCTTCGACGGCCTTGATCACGTCAGTTCCCCTTTTTCGTCGTTTCCGCCAACTACACCAGGACCATTCCGTCATCCTCGGAACCGGGCTTCTCCATCGCCCGGTCCTCCGGCCCCAGGACCATCTCGTTATGGGCCATGCCGGGCATGATCATCGGGAAGCAGTTTTCCGAGGCGTCGGTGCGCATGTCGACGATCACCGGCCGGTCGACTGCCAGCATTTCCTTGATGACGTCGTCCACCTCGCCCGGCTTGGTGGCGCGCAGGCCGACGGCGCCGAAGGCGTCGGCCAGCTTGACGAAATCGGGGTGGCTGTCCATGTGGCTTTCGGAATAGCGGCCGCCGTGGATCAGTTCCTGCCACTGGCGCACCATGCCCATGTACTGGTTGTTGAGGATGAACACCTTCACCGGCAACCGGTACTGGCACAGCGTGGCCATTTCCTGGATGTTCATCTGGATCGATGATTCGCCGGCGATGTCGATGACCAGCGCCTCGGGGTGGGCCACCTGCACGCCCATGGCGGCGGGCAGGCCGTAGCCCATGGTGCCCAGCCCGCCCGACGTCATCCAGTGGTTGGGCCGGTCGAAGCGGAAGTGCTGGGCCGCCCACATCTGATGCTGGCCGACCTCGGTGCAGATGTAGGGATTGCGGTCGCGGGTCAGCTGGTAGAGGCGCTGGATGGCGTATTGCGGCTTGATCACCTTGTTGGAGGATTCGTAGTGCAGGCAGTCCTGGGCGCGCCACTCCTCGATCCGCGACCACCAAGCCTTCAGTGCCCGTTCGTCGGCGCGGCATTGGCGGGCCTTCCACACCTTGATCAGGTCTTCCAGAACGTGGGCCGCGTCGCCGACGATGGACAGGTCCACCGCCACGTTCTTGTTGATCGAGCTGGGGTCGATGTCGATGTGGATCTTGGTCGATTCGGGGGCGAAGGCGTTGAGACGGCCGGTGACCCGGTCGTCGAAGCGCGCGCCGATATTGATCATCACATCGCAGCCGTGCATGGCCAGGTTGGCCTCGTAGGTGCCATGCATGCCCAGCATGCCCAGGAACAGCGGGTCCGAAGCCGGGAACGCCCCCAGGCCCATCAGGGTCAGGGTGATGGGGAAGCCGGTCATCCGCACGAACTGGGTCAGCAGCTGGCAGGCGGCCGGGCCGGAATTGACCACGCCGCCGCCGACATAGAACACCGGCCGCTTGGCGTTGGCGATGATCTCCACCGCCTGTTCAATGGCCCTGATGTCGCCCTTGACCTGCGGCTTGTACTTGGGCTTGACCCGCGACGGCGGCTGATACTCGCCGGGACCCTGGGTCACGTCCTTGGGCAGGTCGATGACCACCGGACCCGGCCGGCCCGAACGGGCGACGTGGAAGGCCTCGTGCACGGTACGGGCCAGCTGGTTGGTGTCCTTGACCAGGTAATTGTGCTTGGTGCAGGGCCGGGTGATGCCGGTGATGTCCGCTTCCTGGAACGCGTCGTTGCCGATCAGGTGGGTGGGCACCTGGCCGGTCAGGCAGACAACGGGAATGGAATCGCACAGGGCGTCGGCCAGGCCGGTGATGGTGTTGGTGGCGCCGGGACCCGAGGTGACCAGCACGCAGCCCACCTTGCCGGTCGAGCGGGCATAGCCTTCGGCGGCATGGACCGCGGCCTGCTCGTGACGGACCAGGACGTGGCGCAGGCGGTTCTGCTTGAACAGCTCGTCATAGATGGGAAGTACCGCGCCGCCCGGATAGCCGAAAAGTACCTCCACGCCCTGGTCCACCAGAGCTTTCAAGAGGATTTCCGCGCCGGTCAACGTGTCCTTCTGTGCCATGTGCGCACCTTTTTCCCTACCATGATTGCCGCCACCCTCCGCGCACGTTTGCCGTACGCGCGCTGGCCGGCGGCGCGAGCGGCACAAACTAACCCCCCCTCACCCGTGGGTCAACAGGAACCGGCGAATAAACGGAAAGATTCGTACGGGAAGGCTTTCCGAAAATTGCTCGGCGATGGGGTGGGCGGCCGGCATCTGATGGCGGAACCAGGTCAGTTGGCGCTTGGCGTAATGGCGGGTGGCCTGGGTGGCCCGCGCCACCGCGGCATCGAGGTCAAGGCCGCCCTCCAGATGGGCGGCCAGTTCCGGCACGCCCAGCGCCTTCATGGCGGGCAGTGCCGGATCGAGGCGGCGGGCCAGCAAGGCTTCGACTTCGGCCAGGGCGCCGGCTTCCACCATGCGGCGGAAGCGGCCGTCGCAGGCGGCGTAGAGGTCGTCGCGCGGCGGCATCAGGGTGAGCGCCTGCCACGCCGCCGCCACGCCGCCCCGGGGCGGTTCGGCCTGCCACGCGGCCAGCGAGCGGCCGGTGGCGACCCGCACCTCCCAGGCCCGCGCCAGTCGCTGGCTGTTGCCGGCGTCCAGCCGGGCGGCCATCACCGGGTCGAGGCGGGCCAACTCGGCGTGGAAGGCGGCATTGCCCAGGTCCTCCAGCCGCGCCCGCGCTTCCTCCCGCACCTCGGCCGGGATTTCGGGGATCGGAGACAGACCGTCGATCAGGGCGCGCAGATAAAGGCCGGTGCCGCCCACCACCACCGGCAGCCGGCCGCTCTGCCACGCCTCGTCCATCGCCGCCGCCGCCAGATCGCGCCAGCGCGCCGCCGAACAGGCTTCGGCCGGGTCGAGCACCCCGTACAGGCGATGGGGCGCCCGTGCCTCGTCGCCCGCCGTGGGGCGGGCGGTCAGCACCCGCAGGACGGCGTAGACCTGCAGGGAATCGGCGTTGATCACCGTTCCGCCGAATTCCTCGGCCACCGCCAGCGCCAGGGCGGATTTGCCCGAAGCGGTGGGGCCGGCGATCACCAGGGCGGGACGGTCGGCCGCTCCCATGCCCCCCTCACCCCAGCGGATAGCTCACCATTCCATCGGCCAGCTTGGGTTCGAACCAGGTGGATTTGGGCGGCATCACCTGGCCGGCCTCGGCCACGGCGACCAGATCCTCCATGCTGGTGGCGAACAGGG